>NZ_JBKQGZ010000010.1:0-180435 GCF_050487165.1 Providencia sp. Me31A
TTACTTCCAACACCTGTTTACCGAGTTACCAAAACGAAGTCCGAAAGATGATGTGTCGGATCTCATGCCATGGAACGTAGAAATCAGTGAGGTTGAGTAAAGCTTTACTGGTTCATTAAGCGCTTACCTTTGATCCCATTGGGCGGAGAATAAATAATGCAATAGTATCCCAATAACATCCATAAGCTAGAACACCAATCAAACTAAACTCTACTATAAGCCATCTTTACGGATATCCGTAAAGATGGCTATTATGGTGTTCTTTTTTTATTTAATGCAAACCATTAAATGGATATTTATCTTACTGTGATGACAAATGCACTAGTAGAAGCAAGATAGCCACATATTGGCTTTCAACATAACACCCTATGCACCATCCCCCTTGGCGTAAGTAGAATGGACGAGTGTTAATCAGGTGGCCTTGCACACATTGCAGTTTCAGCTTTTGGTTGCCCTTTTCAGGGTTAAGCCATACACCACCCTAGACCGCCACGATTTGGGCGATTTTGGCCTTAAGCTATTCAGAATAGGCTTGGGTACTTTGCCCCACATTACTGGGCCAATACGCAATCACAGCAAGAAAAGCGCGTTGTTGTTCCGGCGGCGCATGACGCAGAGCAAAGCCTGCTTTTGCGGGTAATTTAATCAATATCATTAGTTACCTGCTAATCATGTCATCGTGACTCGTTATCTTATGAGTCAACTTAACCGATATTTTCACTGCTGACTAGATGCTCGTGTACCTTCCTAAAAATACCCCCAAAGATCGTTAATCTTCTTATTTATATACTCATTACACAATAAATGCGTTATTGATTTCTTATTTAGAATAATCTTCTCTTTATTGATCTGTTTTAATGATCGATAACACCATTACGATAGGATTTACCTTTCATTGCCAACATATTCATTGGTATTTACGATAGGTTTTACAGATCAATTTCATTATTTCGATCGTTTATAACGATTTTAAATACCAACCAGATTCTTATAAGCTATTCGCGATACAACATATTACCTATCGAATTTAATCGAAATAATGCATTTTAGAGGAAATAACCATGTCAGAACGTTTTGAAGACAGCCCTGAATATGATGATTGGATTGAAGAAATAGGGGGGCGTGATGAAGAGCGCTCAGATTATTACAATAAGTGGATGAGAAGGAAACAACGTGAATCATTATCGTAATCATATTTGTTTTATTCATTAAATCACGACATAGCCATGATATTTAAGTGGCTCTTTTTCTGGGTCAGGGTGAGGCTATGAAACTTGTTCTATTTCTATTAATCCTTTTTATTTTTCTGCCTATTGCCTTTAAATTTCCCAACATAATTAAATCACTATTTATTGGTGTATTTAACTTTGCGATTTATTTTATTAAACATTTACCAGAAATACTCAATAGTAAAAATCAAAAGAAATAATTCGCTATTCCCATTATTGTATTAGCACCGGGGAAAGAGCTATTTATCTTAATAAATATACAATTACTCTTTCTTATATAAGGTTTTTATAATGAAATTCATTAATAGTCTTTGTTCTATACTAATTGTAAGTAACCTTGGACTTTTCAGTGCAATGTCGCTTGCAGCTATTTCCCCATAAAAGTCGATGTAAGAAGTGATAAACTTCGCGCTGGACAAGTCGCTTTTCCAGTTTGGCGTTATACCATTACCAGCCTTGATGATAACTCACTTTACAATCATTGGTTTTGAATCGCGATAATTGTGTGATTTCGACAAATAACCGAGGGAAAAATATGAATGCTAACCTAAAGTTTGGCCAATCTTACACGTTTACAATCCCAAGTAACGATTCTTATACCAAATGCCTTCCACTAGAACTTATTGTGAATACCAATAAAGGGTCATATACTTTTACATGGTAATAGTAACAAATACGCCCGTGTAATAAACAGGCTAATATCCTTAGCAAACTGATTTCAATTTTCCAAACCATTTTCATACATAACACTAATCCCCCCAACGTCTGATAAACATTGTGCAATGTTCAACTAGAACTGTAGAATTATTAAACGATATTTTTAATTCATGATATTTTTGAAGTTCATTGACACACTATTCAAAATAAATAACCCCCAGTATAGACTGCCTTTTATACAGAAGTCCTTCACATGTGTAAGGATTTTTTTGAACAAAATCCTCAGTTCTCGATCAGATCTTTAACAGATTTAATTGAGGAATACTGAAATGATAAAAAGTAATAATTAGAGCCTATCTCAATAGGAGATAAGCTCGTTGCCATACTCAGCAATATCAATGCTTAAAAGTGTTACTCCAGATAACTAAAAGAGGTAGTCGTAAAGCGAGTAAGGCCACTTTAGATGTAAAATATGCCTCAGTAGCAGTAAAAGCCCCTCTAACAAAAAAGATGCTTCATTCATCTGAACTATGTTGGTTGCTCAGGGAGCAGTAATGACGATAAAGTGATTAATTGGCATATTTTAACCAATAAAACAATAAACAATAAACAATAAACAATAAACAATAAACAATAAACAATAAACAATAAACAATAAACAATAAACAATGCTGAAGATGTATTGAAACTTATTGATTATTATAAAAATGTTGGTTGATTGAATAATATCACAAGTTCAGGAAAAGCGCTCTAAGACACTAGATCACGCCATTCCTGGAGGCAGGGGTGTACAGAACTTAATGGATATATACCGGGGACATTTAGCTCATTCAGCCTGACAAACGACTCTAAACAAAAAAATAACATTTATAGTAGCACTGTTATCAACTCGTCAGTGCCGAGTGCCGAGCGGATGATTCGTTTTGTGTTCAGTGATAATAGGTGTTATTTTTTCTGAGAGTTCATCGCTAGTCTGACAATAACCGCCTACCATACGTTCGCCCTTAGAAATTATCGTAACTCATTATATTATAAAATAATTTCTTTTGGGTTTGTCGCTTAAAGTAATAATTTGCATATTTTATCCATCAGCTCTTTGAGCTTTAGTGATAGTTTAACTTAATGTTTTATTCTCATTAATCTTCTTTGTTTTATCTTCAAAGTGTTGTTTAAAAATTAAAACATCACTCATTTTTACCTTACCATGCCTATTTCTTTTAGGTAAAGGCAATCCTTCTAATTCACATGTAGTTCTATATAACATAGCTAAATATTCTGGTTTAACACCAATATATAGTGCAAATGAATCTATATCAATATTCATATTTTAACCTAAATAAAATAAATCTATTTATAGCCATTAGGGTTTTGCGATTGCCAACGCCAGCTATCGTTCACCATATCTTGCACGGAGTACTGAGCTCGCCAGCCTAAATCAGTAAAGGCTTTATTAGGGCTAGACCAGCACTCAGCAATATCACCGGGGCGGCGAGCAACTATTTTGTATTGGATCTGTTTGCTTGATGCCTTTTCAAAAGCAGCGATCATTTCTAATACACTAGTACCTTTACCAGTGCCTAAATTATAAATATGGAGCCCTGCTTTTTGACTAACACCATTCAAGGCAGCAATGTGTCCACTCGCTAAATCCATAACATGGATATAATCACGAACACCAGTACCATCTGGTGTTGGGTAATCAGCACCAAATACCATCACTTCTTTATGGCGACCAACAGCAACTTGAGCGATAAATGGGGTTAAGTTGTTTGGGGTACCGTTAGGGTCTTCCCCCATTAAACCTGAAGTATGAGCTCCGACAGGGTTAAAATAACGTAATAAAGTCAGTGACCATTCATCATGCGCAATATGTAAGTCGGTAAGAACGCGTTCAACCATATATTTGCTGGTACCATATGGATTGGTTGTACCACCTACTTTCGATTCTTCAGTTAACGGTACTTCTTCAGGATCACCATACACCGTCGCGGAAGAACTAAAAATGAGGCTTTTTACACCCGCTTTTTGCATTGATGTGATTAAAACCAAAGTTCCATTAACATTATTGTCATAGTACTCAATCGGTTTTTGAACTGACTCACCCACGGCTTTTAGCCCTGCAAAGTGAATCACCGATGCAATTTTATGTTCAGCAAAAATGGTATCTAAAATTTTGCTATCACGTACATCACCGACGTAGAAAATAGGTTTGGTGCCAGTAATGGTTTCAATGCGATTGAGTACTTCAGGATTAGCATTGCAGAGGTTATCTAAAATAATTGGCTGCATGCCTTGTTCAATCATCTGCACACAGGTATGGCTACCAATGTAGCCAAGACCACCAGTGACTAATACTTTTGCGTTTTTCATTGTACTTTCCTAATACTCATAAACATAATTATAATCGTCTGACTTGGCATCGATACCATTTAAGATCACACCCGTAATTTCGATATCGTTTTGCTTAAAGCGTTTGAGCGATAACTCAATATCTTTCACCGTGTTCACACCATAATAGGTGATAAGCAATGAGGTCCCAACGTACTTACCAATAATAGCTGAGTCGGTGATTGCCAGTATTGGCGCAGTATCAATCACGACGATATCGTATTGACCTTTCACCGTATCAAGTAAACGTTTAAAGCGCTCGCTCATTAGTAATTCAGAAGAGTGCGTGACATTCTTACCGCGACAAATCACGTCGAGGTTTTCAATCACACTGTTATGAATATTTGGCTGGCTAGTATCTGATTGTGAGAGATAATCGGATAGACCTAATTTATTGCTTAATCCAAAGGCTTTATGTATACGGCCTTTACGTAAGTCAGTATCGATTAACAATACTTTTTTGCCTGCATTTGCTAGCACCACCGCCATATTGGAGGTAACAAAGCTTTTACCTACACCCGGTGAAGCACTGGTGACCATAACCAGATTATTACCTTGGTTCATGACCGAGAAGTAAACACTAGTACGCAAAGAACGAATGGCTTCAACCGCCGTATCGGCAGGGTTTTCTAGCGCGAGTGGATGTTTATTACCTTCTGCAATCAATTTCTTCTCATGGGTAGAGAAAGGAATAGTGGCATAGACGTTGATACCCAGAGCATCAATATCCTCAGTGCCTTTAATTTTATTATTAAAGAACTCACGAGCAATGACATATGCACAACCCACTATAAAGCCCAGTATTGCAGCTAATACTAAGATTAATGCTTTCTTAGGTGCTACGGCATTCGGTTGAGATTCGGCGGAGTCAATAATACGCACATCAGCGGTGATCCCTGAGTTTAATACACTCAGTTCCTGCTGTTTTGCCACTAATTGATTGTAAATAGCTTGCTCAGACTCTACATCACGGGTTAAACGAACAATTTGTTGTTGAGTATTTGGCAGTTTTTGAATCGCTTTACTGATTTTCTCTTTCTCACGTAACAGCTGCTGGCGCTTATCAAGCAGTGATTGGTAAGCAGGGTGATTGCGTGTATACAACTGCTGAATTTCAACCTCTTTAAAGGTGAGTTCATTTAACTTTTCTTCGACTTGCAAAGCACTATCAAGGGCGGATTTGGCTTCTAATGATAAGTCGATAGATTCATTCTTTTTACGGAAGGTATTTAGCTGGTTTTCATAGTTATCCAGCTTGGTTTTAATCTTAGGCAGATATTCATCTAAGAATAATAAGGTGTTATTTGTGACTTCTTTTTTACGCTCGGTATTTTGATCGACGTAATTTTGAATAATACTGTTTAAGATTTGCACGTTTTCGGTTTTATCGGCACCTTTAATGGCCATATTGATAATACCGGTTCCTTTACCCACTTCTGCAATAGTTAAAGTATTACGTAGGTTTTCAATGGTTGAATAACGCGCATTTTTAACTAAAGTAAATTCTTGACCAACCTCTGCAACTAAGGATGAAACCAATAAACTAATATCGTCTTGTTTTAAGAGAATACCAACGGTGCCTTCAAGAACTAGCCCTTCAATATTCAGAGAATATTTGTTATCCCCCAAATAGGTCAACGTCGCGGGCTTTCCAATAAAGTCTTCGGGGACTAAATAGAGAGCCACGACAGCATCGGTTTTATCCCCCCACAGCTTATCAAAAAAGCCTGCTGGTGCGATTTGAGTATCTAAATTCAGGTTAGTCACGGTTTTGCCCAGCACCATTCGTGACTTAATGACTTCAATTTCGGAATCGACTTGGCCAGCACTGCTGGCTAATGGCATCATTTCACTCATTTTATCAACAAGAGAAACTTGGCTGGCTTTGTCATATTGCAGTGTCGCATTAGCTTGATAGATAGGAGTCGCTAAAAAACTGTAAGCTGCTGCAAGCAAAATAAAAAACAGAGTAAAAAAGCCGATTTTAAGATAACTGGACTTTAATACTTTAAAAAGTGCCAGCAGATCGATCTCGTCCGAGGCAGGGGAGCTATTTTTTGTCGTGTTCATAATCAATTAAATGCTAAGCCTTCCTAAATTAAAATTAAATTTTCCCTTGCCACTGTAAAACGGCTTTTTCCATCAGTTGATAAACATGTTCAAACATTTCATCACTGCGTTTATGTGGATCTGGGATCTCAGTTTTATTAAGCCACTGGCCGAATAACATGACTTTGCCACGAGTTTCGGGAAACTGTTGATGGATCCTATCAATATGATCGTTTTCCATCACTAGGATTAAGTCTGCTTCTTTACACAATTCGCTGGTTAAACGTCGTGATTGATGATTGTCTAAACAGAGATCATGTTGCTGTGCGATACGGATGGCACTGTCATAAGCGGGGCGATCGTCTTTGGCAATAATGCCAGCAGAGTGTACTTTTTTATTGGGGAAATGGGCTTGTAATAAACGCTCCCCTGTGGGGGAGCGACAAATATTACCCATACAAACAACTAGGATATTGTTAAACATGACGATTACCAGTCGTGAATACGTTTTGTACCTTCAGTTAACTGATTATAGGTCGCGATGGTGGGTAGTAATTGAGTGATCAGACGGTTCCAACGTACCACAGGCGCGGCGGTAACATAGACCAGATCGTATGGTTGTAGTTTAAACTCTGTACCCATCACCATTGCCGTGGCATCAGATAAATCTAACTGATACACCGCTGCCATTTTTTTCGGTAGCAACGCATCAAGTTCTTTATCACCCGAGGTTTGGCTTTTAATTGGACGGATAACAAACACACCGGTTGCATTAGCGGTTGTTTGATCGGTACCCCCGGCTTTACTCAGTGCTTCAGTGATACTCATACCTGCACGATCAATAGTTAAGGTATTTGGCTGGCCGACTTCCCCCATCACAAATACTTTTTGCCCGTCGTTGCGTGGTACATAAAGTGTATCGCCTGGGATCATTAGGTAGTTTTGAGTCATATCGCCATACTGAACTAATGATTGCAATGAGAGTTTAATTTCTTTGCCATTACGGGTCAGTACGACGTTATCCCAATCGGCTTTTTCGGTGAGGCCACCCGCATTATTAAAGGCTTCCAGAACGGTAAGAGGGATATTGGTAATTGGCAATGTACCTGGTTTAGCGACTTCGCCAGAAACATACATTTTTTGTGAGCGGAATGCCGCAATACTGACATCCACTTGTGGGGATTCAATATAGGTAGCCAGTTTACTGCTGACTAAATTACGGATCTCCGACAGTGTTTTACCAACAACTTTCACGTTACCGATATAAGGGTAGTAAATGGTGCCATTGGAATGAACCCAGTTACCTGAATCGGCAGCGCTACGATAAGAACCCGCTGGAATAGTTAATTCAGGGTGATCCCACACAGTGATGGTTAATACGTCACCCACACCCACACGGTATTCATAGGTTGAAAGTTGCTTTTCAAGGGTAGGGTTTGGTTTGGCGATCACTGGAGCCACGTACATCTCATCTAACAGTTTTGGTGAAATCGGATAGATATCCACAAATTTAGAGATATCACGATCGCCAGTGTCGACGACATTTTTGCCTGATGTAGACATATAGACACCAGGAGTAACGGTACAGCCGGTTAATGCTGTAAGCATTAGTGCAGCAATAGAAAGGCGTTTCATAGACACTCGCGATCCCTTTAGCAAGATGATGATAAAAGAAAATATTTTAATTTATTTGAATTCATATTGAACAGTATTAGCAATACCTTTTTCAAGAGTCACTGGTGCCTTGAAAGAGGTATTTGCAATATAATTTGATTTAAACTGCGTTCTAGCACAAAATTTTTTCACCCTGATGCTGCTTACCGGAAATTCTTTACCAGTAATTTTAGATAAAATATCAAAACAATATCCACCCATGATCCCAATAGGATAAGGAATACGAATATTTGATTTAGGTTTATTTAATGCGTGACAGATAACGGTAGTGAGCTCATTCATGGTGAAGTCAGGTTTATCAATATAATTGAAAACATGTTTACCTTCAGTGAAGGTGGTTGCAAAATGGATAAATGCAGCAACATTTTCAACATACGCCATCGATTTTTGGTTGTTACCACTACCAATCATCAAAAAACGACCTGAGGCAATTTGGCGGAATAGGTTATAGACATTACCTCGGTTATTTTCGCCAAAAACCACCGTTGGTCGTATCGTAACAAGGGTGTGATTCACTGATTTAGCCTGCCAAGCATCATACACATATTCGGCTTCTAACTTTGATTTACCATAATCATTAAACGGATGATACTCACCATCTTCGCCAGTTTCTTTTTCGACAAAGCCATAAACAGCTACGGAAGAAGTAAATACTATATGTTTAATACCAATTTGTTCAGCGACATCACAAACATTTTTAGCTCCATCAACGTTTACTTCATAATAAAGGCTAATAGGGTGAACATTATCTTTATGCTGAGCAGATAAATTGATAATGACGTCAGTCCCTTTTAGTGGTTCGATAAGCGTTTCTGGTTTAGTGACATCACCAAATTCCCATTTTTCAGGATGAGCTTCGCTTTTTTGGATATCAACAATTTTAAAGTCGATATTTTTAGATTTTAATTGATTGGAGAGACGGGTTCCAATAAAACCGGATCCACCGATGATAGTTAACATAATAAACCTTTATTTTCTTAGTTTTTTATAAATTTTTGAAAGTATTGAAGTTGGTAATAATCTAGGGATACTACGTAGCGTAAAATTTAAGTATGAATTAAGTGGAGTATCAATTTTTTTCTCAATTTTCAATTTAGCTAGTTGAAATTCACTTTTTATATAAGTTATACCTTTGCGTCGTTTAACCATAGAATCGCCACATCTTACTTTAACTAAGGAATCTTGTAAGTTAGCTACTTTGTAACCAGCGGCAATAACCCTAATCCACAAATTATAATCTTCCATATATAAATGATGTTGGTAACCACCAACTAGTTCGATAATATCTTTACGAAAAGCTACTGTCATATGGTTGAATGGATTTCTTTGGTTTACATATTTAAGAATATCATTATGTGAACAGGGAACGTTTCTATAGCCTAATGATCTTGACATTGTGGAGTCAAACTCTTCTATACAAGATCCAAGTAAAACTATGTTAGGATTAAAATGTATATATAATAGCTGTTTTTCAAATCTATCTGGCATGCAATAGTCATCAGTGTCCATTCGAAAAACCCAATTATACGAGCAATATTTTAAACCTTCATTTAAAGCTTTACCTAACCCTACATTCTCTTTTAGCTCGATTACTTTCATTATTTTTGGATATTGTTTGCTCCAGTGATATATCAAATCATCTAATTCACTAGATAATCTACCATCTTTTATTAAAATTACTTCATTTGGTAGCACTGTCTGGTATATTAATATGCTATTGAAAGCATCATTTAAATACTCAGCAGATTCATTTTTATAGACTGAAAGCAAAACAGTAAATTTAATCATTTTTTCCACAGTTAATTTTGTTTTATGAGAGCTATTCTGAAACTATATCTATCCATTTTTTCATTATTTTTTTAGGGCTAAATTCATCTTTATTCTTTAATGCATTTTTGTGCATTTTATAAAGAAGTTCATCATTAAATATGAGTGAACTAAGTTTAGTTGAAAATGAGGCGTTATCACCATAGGGAATTATATATCCCGTTGACTTATCTTTGATAATCTCCTTTGGCCCTGTTTTGCAATTGTATGCTATTGATGGTACACCAAAAAATTGAGACTCAATTAGTACCATTGGTAATCCCTCATAACGAGATGTCATTAAGAACAATTTTGAACAATTATAATAACTAGATATATCAGAAGTAGCAGGTATTAGCCTAATATTATCATTATCAGATATTATTGATTTTAATTTAGAGTAATCTTCACCATCACCTATAATTAGTAGTTCCCAATCTTTCGTTTTAGTCGATTTCCAAATGTTTATTAATGATTCAAAATCTTTTTGATAAGTTAATCGACCTACCGCAATAGCAATATTTTTACGAACATTAAAATCCCTTATTGTAAGGTCTGATTGAAAGTATGGGTTAATATTTCTAATGAAATCATATTTTCCAGTATCATTTCTAAATATGTTCTTATCGTTTTCTGTCAAAAAAATCACTTTACTTGCAAAGTAATACGCAAGTTTTTTTATTTTTTGTTTGACAAGGCTAAACGATTCGAATGATATATGTTCGGAGAAGATGATTTTTTTAGGTTTGTGAATTATAGAAGCTAGGGCGACATCAACAGAAAGTCTCCCCATGGAAATTGTAATGAGGCATCCGTCTTGTTGTTTAATGTGTTTCATTATTTTTATTAATGATAAATACCTTTTTTTTCCCTGAAATGTTTTTAAAGTAACGTTGTTATCTAATTCAAACGTTAATGTATTTTTAGAATAGTTAAGTGAATATAAAAATACGGAGTATCCCATTCTGGAAAATTCATTGCATAATATACATGCGACTCTTTCAGTGCCGCCGGTATGGCTAATATCATCAATTAATATAAATATATTTTTCATAACGACTCTATATTTAAAATATTGTTTATTTGTATATATTAAGAGGTTAATAATGGTTCTGAGTTAATTTAGATGTCTATTAGATTTAAAAGATATAACAGCAATTAATATTGTGCTATATGTCCATTTAGTAGGCTTCCTATTAGTCGATTAGCTATTTCGTAACAAGTCATTAAAATTATTTAATAGAATTTTGTATGTCACTCAGTTTTTTTCTTTCCAAATCATATTTAAATCTATCAATTAAATATTTTGTATTATATATTGATGTGGCCAAGCACAATAATATATGCACTGATTTTATGATTTTGCTATTACTTTTATAAGCAGAATTTAACTGTTTAGATGAATATTTATGGAGTAAGTTCGTAATGTTCCAATAATTAATATATGACGCCAGTTTTTTTTCAGAAAAAGAATCAATATTATTTTTATTTAGAATTCGCTCTTTAGCTAGTTTAACTACGTATGCATGCGTTTTTCGCTGCTTTAAACTAACGGTTGAAGCCGTATTTCCAAGCCTATGCCTAATATACATTAAAGCTTCAGGGTGGTTATCGCATTTAAAACCATTATCTAAAGCTCGTAGTATGAAATCATAATCTTCTGCATAAGGTATTTCTCTATAATAGTTTAATTTTATATATATATCTTTTTTACATAGCCATATGTGCGTGATAGGTGTTCTTAAAAGCTTTGTTTTATCAATTAGCTTGGAACCGCATGGAAGATTACTATATGATAATTTGTTATCATTTTCATCTATACCAATCATTTGACATCCAACTAAATCTAAATTTTTGGTTACTAATAAATCGTATTGCTTTTGGATTCGTTCAAGATCAGCAATATCATCTCCATCGATCCTTGCAATATAGTTACCTTTACTTAATTTTATACCTTTATTTAATGTTTGACATATCTTTAAGTTTTTGGAATTTTGTTGATGAATTATTTTTGGATTATTTTTAGCTAGTTTTTTAATAATATTATAGGTATTATCAGTTGAGCAATCATCAATTATAATTAATTCAATGTTTGGGTATGTTTGTTTCAATATGCTGTCTATAGATTTTTTAATCCAAGGAGCTACATTATATGTTGGCATAACAACAGAAATTAATGGTAATGTATTATTCATATGACGGATTATGTCCTTTTTGTTTTTCTCTTTCTTCTGAGATAATTATTGCATTAATAATAAATATAAATGGCGAGTATGCACTGAATAGAGAAATCCCACAAATGAATACAGGAAGCCATAAAATTATAGTATAGCTTTTTGAAATATAGAGAGAGTAAGCTGTAAATGATAGGAATACTACGCTTCCAATTATTCCGAACTCTAAAAAAAATGTTACATATATATTATGTGCAAAAATACCCAAAAATGATTCTGCATTTCCCATCCCTATTCCAAAAAATTTCAAATCAACTGGAAGAGATGAATACAAATCTTCAGCTATACTAAAAATGTAGAACTTGGAGTTAAAACTACCATCTAAATCTCTGAAATTTATATCAAGATATAGATATTGATAAAGTAAATAACTAAATGTAAAAAATGTTGCCAATAGTGTGAAATATGACTTTAATCTAAATCTAACAATACTGTGATATATAATAATTATTATTATACCAGCAACAATTGCCGCTCTAGAAAAGGTTAATAAAAGTAGAACAAAAAGTAAAAATATTTGTTTTTTAACTTTGACTTCCAATACTTTATTTAAATAAATAGCAAATGCAATTAGTGACGTTATTACTAGCCCCGCGAAGTTCGAGTCAAAATAAAAATAACTACTTTTCAGTGCATATATAAATCCTCGACTTGATTCGTATAGTAAGGTTCGGGATAATAACTCAATAGATAAAAATATTATAGATATATTAATTGATTTTACATATATTATCTTTCTTTCGAGGTATGATGTTTTTAAAATCACATTAGGAATAAATATTGATAGAAGCCAAGAAAAATAAAATAACAAGGGTGATAAATAGTTAATATTAATAGTATATGTAACGCTGGAGAAATATAGGCCTGTGACTTGACTAATTAAAAATAGTGATGAAAATAAACAATAAATTATAGTTAGTTTATTTAATTTTAATTTAATGCATAGAGTCATAACTCCAAATAAGATTAACAAAAGTCCTAAAATATAAATAAGATTTATAGGAAATGAGTTGAAGCTAATAAAGGAGCAACACAATATTAACAGCAGATAGTCTTTGTTTTTAATTGTTATTTTTTGCATTTGAATGTTCTAACTTTAATATTTTTCTGATTCTTTTCATGTAAACATTGAGTAAGGATTTTATCAGGATTAAGAAAGAAAAAAATACTGTTGCTAAATTAAAATTATTTTTTACTTTGATGACTGAATCTATAAGTTTGTTTTCTTTATAAGAAATAGGTAATAGTGTTTTACCTATATAATTTATTCTATTAAAAAATGTGAAATTCATATCATTATATTTTAGCCAGTTAAAACAAAAATCTGAAGTCGCTCCTTTTTTGATCACTGATGGGTTTTCACTTAATATCACCCAAAATGACAGTATTTTATCGATAAAGATAAATGGGATTTTTTTTATATATGCATCGATGCAATACTGAACATCTTGATGTCTTTGTAGATTCTCATTAAATTTAATGAGTTCTGATGTTGATTTGGTTATAGTGATTGCTGATGTTTGTATAACTCCATTATTATTTATTAAGTAATCTATTATGTTTTTATTAAATGAATATTTTTTTGCATAAGAAGAATTTTCGGTTGTATTATAAACATCTTTTTCATTAATATGCAATACAGGATGGAAAATAATACATGGCTGTTCTGGAGGAATATTTTCAATAGATTTATAGATGACCTCTACTTTATTATTAAACCAGATATCATCAGCGTCATGGAATGAAATGTAATTATTTTTTGAGAAGTCTAGTCCTAAATTTCGAGTGCGAGACGCATTAGATTTTATATCTAAGCAAATTAAATGTATATTAAGTAATGATGAATATCTATTAACAATAGTTTTAAGTTCAACATTATCTTGACTTGCATCATCAATAATAATTACATTGAAATTTTTATTGGTTTGAGAGCAGAGAGCATTGAGTGCATTATGGATATAACTAGAAGAATTTCTAGTTGTAATTATGACATCTAAAAAAAATTTTTTTTCGTACTTTTGAACATTATTCATAGTATATTATTCTAATTATTTATAAATAGTATATTGCCACATATGGTAATTATATTTCTCAGTATCAATCATTGCCAAACAGGTCACGTGTATACACTTTCTCTGCGACATCTTCGAGTTCAGGCACCATCCGGTTGGCTAAAATAATATCACTATCGGCTTTGAATGCTTCAAGATCACGATACACTTTGGAGCGGAAAAATTCGTCCTCTTTAAGCACCGGCTCATACACAATCACTTCAATGCCTTTGGCTTTGATGCGTTTCATCACACCTTGTACCGCCGAGGCGCGGAAGTTATCCGAACCCGCTTTCATCACTAAACGATATACCCCGACTTTACGTGGCGCTTTGGCAATAATCGCATCTGAGATAAAGTCTTTACGGGTACGGTTAGATTCCACAATCGCATTAATGAGGTTATTCGGTACATCGTCATAGTTAGCCAGTAACTGCTTGGTGTCTTTCGGCAAACAATAACCGCCGTAACCAAATGAAGGGTTGTTATAATGGCGGCCAATACGTGGGTCTAAAGACACCCCTTCGATGATTTGACGTGCGTTCAAGCCACGACTCTCTGCATAGGTATCTAATTCATTGAAATAGGCCACACGCATCGCTAAGTAAGTATTGGCGAATAATTTAATCGCTTCCGCTTCAGTGCCATCGGTAAACAGCACAGGGACATCTTTTTTGATAGCGCCTTCGAGCAGCAAATCCGCAAAGATTTCCGCTCGCTCAGAGCGTTCACCCACCACAATGCGTGATGGGTACAAGTTATCCCACAGCGCACGGCCTTCACGTAAAAATTCAGGGGAGAAAATCACATTGGTGTAGCCAAACTCTTCACCCAGGCGCTCAGTAAAGCCAACAGGGATGGTGGATTTAACAATAATGGTGGCTGCTGGGTTAATTTTCTGCACATCATGAATGACTGATTCAACTGACTTGGTATTGAAGTAATTGCTTTTCGGGTCATAGTCAGTCGGTGTGGCTACAATCACATACTGTGCGCCCGTATAGGCTTCAACAATATCTTGGGTTGCACGGAAATTGAGTGTTTTTTCACGCATAAACTGTTCAATTTCGGTATCGATAATCGGCGATTGCTTATTGTTCAGCATCGCCACTTTTTCAGGCACGATGTCGACGGCCACTACTTCGTGGTTTTGTGACAGTAACATGGCGTTAGACAGACCCACATAGCCTGTACCTACAATTGCTATTTTCATTAGAATCATGCTCTATGTATTTATATTAATAAATAATTGTGTCAACTTTGCAAATTAATACATTAATGAAATCTTTTGTTCTTGATAAAAACATTCCACGTGAATTTTCGACCTTTTTCTCCCAGCGGGTGAGAACACGCCGAAAGCGGTTCATCCAGCTATGCGTTCTTTCCACAACCCAAAGATGAGTCTTAAAATCGCTGTTTTTGATCGCCTCAGATTCTTCTTTCCTCGATTGGATATGAGGCTCATAGCCCTTGTTTTCAGATACGATCCCAACCATTCCGCTTCATACCCTTTGTCCATGCACAACCGGAGCCTCTTGCATGGTCTGCCCGTCTGGAGGGCATCGAGCGTATCCGCAACCAGCTTTATGTCGTGCATATTTGCTCCGGCGACAACCAGTGCAAGCGGAAGCCCGTTCCCGTCAGTCATCAGACTGCGCTTTACGCCCCGTTTCCCTCAGTCTGTTGGATTACGGCCTGTTTTTTTGAGCCTGCCAGCGGTGATTTGGTCATACAACCATCCATCGACAGCCACGACCAGTCAATAGCGTCCAACTGTTCGCAAGCAAACAACCCGTTTTGCCAGAAGCGTTCAAATACTTCAGCATCCCGCCACTCCTGAAATCTGCGATGAGCAGAGCTTGACGAGCATATACCGGTGGCATTTAGCGTATTCCACTGGCAACCCGTCCTGAGTACGAAGAAAATGGCGTTCATTGCAGCGCGATTATCAACCCGCTTGCGGTGCGTACCCAGCGGATGGTGAGTTTTATGTTCTGGAATAAGTGGAGCCATTTTATCCCAGAGTTCATCGCTAATTTGCCACTTGCTGACTGCCATACGTTGCCCTCAGAAATTATCGTAATTCATTATATTATACGATAATTCCTTTTGGGATAGGCTCTTATAATGAAAATGGATATGTTTTATAAATAGAAAAGAGTCAATAATAATAAACTAGTTTATTGATCATTTTAATTTTTTGAAAAATTATTTTTTCGTTAAAGAAACCTTCCGAATTTCTTTAAGTAAATTTCTAGTATTATTTAATATTTTCTTTCTTCCATGCTCTCTTTCTAATAACTGATGATTTGATATGAATTCATTTTTTGATAATGGGGAGATACCACCAGATAGAATAGTTGTTATCTGATCACATGAATAAATAATTGCCTTTTTATCAGTATAAAATTGATATAACGGACTAACTTTATTTAAAAATATTTTAGCTCCTACATATAATCCCAAACCAATATTTCCTGCGCCTTGTTGTCTTCTATGATTCATTATCATTACTGAACATTGTTGAATTAATTTAAAATATTCAGTTAAATTCATAAAGTTAGTTATTGGTACAAACTGATCACCAAAATATTCATAACCTAATTGTATTATTTTATCTCTATATTCAGAAGAACCATAACTTAATGGAACAAATATTTTTGTTTTTTTTGGTAAACCTAAATCATAGAGTATTTTAAAAACTTCAGCATGATTATTTGTAGGTGTAGCACTATTTCCTACTAATATATTATTACCAGTTAAATTATTATACTCAATATTGTTATCAAAAATATTGAGGGATGAACCATAATTCCATGGAATTGTTTTAGGTGTAAAATATCCAATTTTTTCTTCTAATAACCTACTCTCAACGGGTATGACAGGACAAAAAATATCAATTAATTGGATACAATCAATTTTATTTTTTTTCTTATAATATATTATTAATTTAATAAAATTTTTTATAATACTAGGTGATTTTGTTATGCCATAGTTTGGATCAATTTCCTTAACTATTTTAATAGTCTGACCTTCAAGTAAATCATAAGGATTTGGATAAATTATATCGTAGTAATCATAGCCCATGCCTATCCAAATAAATACAACATCTTTGTGTAATCTAGAAACTAATTCAATCGCAAAATTAGTTAGTGAGTGTAATATTATTGCATCATATTTTTTGAGTGAACGTATAAATATTGGATTTAAAAAAGAGAACTTAGATACTTGGATTGGTTTGATTTTTTTTAAGTATTGTAAAGATTGTTTTATTTCTGGTAATAAGTAAGTACTTTGTCCTGGAATTATACTTTCAAATTGCTCATATGCTGCATCTGGAAACTTTTCATCACTTATTATATGAAGTAATTTTAATTTCATATTTATTCTCTAGCTTTATTCATACATATATATTATTTATATATGGCTTAGAAAAGAACTATATAGTCTTGTATCAATTATTTTCTATAATAGTTGGTTTGATATCTTTACAGCAGAGAACGTTTTCTTTAATGGTAACATACTCATTTTTAGTTTGACCATTTGAAATCCATTCGATTATTTGTTTAGGAATGTGTGCTCCTGCTAAATGAGAGAATGGATATTGTCCACCAAACCGAGCATTCATTTCTAATATATAAAATTTACCATTTTCTTCTAAACAATCAGTATCTAAAATACAAACATGACCTAACTCTCGTGATAGTAACTCACCAAGCTTATGAAGAGCTGGATTATTAATAGTTAGAGCTTGATCTGTTTCTCCAGAACGCATAGCAACTTTTTGCTTACAAAATGTAGTGATATAGTTACCATCTAAATCATTGATAATTTCTAATCCATATTCATTACCAGATATATACTGTTGTATCAGTACTGATTTATCAATATCTAAGGCTGACTCATAATTAAGGTACGTTGATTGAATCTCGTTTTTAACTTTTTTATAAAAAATATTTAACTCATCTATTGTTTCTGCTTTATAAATACCGATAGAGCCCATTCCCCAGCGAGGTTTAATTATTAATGGTAGCTCTAATGTATTATTGTCAATAGCTTCATGTACTGCTGGTAATGATAAAAAAGTTTTTGGGGTTGGAATGTTTCTCTCAACTAAAAAAAGATATGTTTTCCATTTATCATTACAAATATCAATGACATTTGGAGAAGATACAATAATATTTACACCAATATCTAAAAATTTTTGCTTATTTTTAGCCAATATAGGTAAATCAATATCAAATAATGAGATAATTACATTTATATTGTTTTCTTTGCAATATTGTAATAAAAAATCAATATAATTATTTGAGTATATCTCAGGTGTTATTATGTATGAATCTGCATGAGTCATGGCATAAGTAAAGGTACTATTTGCAGCAAAAACTTTACCCTGTGATTCTATTAATGCATCTTTAAAATAATCAACTAGGTATGTACGTCTACCAACAGATGTTAATAATATATTCATTTTTATGCCATTAAGTTAAGTAAACCACCCGTATGCCAAAACAATACGTTGG
Source organism: Providencia sp. Me31A (assembly GCF_050487165.1). Classification (NCBI taxonomy): domain Bacteria; kingdom Pseudomonadati; phylum Pseudomonadota; class Gammaproteobacteria; order Enterobacterales; family Morganellaceae; genus Providencia; species Providencia sp. Me31A. The sequence goes on from NZ_JBKQGZ010000010.1 coordinate 18,612, forward strand.
TTTCTTTAGAATAATTTTTTATCTCAATTATTTTTTCCATTCCCAACCAAGCTTTTGCCGTGTATGTTGGGTCTAGAATAATTCCGGTATTTTTAGCTGTATTATGTACAGTTTCTAATATTTCTGGCGTTGTTTTTTCATAACCACCACCGTTATAATTATCATCAAAAATAATATCATTAATATAGAAAGGATTTAATTTTGAAATAGAAATAAGCTCATCAACCGATTTTCTGACTTCTTCAGTTCCTCGAATTTTATCACGAGCAACACTGATTCCATATACTGAAGTATTATCATAGAAGTGTTTGAATCCACAATGAAGTCCTGCTTGAGTTGCTCCTGTACCACTTGCTACAAAAACTGAATCAAATTGAATACTTGTCTGTTTTTTTAATTCAGCAACTGCATCAAAATAGGCTAATGAACCTTCATAACAGTGACCTCCACCCCAAATGTAAAAAGGTGTATATCCTAGCAATGTATAACGTTCCATTTCTGCATCCATTACTTGTGATATATTTTGTAGTTCACAGTAAACGATGCGGACACCTAATAATTCTAGTATTTTTAAATTTCCGCTACTTTTGTTAGTTGGTATACTATGAATAATAATAGTACACTCTAGACCTAATTCGCGGCACCTAATAGCGGTTGCACGAGCGTGGTTAGATTGAATTCCTCCACATGTTACAACAGCATTACATTTTTTGTTTAGACAATCTTTTAATATATAATTTAATTTACGTCCTTTATTTCCACCACCTGAAATAGGATATAAATCATCTCTTTTTATATATAGATTTATATTATGAATAGAGGTTATTTTCTCTAATGGTGTTACTATATTCATAGTATTAATTCCATATCACAACCAAGTATATTAGTATTACTATAAATAAATTCTTGCTTTTCCATAAATCCATATTTTTCATATAGGTTATATGCGGTTGAATTTTTCTTTACAGTTAGAGAAACTGATTTAAATTCATGATTAATTAAATAATCTATCAGGTAATTAAGTAATAATTTAGAACAACCTAATCCTCTATACTGTTTACTGACTGCAATATAGGGAATGTAAGCTATTTTTTCATCATGATTATTTGCGTAACAGGCGACTAATGCAATAATAACTTTATTTTTCGATATTGAAAATAACACCGCATTGTTAATTAGTTTTGTAGTGTATTCAGCAATATTCACTCGTGAAGAAAGTGAGGGTATAAAGTCATGATCACTCTTAATAATAAAATTCTTTACTTCATTAAGATCAGTATATTCTATTTTTTTAATATTCATTTTTTATGACTTTTACAATTAAGTCTAGATCACTTTCATTTATTTCTGTATGAATTGGTAGGCAAATTACAGAGTCAGAGATTTTTTGAGATTCAGTAACACTACAACATTTATACTCTTCATATAACTTAAATCCAGTTATCAGCGGATAAAAGTATCGTCTTGCTAATATGTTATGATTCTTCAGTCGTTGAAATAGCTCATCTCTACTAATACCATATTCTTTTTCATTTACTAAAATAGGAAAGTATGAATAGTTAAGATTAATGTTACTATCAACTTTAAATAAATAAAGGCCATTAATATTATTTAACTTTTCCATATAATAGGATGCAATATTTTTTCGTTTATTTAATGCATTATCTATATGTTTAAGTGTTGCTAATCCAAATGCAGCCTGTACTTCATTTATTTTTGCATTTGAGCCTAACATTGATATTTCAGTTTCTGATTCATAGCCAAAGTTTTTTAATCTGTCTAATTTTTCTTTCATTTCTTTGGTATGACAGATGATAGCTCCACCTTCAATAGTGGAATATGCCTTGGTAGCATGGAAACTAAGAATTGAAAGGTCTCCCCAATTAAGAACAGATATTCCATCTTTAGTGACACCAAAGGCATGCGCAGCATCATAAATTACTTTTAATCCATGTTTGTCTGCAATTTTTTGAATAGCATCATGATCACAAGGATTACCATAAACATGTACTGGAAGTATGGCTGATGTATTCTCTGTTATTGCCTCTTCGATTTTTTTAGGATCTAGGTTAAAGGTGTTTGGGTCGATATCAACAAATACGGGTTTTAAATTATTGAGTAAAATCGCATGGCTGGTTGCTACAAAACTGTAAGGTGTTGTAATTACTTCGCCTGTTAAATCTAATGCCTGTAGTGCGGTGATTAAAGCTAACGTTCCATTAGAGAATAATGAGATATATTTTACACCTAAATAGTCACATAACTCTTTTTCTAGCAATTGGTGATAATGCCCGCTATTTGTTAACCATTTTCTTGACCAAATATCTTCTAGATATGGAGTGAGTTCTTCTAATGGTGGTAATAATGGTGACGTTACAGTGATATTATTCATAATTTTTCGTTAGCTTCTTTGGCAGAATATTTAATATGAGATACTGATAGAGGTCTTTTTGAAAAAAACGTATGCTGAATATATAAAGAATACAGGCAATCAAAATAATTAATGCTATTGAAAACCAAGGTGGTATGGCGATTAATTTAGTGATAAATAATGCAGCAGAACATGTTATTAGTGCCATTAGCCAGATAGGAAATAAGGCTTTTAACTGAATATAACCTGATAGCTGGCCTATTTTTCCGTTATAGTAAGTATTGATAAATAATGCGAGATAAGATTGGATAACTATCCCAATACAAATAGCTTTAATTCCATAAGGAATGGTGATCACAAGAATAATAGTGGTAATAATTTTCTTTAGAATTTCTAATTTTAGAAATAAATCAGACCTACCTTTAACTTGTAAATAATTTAAATTGATGGCATGAATAGGGTAAAGAAGTAAACCAATTGCTAATATGCTGGCAAATAAAGCAGCTGGCTGCCATTCATGGCCTAATAGTTCAGGAATAAGTGGGTCAGCAACAACAGCAAGTCCAAAAAGTAGCGGGAAAATAACGGCTGCTGATAAGCGTAATGTTAGCAGATAGGCATTATTCAATCGCTGTTCATCATTTTGGATACTACTCAGTATCGGATAAGTAACACGCTGAATAATAGCAGTCATTGTCATTGCAGGTGTTCTTACTAACTGGTTTGCTTGCGTAAAATACCCAACATCTAATACGTTAAATTTTTTACCAATCACTATTTGGTAAATATTTTGATAAATACTGTCAATTACCCCTGATAGCATCAGTTTTGAGCCGAAGCCAAATAATTGGCGGAATGATTCAGTATTAAAACTTAATATTGGTAGCCAACGATGTAATATATTCAAGAAAAGAGAATTAAAAGCAGCATAACTTAATGTTTGACCTACTAGTGACCATACACCAAAACCAAAATATGCCATTGAAAATGCGACTAAGCTACTTATGATTACTGCACCTAATGATGCTTTTGCTTGAGTTTTAAAGTCCATATTTATGGACAATTTAGTACGTTGTATAATAGCTAACGCATTAATTATTACGACCAATGATAGTACACGCGTTAATGAAGTTAATTCTGGCTGTTTATAAAAGTCGGCAATATAAGGCGCACTAAAATATAGTATCGCATAACAAATGAAAGCGATAACAATATTAAAATAGAATGCTGTCGAGTAATCCTCTTCTGTGCGATCCTGTTTTCTTATTAGAGCTGAACTTAATCCACTATCAACAAAGACCTGGCTGACAGCAATGAACACAGCTAGCATTCCGATTAGTCCAAATGCGTGGGGACCTAACATTCGGGCTAAAACTAGCATCACTGCTAATTGAATGACTTGTGTTGCAAGCCGCTCAATTGCACTCCATTTAAGTCCTGAAGTTGCTTTTTGTTTTAAATTATTATTCACAAAATTATTTCACGAGTGATAATAAATATTCACCATAGCTATTTTTAGCCATCAATTCAGCTCTTGCTATGAGATCTTGGTTAGATATCCAACTGTTGTTATATGCAATTTCTTCTAAGCAGGCAACTTTGTAGCCTTGCCTCTTTTCTATTGTTTCTACAAATTGTGCCGCTTCAAGTAGGCTTTCATAAGTTCCAGTATCTAACCAAGCAAAACCACGACCTAGCATTTCAACATTCAATGAGTTACGCTTTAAATACATTTCATTAAGGGTTGTAATTTCTAACTCACCTCGATTAGAAGGTTTAACTTGTTTAGCGAGCTCAACAACGTGATTATCATAAAAATATAATCCTGTTACTGCATAAGTTGATTTAGGATTTTTAGGTTTCTCCTCGATAGAGAGTACTTTTTTATTTTTATCAAATTCAATAACACCAAAACGTTCAGGATCTTTGACTTGATAGCCAAAAACAGTTGCGCCTTCGGGACGTGATGCAGCTTCTTTTAATTTTGGTGTAAATGCTTGCCCGTAAAATATATTATCCCCTAACACCAAACACACACTATCCGAACCAATAAACTCTTCGCCGATAATAAAAGCTTGCGCTAAACCTTCAGGTTTTGGTTGTATTGCATATTGTAATGAAATACCAAACTGAGAACCGTCACCTAATAAACGTTCGAAGCTGCTTTGATCTTCAGGTGTTGTAATAATAAGTATTTCACGGATCCCCGCTAACATAAGTACTGACAGCGGATAATAAATCATAGGTTTATCGTAAATAGGAAGTAACTGTTTAGATACTCCCATTGTGATTGGATATAACCTTGTACCAGAACCACCCGCTAAAATAATACCTTTCACTTTTAAGCCCCTAGTCTTTCTCTATTATATTTATTATTTTGAACTGATTCACACCATTCTGAGTTCTTTAAATACCATTCAACCGTTTTACGTAGACCCGTTTCAAATGTTTCGTCCGGTACCCAGTTCAGTTCATTTTTAATTTTTGTAGCATCAATGGCATAACGTAAGTCGTGACCTGGCCTATCAGTCACATAAGTAATCAGATCGCTATAATTCTCAATATTATTCGGTTTGTTTGGTACGAGCTCTTCAAGAATGCTGCAAATTGTTTTCACTACATCAATGTTGGCTTTTTCATTGTGACCGCCAATATTGTAAGTTTCACCAATCTTACCTTCAGTAACGACTTTATAGAGCGCTCGTGCGTGGTCTTCTACATATAACCAATCTCTGATCTGTTGTCCGTTACCGTAAACAGGCAGAGCTTTTCCTTCTAATGCATTTAAGATGATTAAAGGGATCAGTTTTTCAGGGTAGTGGAATGGACCATAGTTATTAGAGCAGTTTGTTACGATGGTTGGTAAACCATAGGTACGTTGCCACGCTCTGACTAAATGATCACTAGACGCTTTTGACGCAGAGTAAGGGCTACTAGGCGCATATGGTGTTGTTTCAGTGAAAAGATCTGTTGTTGATTCAAGGTCGCCATAGACTTCATCAGTGGATATATGGTGAAAGCGGAAGTCGGCTTTTTTATCTGTTGGGAGTTGATTCCAATATTGACGCGCGGCTTCTAATAATGTGTAAGTACCAATGATATTGGTTTGGATAAACTCACTAGGGCCATCAATAGAACGGTCAACATGTGATTCGGCTGCTAAGTGCATTATGGCATCGGGTTTATGTTGCTTAAATATATCCGTAATTAATTTTGCATCACAAATATCTGCTTGAATAAATGTATAGCGATTATTTTCACAAACAGAGTTAAGCGACTCTAAATTTCCTGCATAAGTTAGTTTGTCGACATTAATAATAGCGTCATTGGTATTATTAATAATATGACGAACAACCGCAGAACCAATAAAGCCTGCACCACCAGTAACTAATATTTTCATCTTGGAATAATAAGTCGTATTTTGATTGTGAAAAACAGAGTGCTAAAAGTAGTTATCTCATGATTTTGGCACGCTACCGCCCCGGGCTTACAGCTACCTGTTCACTGATAATTCTTAATTTACTCAACTAATTTTGGCTATTATACACAAATAAGCTCGAGTGAGATAGTTGTTAACTAAACTATCTATAAATAAGATATACTTACAGATAAATCTTACTGTGATCCCCCCACTTTAGTCCGCACCCTTTTGATATTTCATTATTTTCAGCAAACAGCTGATATAGGTTGGCCTCTTAGATCTCCAAAAAGTTGATATCACTTTAATTAGTGGTTATTGAAATAGCATAGTTAATTTGACAACCACGCCCGTAATTGATGAACTTGCAAGCGACCTGACGATAAAAGTGATTCATCCAGTTCAACTTTTTCCACTCCCCAGGTAAAAGGAGAAGATAAACCGGAAACACCTTGATTTGTAAATACCTCCCACTAAGCTTGTTGTTGAAATTGTTGCGGAGAGAACAATGCGCCGTCATTCCATAATGGGCGGTAAATTTTCATTCAATGATCCTTTCATTTAAGCAAAAGCAATTGGCATTCTGACCCTTTTTTCCTAAAAAACACAGAAGTAAGGTGCTGTATTCAAATTTAGAAAGTAAAGCATTATTGATATTTTGATATGCTACCGCCCTTAGCCGTAAACCAAGGCTCATAAGGTAAAACGGTAAATTATTCGAAAGCAAATCCGTCCTCAGAGACCATTAAAAAGACAACGAAAAACTCGCTTTCACATCAAACAACAATAAGCAACCTATCTCAAATAAATAGTTTTAATTATAGGTAAAGTGAGACAGTCCAACAATATTTTTTATCTATTTGTTTTAAGTAAATATGAATACTCACATATAGAGTTATGCCCCCTGTCAATAACAGATAAAAGGTGGGTATTACGCAACTCAGGAGCATCTCAGTGGATTCATCCCCCTCGACAACAGCATGACTTAAGCCTCAGAGGACTGTTGTACATATAGCAGTCACATCAGTTGCCTGATTGATTGCCATCCGCAAGGTAATTACAAAAGTGTCTGGAAATATAGGGTCAAATACAGTCTGAAGTGAACGCATAGCGTTATCAGATATGAGATTTATCATGAGAAAGAACATCAGCATATCTTAGATAGCAGTACATTAATGATATTATTCATGTTGCTCTCCAAATTGCTTTACTATGCTTATCGGCTGAACAATACATATTCATTCATGATAGTTGTTAATCCCCAATTTTCGGCTTTCCTATCAATCTCACATTCCACGAGTTGCTCTTTGGATTTCAACTTAAGTGTATGATTCCAATCGCCTAACGGTGACCCCAACAGCAAATTAGACCAACATAACCAGACCAATTTCGGTGGTATTTCCGGATCATTAAAATGCTGAAATAAACTGATTAACTTGTTAGCAAAGGAGTGCTGTTTAAGACGCGCACATTCACTGAGCAGTATCCCTTCCAGCATAGGGTGGTAGCGTAACAGCCGTTCCTCGATATGAAAATTCAGCCTTAACTCCTCTTCTTCGGTGAGCTTATCAGGGTAGGCTTAATTTTGGTGGCAGTACCGTGGTCACATTTAGCGAAAGCGTGATTGATTAACCTAACACCATGAGCATTAAAAGGTCATAATGGAAACGATTTTTCTGTTTTAGGCTGATGTTCCTCTGTTACATTCTGGGCAGGAATACACCAAATCCCCTCATGGCACTTCGGGCAACATTTTTGATTGTTTGTAAAATACTCACGACACTGCACGCAAAACCAATTCGTGACCTTTAAAATAGGGGACACTGATCGAACCTGTGTGCTCAGTCGTGCCTTGTCTTCTAAGCTCTTGATCTTACTGATGACCCGCGGACAGTGCTCTGCGGTCTGAGGATCAAAATGGGTAAACCATGACTCCGTTGGCGTCTTGTGCAGTGTGACGGGCTCACCGCAGTGAGCACAGTAATAGTTTTCTCGTGAATAACTCGATTCTTGGGTGGCTCCCGCGAAACGATTGTTCTGCGTTAAGGCTAGCGACATTTTGACTTCATGTAATTTAAGCATGGTTGTGCTCCTTCTGTAAAATTTAAACTAAACGTTCTGAGTACCCAACATTCAGGATCCACACTCGGCAACCCACCTTGAAACTTAGAAGACCACTGAGCATAGGCTGCATGCGTATCGAGTCAGGTTCGTATGTTTAGGGCGTAGCTTTGCCTAGAGCGCATTCAATCGCACCAGGTGTGGTTGAAATTGAGTTAGTAAGTTATGGGCGGTATGGCTATGGAAAATACACGGCGACTAGCTCTAGCGCCTTAGGATTCAAGAGTTGTGTTGGCTCCTCTCGATTCATCAATGCGTGCTTGTAACCACTGTACGACTTCACTTTTTAACCAGCGCGACATGCGACCAAACTTGATGGGTTTGGGGAACTCACCCTCTTGGATTAATTTGTAGAACCACTTATCCGTTAACCCCGTTAGTGCGGTGATAAATTTCATGTCGATAAATTGGTCATCAAGTAATGCAATATTTTCAGTTTGCGTGCTCATGGTAAAACTCCTGTTTTTAATGTGGATAAAAAGCAGGAGCGATATCGAAAAATGGGATGTGGATATCACTCCACATCATTAACCGGATGTGTAAAAAATAATTTGGTTGCTAACTACTGGCGTTTTCTCGGTTTGATTTCGCCTCGCCAAAAGGTGCGTTTAAGTTCAGGCACAGCCAAACGGACCCATGCATCGGCTTTGCATAAATACCTTACCGCATTGAGTAACCCTTTCTTACTCTCCGCATCAGTACGTTTTAGTAAACCAATCCCCAGTTCACGATACTTTTCTTTTTGGTAATTGCAGTTAAAGTACAAACCCGCCCACTCTGTAATACGTTCTTGCCAGAGTTCACCAATGAGTTTACCCAGCGTGATGTCCTGCCTCACTTTTTGACCGTTAAAGAAAAACAAAGCGTGGTAGTGGAAGCCTTTTTCCATACCGAATTCCAATTTAAAGATATACCCGACACAGTGTGAAAAGAGTGGGTCGCTATTAATGGCTTTGTACAGGGCTTGGCGATGCTGACGAAGGTGATGAGCTTTAACTCTATGGCAAATACCACTTTTGTAAGACAGGTCTACACGCACAACTAGCAGTTTGGAGTAACGTTGATACAACGAGTCAATGTATTGCTGAGCTCGTCGGTAGTTCTTCTGAGCGCCTTGCTCGAAGATTCGGACTTGCTTTTTGTAGTCAGGGCTCTTTAACGTGCTTTGGAACTCATGAAAGGCCTCGTTAAGCCACTGAACGTGTTCAGGGGTATCAGCCAGCCAGTATTTATCTTTGTCTATCAGTATCTCACTCAGACGGTATTTGTTAACAAGAGAGACCAAGAGCACAAGAGTGGGATGCAAGCGCTGTATTCGAGATTTTTCCATTGATTGAATGTAATTGATGAACTTGAGCGTTTCTAAAAAGAGCTCACCTTTGGGGGATGCCGAGGTGAGTTTTAAGCGTGGGTTTTCAGGCGACAAAGGAATGCCTTTATATAAATCTAATTTATGAGTTAGACGTTTTGAAAGGTGTTTAATATTTCCCATGAGGAGAGATACTAACTCACGCAGTGAGTGGTCTCGAGTGAGCGTTAAACGGTCATGTTCAAACGTAGTAGAGAGAACAACTTGATTTAAGTGTAGTGCTCGATTTGTCATTTTATTTGCCTGTGATCGAATAAAGGTTCGTATCATCAGGCAAGAGAGTTATTTTTAATTTTTAATGGGTATCAGTCCTAATCGCTAATGAAAAGTAAGGGCCGATAATGATAACGAGTCAGTCGCTTAACAAGATTAGTATTTTACGGTGCTCCTTAATCAGTATTTTCAGATAATGAGGAAGCCGTATGTAAAGGTGATTACTGTCAGTAGAACTCTAATTACCCGTTGTTGATATGATTTGTGTTATTTATTAAATACGAGCATCTATTTACCGCTTAATGTAAAAATAGGGTTCAGTAATCACTATTTGAATACGTTATTATTCCAGCGGAGTAATTGGTTTAAAGACTGTACAATAAGAGTAAGCGGTGTATACTTAGTAGACAATTAATCGTAAGCATTGTGTTTGCTACTATAATGAAAAACGTAGTGTATAATTATAAGGTGATAAATTGAGTATTATCATAGTTAATATAGTTATAATATAATAATAAACAATCCTAGTTTTGATATGGTTACTTTTAGGTCAATTAAATACAAAAGCATACCCTATACATAAAATAACACTACAATGGCTTAGTCAGTAGAATTGAAAAGTTAGTCCTTTTTTCAAGCGAAAATTCACGTTACTTCTCGCGATAACAGGCTCCTTTTTATCCATTCAATGATAAATCACCGCCTTTTTTCACTACATCCCTACAACAAATAACCTTCCCTTTTTCATCTTTTTTGTACTGATATGCCTACAACGTCACATAAAAAAAATAAAAATAGATTCATAATAAACGCACATACACTACGACGTAGAAGGTGGATTTTAGATGGTCATTCAATCATACATCAACAACTTAATAAAAAATAAAAATGGAATAAAGGCACTTTTCTTTATTAGAGTTTTTCTCGGAAATAGATATCTTGAGCATCTGAATACACCCGGTTTAGATGTAAATAACTTCACAATAATTAAAGATACGTTAAATTATCTTCTCGAAAGAAGAGATTATCGAGATGAGGAATATCTTTTCTCAGCAATGGATGTAACGGAGAGGAATGTATTACCGGAGTCTGATTTCTCTTGGTTTTTTAATGACGAAAATGCATGCGCTTTTATTTGGGGAGTGTTATTTAATAGTGGTGATAATTCGGGATTTTATCGTCGATATGCTTTCGATATTGATAGAGCGGCATCAGGATTTTATTTATCCAAATATAATGATGATCTCCCAAGAAATTGGTTTGAATTACTTCGCATTGAACCTGTTCAATTATCACATATAGATAGATTCAAAGCGATTACCTATTTTTTTAATTGCGCGGTTTTTCAGCGCAATACAAAAAAAATGCTGATGGACGAAATTAAGGCGCAATGGAATGAGGAGTCTCAAAATGTCAAAGAGATGACTTGGTTAAGCGATGGAGGAAGAGATGCGGCTATTTGGACATGGGAATACTTAAAAAAATATAATGATAAAGAAAGAGCTGAGCGTAGTTACGGGGGGATTAATACTCTTGAATTATTTAATCCAAGTGGTGAAGGGGAATTACCCTTAGTTATTTATGCCGTACTGCGCTCTTGGCATTTTAGACACCATAGTGAGAGAAAAATGTTGTTATTGGATATGAAAAAAGCGTGGAGACAACGTGCATATCGTAAAGGACGAAACAATATAAAAATATTAAATTGTGAGTTGGATATTGATGTAAAAAATCACTTGGATGAGTTGGCCCAAGCCTACAATAAGTCCATTGTTGATATGGTTACGGAGCTGATTGAGAAAGAATATCACGGTCGCAAATGATGAGCATAATAGACTAGTTATTTAGAATTTCCTCATGGTTGGTTTATCCCAGTCTTTTAAGTTGGTGTTAACTCAAGAAAATTTCAAATATACAGTACTGTTATGACATATGAAAATAGCATACATATCAAAATGATATAACTCTTTTGTGACACGTCCTGTCATTTCCCTTCATTTTTCCCCCGAAAAAAAGTCAAATAGCCGGACATAACCTGTCCGGTGAGGTTGTTATCGTGGTGTTCTCTTTTTCAAGCTAGGGAATCACACTGATGGCAACTTACCGATTAGATACCGATTTAGCGTTTTTACGTGAATGCAGTAACGAAGAACTGGGCTTACTTGTATCCGTCCTAACTCACGACAGCAAAGACGGGCAAAAACGCTGGACTGAAACCTTGACCAGCTCACCTGAATATCAACTCTACCACCCTGAACACCAACAATATTGGATGTCGATTGCGGCTGAGCTGCAAGCCTTTGGGGCTAACAGCTTGATGAGTCTCGTTCGAGGTAATAAAGGCGTGTTGTACCGTGAAATTTTACAAGATGTCTGTGACCACCTTGATGTCAATTATCCAAAGGAGGGTAATACCGAAACCTTGGAATTAAATTTATTATTGAAAGTATTAGAAAAAAGCTTAAATGAGCTGACCACAGAAGAGCTACAAACCTTCTCTCGTGATATGCAACTTAACCTCACCAACCCCACGCCACAATTGATTTTGATTGCGGTTCAAGCGGCTATCCGTACCTCAGGCATTGCTGCTCTGGAAGTGGCAACACTCTCAGCCATTGGTGTGATTAATGCGCTCGGCGGGGTTGCCACCATTGGTACACTCTTTGCCGCACACCGAGCACTTTCCTTGATTGCTGGGCCGATTGGTCTTGCCGTGAGCTCGGCATGGCTTGTCGCTGACTTAGCGGGACCCGCTTATCGCGTCACCGTCCCCGCCTGCATCATTGTGGCGTACTTACGACAAAAAGCCTTATCGCAATAAGGCCCACCACTCCCATTTTATCCGCTTGCCGGAGCTATTTTAATAAGGACAACATCATGTCGACATCTGTGTCTCGCCATGACCGGCTTGCGTCTCGGTTGGCGTTTATTATCAGTCAATTATTTCGAGGAGAAACCGTTTATTTATCCGAGCTGTCAGAAGAGCTCAATGTCTCGACTCGTACCCTACGGCGTGACTTTAATGAGCGCCTTCAATATCTGGACTTGGAATATCACCAAGGTGGCTATCGATTGGCAGCATCACAGCGTCCCTTTCGTACCGATAAGGACATATTGCGCTTTGCCGCCATTACGCATGTCACCTCACTGTTTCCGGCTTTAGACAGGAAGCTGCTGACGGTTCTGCTCGACCCGACGATTGATTCACCGTTCATTGTCTACCATACACCACCTAAGCAGCGGCCTTCGCTGTTTGGGGGATTTTATGTCCTCACACAAGCTATTGTGAAACGGCGTTTACTGCAATTTGCCCACCAAGGAAAAAACATCACGAACGTTGCCCCGTATAAGTTGATTTATTACCACGGTCATTGGTATCTCGCCGCCGATATCGCGGAGCACATTCATGTCTTTGATGTGATGGCACTGCAAGATGTGGTCATGACGGCGCGGGGCTTTCGTTATCGTGAAGACCTCAACCAACGGTTATGTGAAGAGGCGTTTATTCAAGCCTTGCCCCATTACCAATATATTCAATCACTCGTTAAATTATAAGGTATTAAGATGAAAACTATTTTTTATACCGTCTGCATCAGCAGCGCACTCTTGCTGGGATGTGATGATGCAACCTCAACGACTGCTAAGACTGTTTCCCAAGACATTTTGCGTGTTCAAGGATTGATTTATGATTACGACCGCAGTGTCACACTCGGTGGGGTACTCAACCATCGTAAAGATTGTGTTTCGCCAACATGGGAAACCTTAACGGATGAACAAGAAAGGCCCTTGGTGGTCTATAAGTGTCAGTTAGCTAAAGGGGCATTACAAAACGCCATTAACCACGATTTAAATAACTGGTATCAAACGGCAATAGACGGTATGACTAAATTCATACCGCGCTTTGCCAATGCGGAAACACCGAAAACAGATTCAACCCTTGAGGAGCAGAGACTTACACAGGTTTTACAGCTCATCACAACACTGTCCCAACATGACTGGTCATTGCTCAAAGGCAATGTTGACCAGCCCTATGCAATGACGACACCGATTGCATTTAATGCCGGTTATACTCCGTCAGAGGAAGCCGAGCGCCAGCTTAAAGCGTGGAATACGTTAACGGAGACATTGAATGACCACGCCCCTGATGTTGGCCTGTATTTATTACCGTGGTTAAACCAAACGGAAAATGTCGAGGCAATGCTCCGGAAAAAGGTCTCTGAGCTTCAGCAACACAATGCCAATGCGTTAACACAATTTAGACACCAGCAAAATGAAGCCATTCAAATCACGGAGCAATACATCACAGACCTAAAACGTGCACAACAAAATGCACACGACTGGTCAATCACCCAAGTTTTTATTTGGAGCCTCGTTAACCCTGAAAAGCCTGTTCTAACGCATGTTCTGTATAACCTAGAGGATAAACAAGGGCAGGAGGATTTTACCCCTATGATGGAAAAAACATTGAGCCGTTTAGCAAGAACAGATGCCGTCGCATGGGCGTATCAAGGTAAACTTGAAACCCCTCAAATTATCAACGGAATAGCAAAAGCGTTATTTTACTACCAAACACAATCCTTTCAAAAACCGGATATCGCCCGATATCAATACTGAGTTTTCACACACTATTCGGCGTTCATATTCAATGAACGCCTGACTAAAAGGTAATCTATGTCCATTTTTAAACTTATCGCCACCTCTGTGAGTGTTGTGACACTGGTGTCTATCACCTACTACGCCCAGAAGACGGTCAATGAACAACTTGCGCTTGAAGGCAAGTATTCCGACACGGAAATTCAAGCGGCTCGACTTGGGGCGACGCTTGCTTGCACAACCTTATTGGGGGGAGCCATTGAACGACTACTCAACGGGCTATTTAGTGACCACTAAAACTCAACTATTTCAATGTAGATTCAACATAACGGCAGACCAATCGGTCTGCCTTTTTTATTTCGTAACATCCACAAAAGGGCTTTTTTATGACACTTAAACCCATCATCTCAACACCCGCTTCCAACCGCCAGCGCACGCATTTTTGGCAAACTCATTTTGGCAACGTTAAAGGCTTTTCAACCTTTGAAGTGGTGATTTTTACTACCATGGGCCAGTTTTGTGAGGACTACCACGGCGGGTATTGGGAATATTGCACTTTATCTAATGGCGGCGCTTTTATTTATCCCGATTTGAATCAAGAGGAGCTTACGCTATTCAATCAGCATAACGGCAATGAGGCGAACGTTAGCTGTGAAGCGGCAGGCATTGCTGTGTGTTTGATGATGTACAGTTTATGGTCATTTCAAACGGAAAGTGACATCCTCGTCGATCGCTTTTATCAATTGCGTGATTATGCGGCGCAACACCCAGAACGTTCCGCCATTTTCCATCTAATCGATTAACCACGTCCTTATTTACGCCTTCGTATTATCTGATTCATTATAAAAGCATCATCAGACTAACCCATTAATTAACTTACATTTATTTTTATATCTATATTATTTTAGTGAATCAATCATCAGAATGCGTCACTAAAAATGATACTCAATATACCTATCATTTCGAGAAAGCTCTGCACCGCAAGGTGTAGGGCTTTTTTGTTTATTACTGTCTATCAATATCGACTAAATTGGAGTTCTACTATGTTTACCTTACAAGAGCAAGAATCAACGGTTATCAAAACCAACCTCGTCAATTCCCGTGGTCGTAGTACCTTCTGGCGTTTTTACTTTGGTACTGTGCCAGACTGGCAACGTATTGAAGGCGATATCTTTAATCTGATGGATAAGATGTGTGAGGTCTATCAAGGTGCTTTCTGGGAGTTCAGTATGCTGTCTAATGGCGGCGCATTTATCTGGCCTGATATGCTCGAAACCTCCCTGCAAATGTTTAACCCGCATAACGGAAATGAAGCTGAGTTAAGCCCTGAAGCAGCCGGTATCGCAGTTTGTCTAATGGTGTATAGCATCTGGTCGTTTAAAACCGAGAGTTCTGTGCTGGTAGAGTATTTTTACCAACTTCGTGACTATGCAATGCAACATCCCGAGCAAGCACAAATCTTTCGCCTTATAGACTGATTTATCAGTCACGGTTTTATCTTTCTCCCACCAGCAATCTTCATTTAATCCATTTATCGAATTATTTATCAGTTTAATTATTGAGGAGAACCCCTATGTCTCGTTTAGCTTCCCGTTTTGGCAATGCTTGCTCTATTCGTCGTGACCGCCCGCTAACTACCGAAGAGTTATTTCGCACAGTACCCAGTGTTTTTGGTGAAAACAAACACGGATCCCGCAGTGAACGATATGCCTATATCCCTACGATTACGTTATTAGAAAGTTTACAGAAAGAAGGTTTTCAGCCGTTCTTTGCCTGTCAAACTCGTGTACGAGATGACAGCCGTCGTGATCATACTAAGCATCTGTTACGCCTCAGACGTCATGACCAAATTACGGGCAGCCTAGTGCCTGAAATCATCTTACTCAATAGCCATGATGGCTCATCGAGTTATCAGATGTTACCGGGGATGTTCCGATTCGTTTGTCAGAATGGCCTCGTTTGCGGTGACACGTTTGGTGAGGTCAGAGTACCGCACAAGGGCGATGTGGTAAATAAAGTCATTGAAGGGGCTTATGAAGTATTAGGCACCTTCGATGCCATCGCAGATAAACGCGAAGAAATGCAAAGCTTGATATTACCGCCACCAGCCCAACACATCTTTGCTCAATCTGCTCTCACATATCGTTATGGTGAAGCGCATCAACCTGTGACCGAAGCGCAAGTATTACAGCCACGCCGTGTAGAAGATAAGAAGGACGATCTTTGGACGGTGTACCAACGTTTGCAAGAAAATTTAATTAAAGGGGGATTATCAGGCAGAAATGCGAAAGGTAAACGCGCTCGCACGCGTTCAGTGAACGGTATTGATGGGGATATTAAATTGAATAAGGCGCTGTGGGTGATGACTGAAAAGATGTATGAGTATATTAACAAATGAAGCTCCATTGAGTGCTTAGGGTGGGTATAATGTGGGTAGAGACTAAGGCTCTACCCTATATTAACGCCGTCCTAAAGACTCTAATGCCCATATCATTTTTAAATAAAATAATAAAATGATCACAGCTGAAACGAGTATACTCCAATTGAATAATGTATCTCTTAGTGGGCCATCGATATCGTCTCGTCCTTCTACTAAACCTTCTATACCCTCGTAAATACCATTAGCGCCATGTGCAATTAAAGGAGCTCCGATAATACAGCCAAGCCCTGTTCCACATAATGCACCACCAGCCCACACCATGCCTGCACCACCAAAAATTGAAAGACCATTAGTTAACCAGTTTAGTGATTGTTCCAGTAAGCTTTTCTCTTCCTGCTTTAACTCGGCAGAACCTTGTTCATAACTTTTTTGGCCAGATTCAACTTGATCAACAATAAGATAAGCAAAAGCTTCTACTTGACTTTGGAATGCATTCTTTATGTCTGGATAATAGAGGTGTTTTTCACAAAGCTCATCAGCACAATCAATTAGGTGTTGCGCATCAATTTTAATTTTGTTGCTGTTATTGGCAATAATAGGAGGAGCATAATGATTACTTGGTTGGCTAATTGTTTGCTGAATAGGAGCCTGGGTAGCTACAGGGTTATATGCGCGAGACATCGGTTCATCTTCTTTGCTGTAGCAATCAGTGATCGAGTTTATCAGTCTTGCTTTGCATGGACAGGAGCTAAAGCTATCTAGTGTTCCCGCCATCATTCTGCCATTACCCCATACATTGCTAACGCCACCAAGTATGTTGTATGTCCCAGAATGCTTTCCACAGGTAACTAGATCGCCCTGACGTGCAGCCGATCTTCCATGAAATATAAAAGTATTATCACCCGTCAGAATCTGACTACCGCAAGTTGTTTTATCACCAACACGTAAAAAATAGCCTATAGCCATGTCTGTCCTTAAACGTAATTGCACTTAAGTTAAATGTTATTGTTGAGCAGTGTTAAGGCATTGACAAGTTATTTTTAACAATTACTAAGGATTACAATAGATAAGAGATAGGGTGTTAGTATTTTAATAATGTCCAACAAGAAGGATAAAATGGTATTATGGCAGAAGCTTATATAAGAGAGGGAGTGATGCTAATTAATTTAGTTTTCAAACCCCAAACTACTGAGTATACATTTAAGTATACAAAAAATTATCTGTAAATTTATACTGAATAAAAACAATGCATTATCTGTAAAGCACGAGTCCGGCCTTCGCACCATCTTGGCGTGTGTTAAGTCTCAAATTATTCATAAAATACAAGATATCTAATAAAATCAGTAATAATCTTATCCCGTAATATGAAACTCAGCTAACGCTAGTTAGGGCATATCTCAGATACACTATTTAAACCCTGTTGCGTGTGCTCAAAGGTGATCATTTTTGAACCATTATCGCGGTTAATTCGCAGTACGTAGATACTATCAAAATCGGAGCCTTGCCATTTTGGGATCTCGTCAGGGTTCCCGCCTTCGCTTTTCATTATACCTTTAGCAGCTTTGACTAAGTTGTCATGCTCCCATGCGATAAAAATCACTGAGTTTTCGTATTGTTTACTCAATAGTGCCTTTTGTAGCCCTTTAGTTTCTTTGGCGTGGTAATTCAGATGGATCGGTAGTGATACTTTTATCGCGGTTGGGGTAATCGTTTGAACTGCTCTTAATGAGCTCCCTAGCTTATTTTGTTTAGGTGCTGAGGCAAATAAAGCATCAGGTTGGCCAAACTGAGAAATAAGGACATCGGGCAGTGCTAACGCACGATTTAGCCCCTTGCAGGTTAATTGTCCGCTAATATTATTCGGTTTCTCACCATGTCGTACAAAGACAATTGTTTGTGTTGAATACGCCATAGAGCTAAATCCCAGAAACAGTACGCTTAAAAATGCCAAGGCATTACGCATAGGTTGATACCTTTGTTCAGACTAATAGTGTTATTTTTTATTATAGAGTTTAATTTCGTATAAGTTGCAATTTTTTACCCATTTGGACTTTACCTTGTCTTAATGTTTCTTAGACTAGGGGACATTTTCGAGTGTCCGCATTCCCTTTAATAATGTCCTTTTCATCATATTTCCTTAAAACCTTATAATATTATTAGTTATAAGGTTTTATCATTGGTTTATATTGATTTGCTTTTTTATACAGATAAGCGTTGCAGTAATCCTGTAAAGATTGAAAAACCAGTGAACAGCTGCTCTTCATCAATATCAAATTTGGCTTGATGGTGGCCAGCTTTAATATCTGAGCCAATCACAAAGTAAGCCGCTTTTCCACCATGAGCTTGTACGCGTTTAATTAACAGTGTGGCATCATCACTGCCATTAAAATTCATAGTGCGTTGTACTTTTTTTACGGCAGGGATGGTTTGAGCTATCTCGGTAATATAGTCGGTCATTTCATCGTCAGCAATGAAATCAACGGCTTCTCCCATGACCTCGGTTTCGAGTTCAACATCAAAGCTCAGAGCAACACCGCGTGCGCGTCTTAAGGCTTCTTCGGTCATATAATTATTAATCTTTTCATTTTCACCCCGCACTTCAATTTGCATTTGTGCGTATGAAGGGATCACATTACGGCCTTCACCTGCATTTAATACTCCGACATTGGCTCGAGTCATTCCTTCACCGTGAGTGGGCAGGCTTAAGATCTGAATAGTGGCATTACAGGCAGCAAGTAAGGCATTTTTTCCTGCATGAGGTTCCATACCCGCGTGAGCGGCTTTACCTTTAAAACGTAGATCCATTTTTAAGGTAGAAAGGTAGCGTTCAGGTGCCGCAACGATGACTCCACTTGGAATATCGCAGCCAAGGTGACCGCAGGCAAAGTAATCAACATCATCTAAAATGCCACTTTCGGCGATAGGCTTTGCTCCTCGAACGCCTTCCTCTGCGGGCTGGAAAATGAGTTTGATAACGCCCTTAAGGGGGCAGTCTTTATTCTCAATTAGCCATTTTGCCACACCAAGACCGATAGCCATGTGACCATCATGGCCGCAAGCATGCATATAACCTTGATTAGTTGAGTTAAAACCTTCTTGATTTGGGATGTGTTCTGTCGTATCGGTTTCTTGTACATTGACGCAATCAATATCAAAACGAAATGCGACAGTCGGTCCAGGTCGTCCCGTGTCAAAGATTGCTGCACACCCAGTATAATCACCGATCCTTTCAAGTAGTATATCATTGACTCCGCGTTCTTTGGCCGCGCGCTTGGCTTTTTCAACAATAGATGGATTGCGTCCACGGATGAAATCAGGATTGATAATCTGCTCTCCCGTCAATATATGGTGCCCCATTTCTTCAAGTACTTTAATTAAGGTTGCAGTGGTATAAAACTCTCCCCAGCCCGTTTCTGGGTAACGGTGAAATTCACGTCGCCACGCGACTAATGAGGCATTATCTATTGTTGTCATTTTGATTTTCCTTTTAATTACCCATTTTATGCATACAGAAAATATGCATAAATTAACGTTGCTATCGTGCCTACCGCTAAAGGTACTGAGGTTCTTTTTACTACTTCAATAGGGCTCACTTTGATAACCGATGCGACAATAATGACGACAGCAGAAACTGGAGAAATTGCTCGAACTAAGTTAGAAGTAAATTGCATTGGTAGGGCAACCATAATTGGGTCAACATGGGCTTGATTAGCAATCGATGGGATCAATTCAATGAAAGAATAGAATACAGCGTTACCACTACCGCTAATGAAGGTGATTAATGCTGTTAAGCCAGAGAAGATAAACATTAATCCAGCGCCTGCGTTATTTACGTCCTTCACAACACCTGAAATCATATCGATGATGCCAATAGCATTCAGTCCTGCAACTAGTGTACCCGCAGCGACAATCAGAACAACGACTTGAGAAAACCCTTCTCCCATACCTTTAAAAAATAATCCTGCTTGAACCATTTGTTCTTTCGGATGGCCTTTACGAATAAGTTCAGTGACAAATGCAAGAATAAAAGAGAACAGTGTAATTTCAACCAGCCCAACTTTGATTTCTCTAAAACATAGGCCTAATACAATGATTAGGATAAGAGGAACAAGGGGAAAGAGGGCATAATAAGCAGGAGGAAGCTCCTTACTACCTTCGAGTTGACTTTCATCAACTTCGGTAAATGCAGCAGAACCTTGGCGTTTATCCATATATTTTTGCCAGAAATAATGCACAAAACCCATTAATAATAAAACAGGAAGCGAGATAACGGCATGGTGTAAGGTGACATAGTCGACAACATGCTCAAAGCCTAATAACCTCGCCGCGACAACGTTATCCCCTCCTAATGGTGTTGGCATAATTGTCGCAGTAGTTGCAATAATACCCGCAGCTGTCATGGATGACATTTTGGCGGCTCTTAATATTGGGTATAAGGTCGCCATTAAAATAACGGCTAATGATGCTGCGCTGGGGATCACTAATGAGAGTAAGTTACCTAGCCAAAAAACGATTGGGACTAGGATATAAGGAGAACGAATTTTTGAAATAGGCTTTGCGACTAAATGCACGGCGGCATCGTTT
The DNA here is from genome assembly GCF_050487165.1 of Providencia sp. Me31A. Lineage (NCBI taxonomy): Bacteria > Pseudomonadati > Pseudomonadota > Gammaproteobacteria > Enterobacterales > Morganellaceae > Providencia > Providencia sp. Me31A. The sequence goes on from NZ_JBKQGZ010000010.1 coordinate 39,661, forward strand.
GCTCCGATGCGTGACATATAAGAAGAAAAACCAAACAGAACCATGATTATGATCCCTGCACCGCCAAACTGTTTGATAAAACCGAGTTGTATTTGTTTTAGTGGATCAAGCCAAATATTCCCTGTACTTTGTTTTATATCTAAAATAGGCATCCCTAATACTGCTGCGCTGAGCATCAGCACTATACCTGCGGTAAATAATACAATTTTTGCTTCATAGTTCTTCGCTATTGCATAACCCGCTAGTACCAACACTATTACACTAATAATTATAACAGTCATGGTTGCCTCTCATTATTATTACTTCACTATAAGTATCTTCACGAAAAGATATAAAGAGTATTAATTAATGTTTTTTTATATCAATTTAAAAATGCACAAATATTGATTTTAATCATCAACTAATAGCATTATTAGATAATCATTATCTAGCTCCCTTGTATCTTCAATGAAAGTATCTTAGCTTGAAGGTATATTTTTATTGAAATAGTGCTAGAAAACTCAATGATGATGAAAAAAATATCTTTAGTTGGTATCACCTTAGCTTTATGTGCTGCTTTCTTATGGGGTACGGCTGGTACTGCTCAAAGTTTTGTGCAGGGGGCAACGGCTCCATATTGGATTGGAGCATTCAGATTGCTTGTTGCCTGTTTCTTTTTTCATGTGCTGTTTTTTTATCGTAGAGTCAGTCAGCAATTACCAAACATCAATAAACAACAAGTCAGCGAATTATCGACGGTGGCGACGACATATTGGCTACACATAGTGGTTGCCGGTATTTGTATGGGGCTTTATAACTTAACGTTTTTTGCAGGTATCAAAACGACAGGGATTGCGATTGGTACGGCAACCACTATCGGTAGTGCTCCTATATGGGCAGGTTTAATGCAGGCAGTTATTTTAAAAAAACCACCTTCACTACATTGGTGGCTCGGAACTTTTTGTGCAACGGCGGGGGGGACATGGATGGTTCTATCTCAAAGTAGTCGTTGGCAAATCAATACAAAGGGTTTGCTTATTTGCTTGAGTGCGGGGTTTTGTTATGCACTTTATACATTAATGAGCAAAAAACTGGTTAGTATTGCTTCTCCTCTAATAATTACCAAGCATACGTTTAGTGTTGCTATATTTATTGCAGTACCAATTGCGTGGATATTAGCGGGCACTCCTACTGTTAGTTGGGTGAGTGTCGCGGTGATCCTTTACCTTGGTTTATTAACTACAGGTGTGGCTTATCTTTTATACACTCAAGCTTTGAAACATATTAGTGCACCTACAGGTGTGGCACTTGGCTTGATTGAGCCTATTGTGGCCTTTTTCCTTGCGATTGTGGTCGCCCATGAAAACGTCAATATGCTAGCGCTAGTAGGGCTATGTTTGATTTTGGCTGGGTTGTGGTTAGTTTTAAAGTCAGAAGGCCAGCAAAAAGCCTAACTAACGTCATTAATTCGAAATAAAGATAGCTCAGTATTGAGTTACACCCTAAAGTTTACTCCAACTTTAGGGTATTTTTTTATTTAGGAATCAATTTTTTCGTTAAGCTCGGATTTTTGCGATTGAATGAGCTTTTTCAGCAGCATTGCGAGTTGATCTTTATTTTCTGCATCTAACCCTTGGATTAATGATTTTTCAATCGCTACGTGCGTTTCCACTGCTTCAAGTGTCAATTTTCGTCCTTCAGGTGTTATTTTTACAATTACCCCACGCCTATCGGTGGGATCAGGTATCCTGACAATAAATTTTTTTTCTTCTAATCGATTAATTCGATTAGATAAACCACCGGAGGAAATCAGAATTTTCTTTTGCAATTCCTTTGGCGAAAGCTGACGGTCAGGGTTTCTAGCGAGTGCTGCTAGTACTTCAAATTCACCGACATTCAGGTTATAACGAGCCAAATTAGTATCAATAAATTGTGAGATATAGTGACTCATGCGTACAATGCGGGCGATAATCGGTAAACCACTTAAATCTAATGAAGGTACGGTTTCCAGCCACTCTTGTATTAGCGTATCAACAAAGTCTTTATCTGACATTTTTTTGATTTCTTTCATGACTAAAATCCAATATTAAGCATATTTTTATGTTAAGTTTGAATCAACCTAACTCTTTATATTTTGAGAAAGTTTATCATAAAAAGGTGGTTTTTACACATATCTCCCTATCAAATATAGAGTTAATAAGGAGGGAAGGGGAAACTTAATTTTCCCATTTGATTTTTAGTTTACATTTCATGATTATGATAATCATAAATTTCGCGTCTAAAACAAAGTATAATTTATGATGAATTTATTGAAATTTGATTTATCACGACATTAGGATAAATCCTAAAAATTTATGAGTTAGTAAATCAAACATAAAAAACGAGTAATAATTGCCGATTTCTCTACTGTATTTGGGCTAAATAATAATCATCAACACTCTCAATTAGTGGTTTTTGTGTGTTGATATTATCAATTGTGTCAATTTGTAAATGACTGTGCCTTTTATTTTTGGGATATAAAATATTAACGTTATGTTGTTTAAGGAATATTTTTTTATTACTTATTTTTTCTGTAACAAATTCATTACATTAATAGGAACTGAAATTTTTTTTATAAAAATCCATTCGCACTATCGATTATACAAAATAAATCACCAGATATATAATTAATCAATATTTAACAGGTGTCTATAACTCATTATTTAATATAATAAAGGTTAAATAGCATGACTTTTTTTTCTAATGGAATAAATAAAGAAATAGGACAGTATTTGAGAAGAATAAGAAAAGAACAAAACCTAACAGGAGAAGATCTTGCGAAAAAATTAAATATTAGTCAACAGCAAGTATCTCGATATGAAACAGGGAAAACAAAGTTAACATTTGAAATGATGGATAAAATGTTAATTATTTTTAATAAATCGTGGAGAGATTTTTTTAATCATGTAATTGATAAGTATGATAATCAAAGATTGCAGTGCATGATAAGAAATGAATCAATCTATTATTCTATTTTAGAAGGAGATACTAAAAAAATGTGGTGATAGTTTTATTTAAAGAGGAACAGAATAGTTAAAACTCTAGATTACAATAAGAATATATAAATAGTGTCGATGATAACTTTATTAAAAATAATCATTAACATAACAACTAAATAATGATTATTTTTATCATAAAGTTGTTATGAACAACTGTTATTACTAAATATATCAATCAGGATTAAATAACCATGAAATTGAATAAATTTATAGTAGGAGCTTTATTTGCATCTGGTCTTGCTTCATTTGCAACAATGGCCGCTTATACTGGTGACCCAACTAACGGTAGAATTGTATTTGAAGGTGAGTTAGTTAACGCTGCTTGTGGTTTAAGTGAAGAATCAAGCCCTGTTAAAGTTAATTTTTATCAGATCCCTGTATCTCATCTGCAAAATGGCGAGCGTGCAGGTACCGTTAGTAAAGAAATCGTTCTGCAAGGTTGTGATACTACCGTTGCTCAAACTGCAACAGTGACTTATACACCTTCAACAGTTAACCCACGCGATAGATCTTTAGCCGCATTCACATCAGGGACTGCTAGTGGTGCAGGTATTGGCTTAAAAGACAACGGTAATCAAGACGTTGTATGGGGGAGAGCTTCTACTGCTGTTAACTTAACTAATGGTAGATCTGCGATCCCATTCATTGCTTACTTAAAATCTGATAATGCATCGAATGCAGTGACTCCAGGTAGCTTTAACTCAACAATTAATTTCGAAATTAATTATCAATAACTTTTGTTGATTCTATAAGAATATGCGGAGTATTTAATACTCCGCAATAACTAATTTATAAATATAATTAAACGGTATTCACCATGATAACGCGAGTGATAAAAATAGTGTTTGGCTCTAGTTTGTTATGGCCCTTATTTAGTTGGGGAGAAGCTGTTAATAACACACCAGGTGATATTTTAATGCAGGGCGAATTAATTGAAGCGTCATGTACAATCGATCCTGAAAGTCGAGAACTCTGGCTTTATTTTGGCAATGTTAGTGCTAGAGAAATTACACCTGAAGAAAATTTACTCGTTAGTAAAAGTTTTAATATAGAACTAATTGGTTGTTCTCTCCCATCGGAAGATAAAGGTAGTGCCTCTCGAGCACAAATAACAATAATGGGCAACACTATTTTTGGCGACCATTTATTACAAGTAAACGGAGATTCAGCAGGGTTCGGAATTCAATTAAAAGATTCTCATGGTGAAATACTGAGACTTAATACAAAGATGCCTGATTATACCTTATTAGAAGGTCACAATAGATTAGACTTTACAGCTACATTAATTGCCTATCAAAAATATATTAAAGCAGGTAATTTTTCAGGGGTAGTTAGATTTAGAATGGATTATTTTTAAATAATAAATAAAAGAAAATAAATTTAAATATCTAAAGTGGCGAGTGAATACAGAGTAAATAAAATGATTGTTTTTAATGGTAAAATTAATAATATAAAACGGCTGTTCGCAATCTATATTGCAGTACTTTGCTATTCATCAAATATGTCTGCTAACGATATCGTTGAATTTAATACTGACGTCTTGGATGTTGGTGACCGCAGTAATATTGATTTAACTCGATTTTCTAAAGATAACTTTGTATTTCCTGGAACATATTTATTGGATGTCTATATTAATGGACAGTCTTTGCAGCAGCAAAAAGTGACTTATCTCGTTGATCCCCAAGATAATGAGAAAACACTCGCTTGCCTCACGCCTGAACAGGTTGACATGCTTGCGCTTAAAGAAGATGCGCTAAATCATATCCAAGTTATTTCGCCCACATGCTCAAGTATTATATCAATACCGGGCGTCAAAATTAATAACTATGAAGGCAAATTAGATATCACCATGCCACAAGCATGGATGAAGTATTCTGACCCCAGTTGGGTTCCACCAGAGCGTTGGGATACAGGGGTTTCGGGATTACTTTTTGATTATAACCTCATAGGTTCCGTTTCCCGTTCATTAATCAAACACACCAATAAACACTCGTTATCTGCTTATGGGCAGGCGGGGTTTAACTTAGGTGCATGGCGATTTAGGGGCGACTATCAGGCTCGGTATGATGAGCAGAATGATAGGCGATTTGACTGGAACCAATTCTATGCATACCGCCCTTTAATTCACATGGCGGCAAAGTTAACTCTTGGCGAGATTTATTTAAGCTCTCAAGTTTTTGATACTATTCGCTATACTGGTATAAGTCTATCCAGTGATGAACGCATGTTACCGCCAAATGTGCGGGGTTATGCACCACAAATTAACGGTATTGCAAAGAGCAACTCAAAAATCACGGTAACTCAAGCAGGTCGTGTTGTTTATGAAACAACGGTTCCCGCTGGGCCATTTAGTATCCAAGATCTACAAAGCTCTATTCGCGGAACACTAGACGTTAAAGTCGAAGGTGATGATGGAGATATTTCCACTTTCCAAGTCGATACAGCCAATATCCCGTATTTAACTCGTCCGGGGTATGTTCGCTATCACGTTGCGATGGGGAAACCTTCCCGCTTCAATCATAAAGTTGAAGGGCCAATGTTTACGACGGGGGATTTTTCTTGGGGGTTGAGTAATAACTGGTCATTGATTGGTGGTCTACTATTTGCGGGTCCAGACTATATGGCCGCCTCTGCTGGTGTGGGGCGTGATCTATCCATACTGGGCGCATTATCTGTCGATATTACTCAGTCAATGAGCCGTCTTCCTGGAGAAAATTCGCAAACAGGCTCTTCTTTTCGCCTGAGCTATTCAAAATCATTTGATGAACTGAACAGTACCATCACCTTTGCGGGATATCGTTTTTCTCAGGATAAATTCCGCACTTTGTCACAGTACTTAGATGAGCGTGAAAATAGGTACTTAGGTTTTGGCCGTCAAAAAGAAATGTACACCATTACGGGAAATAAAACCTTTTGGGCTGATGATCCAAACTGGCGGACAACATTGTTCTTAACTTATACACACCAAACGTTTTGGGATCAAACGTCTCAAGACCGATACGGATTATCTCTTGGTCGAACATTCCGAGTGATGGGGATTGACGGTGTTTCAGCAAACCTCGCCGCATACCGAGCTGAGTATCGGGGGCAACGGGATGATAGCCTGTCGTTCTCTGTTTCTGTGCCTGTTGGGGATAGCCGCTGGGCTGGCTACGATTTACAAAATAGCGGTAGTAAAACCAGCCATATGTTGTCTTACAGTGACAATACCGATTTCAATAATTTATGGCGAGTACGAGCAGGAAGAAGTCCTGATGATCGTGTTCAGTTTGATGGCTATTACCAAAAACGCACTCAATTGGCTGAAGTGAATACCAATCTCAGCTACCAAGAGAGGATAAATACTTCGTTAAGCGGCACATTGCGGGGAGGATTTACTGCAACAGCTTATGGTGCTGCGCTACATAATAGTAGTGCAACTTTAGATACTGCGAGGGTAATGGTTGATACCAATGGAGTTGGTGGCGTGCCATTTAACCAAGAGAAAACCCGAACTAACTGGGCTGGGATCTCCGTTGTACCGGATATCGTTAGTTATTACCGATTCGATACACGTATTGATGTGGATAAGTTAAGCGGTGATGTTGATACCAATAAAGCGATTGCGACTTCAACCTTAACAGAAGGAGCAATTGGCTATCAAAAATTTGATGTTGCACAAGGTGAGAAACTTTTTGCCACTATTAGTTATAACAACTCAGTTCCACCATTTGGTGCGGATGTGACTAATGCTGATGGCGTTAACGTTGCAATGGTAATGGAAAATGGATTGGCATATTTAATGGCAGTAAATCCTAGCGAGACATTAACGGTATCTTGGGGGGGATCAGCACAATGCAAGATCCAACTGCCTGAACAAATTAATTCTGGTATGTCAGCTCTGCTGCCTTGCCAATAAACAACATGACGATCAGAAAAAGCATTATATAAGGTAGAAAAAATGGCGATTCATATCAATAAATGGGTGGGTGGTTTACTGGTTATAATGGCTGGCATTAGCCAATCTTATGCAGGGATTGCACTGGATAGGACAAGGATGATTATTACAGGAGCAGAGGCTTCTGCAAGTGCTAATTTATCCAATACGAGTATGAGTATTCCTTTCTTAGCACAATCATGGGTTGAAGATGAAAATGGTAAAAAAATCACATCACCATTGGTTGTGTTGCCACCATTGCAACGCATTAATGGTGGGCAAAAGGGAGTCGCTCGGGTCTCGAAAACGGCAGAAATCGACAAACTTCCCCAAGATAGGGAAAGCTTATTTTATTTAAATGTTCGTGAGGTTCCGCCCAAGCCTGATCAGGCTAATGTTTTGCAGTTAGCGATGCAATCACGGATTAAATTATTTTATCGTCCAACCGCCATTATTCCTAAGTCGAAAAGTGCGGTATGGCAAGATCAAATTATTTTTCAAAAACAAGGTAATAACTGGCGAGTTGAAAATCCAACACCTTATTTTGTCACCATTATTAGCTTGAATAATAAGCTAATTGCAGACGGTGGAAAAAAACTGACCGATTTCCCTGGCGTGATGGTTGCACCTAAGTCTCATTTAGACATTAAGGTCAATGGAGCGAGTGATAGTTTCACCATGATGTATGTGAACGATTACGGTGGGCACCCAGAACTGAAATACAGTTGTACTGGCAATACATGCAAGGCATTACCACCAGAGCAACAGCCTCATTAGGAGTGTTAGCATGAAAATTAGCTGCTTAGGGATTGTATTGCTTGCACTGGGGAGTTTCTCTGCAATAGCAGAAATTGCGGATGAAAAAACGTCAAGGCAGACGTTACTTGATGTCCATAGCACCGTGCATTTTACCGGTAGTGTATATGCATCTCCTTGTATTATTGAGCTTAATACACAAGAACAATACGTGGATTTAGGTGAAATAAACTCGAGAAATTTTCATCGTATAGGAGATAGAAGTTCGCCTGTGACTTTCGATGTACGTTTGAAAGATTGTCAGCGCGGAGCATCAAGATCATTTAGTAATTCAGCTGGAGAAGCGACTCAAGATGGCAACAGATATTACCTTACAGGGGAAAGCGCAGTTTCATTAAGTATTGATGGTGATGCTGATTTTTTCAATCCAGATCTGATCCGGATTAGCGGAGATGCTAAAGGGGCTGGGCTACGTATTTTTAGTCCGGAACATGAAAACCTAATGCTTAATCAGTCTAAAGGTTCATGGGTAATTAAACCTGGTGATAATGACATCACACTGAATGCGGCATTAGAAGCGACAAAACAATCGGTTTCTGCGGGAAGTTTCAGTGGTTTGGTTCGGTTAAAACTGGAGTACTTATAACAATGTCTATTTCGAATAATAAAAAACTAAAAGATATTGCCATCACTACAGGTTTATTGGCTACGGTATTTTTACCAACTTCTGTTATGGGGAATACACATGGGGCTGTTATTCCTGAAGGAGGAACATACACATTTCAAGCTACCATGACTAATCAATATTTAATTAATGAAGCAAATGCAGAAACAGTCTTTAATTTCAACGTTGGTAACTGGCCTTATTTTAATATTTATTGCCAAAGTCCTATGGACGCAGGAAATAAAGTAAGAGAAGACTATGGTATGACATTTAATTTGACATCAACAATGCCAAGGTCGATGCAAAATCCAGGTTATTTGACTCTAAATGAATACTTTGATGTGAAAGTTGAAATTCTAATTGGGGGCTATTTTGGAGGCTCTCAAGGTCAAAGAGTGACGGTTCCGCAAACTAATTTTTGGAACGGAGGCTCAGACCCAATGGAATGTCTCCCTGCGCGGACGAATAGTCGTATTTATGGCATTGGGCTAAAAACAGGGTCTGAGGGAAGGATTACTTTTAGACTAAAAAAACCGATTATTAATGGGATCGCTATTAATCAACAAGAATTAGTGCAAGTGTTTGCTAAAAAAGGAACTCCCTCAAATGGTCGTACGAGCTATGCTTCGATACCGTCGACTCGCCTTGTACTAGGGGCAGGGATTATTATTGTGAGAGATGAATGCATTATTAATAACGGGGCTCCTATTAATATTAAATTCGGTGACGTGGGGAATACCAGTGCCCAGCTCAATGGGCGGAATTATGCGTGGCCGTTTAAAATTCGAGTGAAGTGCAAAGGGGGAAGCTTTACAACGAAGGATTTAAATATCAAGTTATCGTTGTTACCGGGAGCATCAGGTCAGGCTAACTTTAATCCTGATTATTTTGGTACGTTAAAAAGAGGCGTGAAGCGCAACAATCTTGGCGTCATTATTACGGATGATGACACGGGAAATACCGTAAAACCGTATCAGTCCTATTCAGTTCCTAATTTTATCAATAACCAAGGTACTTGGAATTTAACGGCAGCACCCATTGCTGCGCCGGGTAGTACTGTGGAGGAAGGTGAATTTTCAGGGACGGGAACGATTCTTGTCGAATTCCAATAAAGGTCTGATAATGCGAAATATTAACCAGATAAGACTAACCAAATATTGGCTAATATGTGGCTTATTTTTATTAAGCACAGGAAAGGTTGTCGCCGATACATCGTATATTAACATGGGAAACTATTCCTTTGAGGGTTTTGTAGTTGTTACCCCATGTCAAGTAGCACCTGGTAGTAAAGAGGTTCCTGTTAATTTTGAAAAGATAGATATTAAGGATTTATATTCTATGGGGAAAACTAAACCTATAGATTTTTCTATCCATCTAATCGATTGTAGCACTGTTTTGTTTAAAACAGTCACAGTAACATTTAATGGAATAGAGAATATTAATTTACCTAACCATTTGGCAATCAGTAACCAAAGTGTTGCGGGTGGAATAGGTATTGGTTTGTTAAATTTTAATGAAACGCCAATACAGTTAAATATTCCATCCGCGGCACAAGACCTCGTTAATAATGATACAGAACTTAAATTTAAAGCTTATATTGAAGCAGAACCCGAGGCACGGAGTAATGAAACCATTACGACGGGAGTATTTTATAGTACAGCATATTACACACTAAGTTATCAATAATGAATGAACGTAACACTCTAAGTAAAGTAAATAACAGAAAAGAGCGTAACTATCCCTATTTTCCCTGGGGGATTTTGGGCTGTGTCATTGTTTTTTTTGGTGTTATAGTTCATGTTTATTTACCTAATCTAGGCGGTGCAGGTTTATCATTACCATTAAATATTATCACTGGTTTTTTTATTTCATTTTTGATTGTGTTAATAAATGTAATAAAGATAAATAAAAATTATTATCATTACTCGGTATCCGGTAATTTTATTTCTATTGGGTTAATTATTTTAATATTATTATGTTTTGTTTCGCCAAGAGAATACCAGTACAATGCATACTTAACCGCTTATTGGTTAGTAGGTGCATTATTATTTTATCAAGTGCTAATGCAGGTTTATATCTCTAAAACTGGTTTTGAAATTATTCTTTGGGGGATTTTATCTGCATGTTTTATTGAAAGTATTTTAGTGATAGCTGAAGTATTTAATTTGTTGCCTATTTTATGGCTACCATATCCGCCAGTATTTGAGGGTAGGCCGTATGGTATATTTCAACAGGTAAATGTGCTATCTAGTTTTGTATGCACGGGTATCGCGAGTGCAATCGGATTATTAATGATAATAAGAGATATTAAATGGTATTCCTTTTTTGCTATTATTTTTTCTCTTATTTTAATAAGTGCCATTTTACCGTTAACTCAGTCATTGACTGGGTACTTAAGTTTATTTTTAATTATTATTGTTTTTTATTTTTTTGCAAAGTATCATCGTAGAAAATTTTTATATGCATTTTCAGCAATAATTATTGGTATTATTATTGGACATGGCGTTAAGATTGGGGTTAACATTCCTGACTTTACTGAAAGCAAACTACAAACATCTCATATTAGATGGATATTGTGGCAATATAGTTTAGTACTTTTTAGTGAAAATATTTTATTGGGTACAGGTGTGGGGAGTTTTGAAACTGTATTCTTAGACAGATTTGGTGGCGCATTACTAGGTGTTGGCGAAAAAACTTTTTCTCATCCCCACAATGAAATATTACGTTGGGTAGTTGAAGGTGGTTTGATTGGTATAAGTGCAGTGTTATGTATTCTTCTTGGTGGCTTATATTTGATGAGAACATCACTAAGAAATAAGAATAAAAACTATATTTGCTTGTTCATAGCATCACCTATTGTTTTACATATGATGACGGAGTTCCCTTTGTTGGTATCAATGCCACATGGTGTGATATTGATATTGTTACTGCGTTGTGCAGACATTCCAGCTAAAAAATTTAAATTAAATACAGTGGTATCTTATTTATTAAAGGGTATCGCTATTATTTCTGGTTCAGTATCTATGGTTTTATTATATTTTACGTTACAGACTCAACAATATTTAACGTATATTGAAAGAACAGGGCAGCAATTTATTTTGTCGTTGGGTGAGGCTAAATATAATCATTGGCAGTACGTTTTAATCAATGATCGTTATCAATTGGATTTAAATATGGGATATTTACTAAATTATAACAATACACAGGATTTTCGATATTTGAATTTATTTAAAAACTGGGCTGAGTTGTATTCTCGTTCATATCCGGATGTTAACGTTTATTATTCTTGGATCTTAGTTTTAGATATGCTAGGGGAGAAAGAAGAAATGAATAGAGTAATAAAAAAGGCGATATATTTATTTGGTGAAGATGAGAGAATAGAACAATTAAGCGTTAACTAAATATATTATTGCATGCATTAGAATTGTAAGGAATTTATTGGTGTTAATTCATCGATAGATAAGGTGTTTTATTAATTAAATTTTATTAAGAAGGAAATAACATGAAAACATTAAATGCTATTGAAGCTGCTGCTGTAGTTGGTGGAACGAATAAAGCTTGTACAGATTCTTATGAGAGAATCGTTGTTGGTGGTGTTGCATCTTGTAGACTAATTACAACTTGTACTGACAAACACGGTAATAAAACATATCAAGTAAAAACTGCAGATGCATCAAAATGCCCACCTAGCGTAGCACCTTAATATTTTAGCTAATTTTTATTAATCGATACATGGGGAGAAATTCCCATGTATCTTTATACCTAGATGGAATTAATGGTTATGAATATTCGATTTAAACCAATAACTTTCACGTTTTATACTTTATTCGTGATTCTCGTGTCTTCTCTCATGACAGTTTTGTTCTATCATATTTTTATATTTAATACTTTCTCAAACGATGATGCTCAAGATGCTTCTTTTATTGAGTTTAGTGCGGAACAAGTTTCATTGAGCCCAATAAAAGAAAATAACAGTATCATCGAAATTTTTTCTTATGGTTGCCATTACTGCGCGGTTGTTAATGACAATATAAGCCAATTTGAAAAAACACTTCCTGAAAATAGCTCTTTTAAAGCCATTCATTTGAATATGAATAATGGCGCAGGGCTTTCGGCATACGCACCTATCTTTGCCACACTTGATGAAATGGGAATAGAGCCTCAATTACGTAAAGATCTTTATAAAGCCGTTATTAATGACAAACTGGATTTGGCCAATGAGAAAGTTTTAAGTAATTGGTTAAAACAACAAGGTATTGACCTTACTGAATATCTAAAAGCCAGCAAAAGTCAGGCGGTTCAAGAGCACCTAGAGTATATGGCTAAAATTGCTGATTACTACAAAATTATAGGCACCCCAGCTTTTATTATTAATAAACGTTATGTCGTTTACCAAGACCGAGATTTCTCTGAATTCACGACGTATATGCGTGAATTACTCAATGAAAGCAATAAGGAGCCCCAGTGATTCGGTTTTTAATTGTTTGGACGGTATTTAGTGTGAAAAGCAGTTTGATGCCGTTTAAAAAAGGTTATAGAAAACTGAGCCATAGTGGTGTTGCTTTGTTTAGGGGCTTACTACGTCGGGGGGGGATTGCCCCGATATTGGCAAGCGCTAACCTTCTGTGTCGCATCGGTATATTAGGACATAAATATCGACATCAAAATAAAGTGGCAACAGAAAATTACCGCAGTTTAATCAAAGAGAAAGGGCGTATAGATGCTCGTTGGATAGCTGTTAGACGTTTTATTTTAGAAGAAGCGGCAACGTGGGGGCAAAGCCACCAAATCATGGCACAAGTACAAACCTGTACTTTTGCGCTTAATCGTGTTGTGGCTCCTTTGCATCAACAAAAGCAGCCTGTTGTGCTAGCGCCACTACATATGGTGTCGGATGTTTTAGCAACAATGGTTGGGGCTGGCGTCACACCGGGCAATGCGACGGTAGTGGTTTCTTCTAGCGCAGAGCAACAAAAGTATAACGCTTCAGCGCGTGAATTAGGACAAGTGAATTTATCATACTGTTCTATTCATCAAGATAATAAATCACTGGCCAGCCGATTAATGACATTAATGACTGAAACGGCGACAGGCCAAAAAAATATGGTTGTGTTTCCCGATATTACTCCTGATTACACCGTTCAAACGGAAGAGGGAATGTCGAGCAAGTTATCATGCCATTTATTTAATCGCGCGGCCAAACTTCACAACGGTGTGGTGCGTTTATCGAATGCGATTTCAGCGCAGGTGGTTTTCTACCATTTGTATTATGAGAACGGCCTAAAAATCAAGGTGTACTCACCTGTAGCTGCAAAGGATGTTGCATCTCAAATGCCGGCCATCATCGAAAGTGCCATTCGAAATTATCCTAATGACTGGCTTCTTTGGCATAGCCACTCACTTTATTTTATTAGTCACTAATAATAATGAAAAATATTATTCCTAATTTTGTTCCTCAAGAAGAAACCAATGAATGTGGTTTAGCTTGCATAGCGATGCTAGCACAAACTCAGGGGGTATCTGTTTCTCTCGAAGCACTGAGAGAGGTCTATCCTGCTTCAGATCATGGAACCTCTTTGGTGGATTTATCCACCATTCTGTCCAATTATGGTATTGCAACGACCCCAGTGTTATTTGAGCACCATGAGCTAAGCAGTTTACCGCTTCCGGCTATTTTACATTACGGTGCCAATCACTTTGTCGTTTTGGCTTATCGCAAGGGAAATAACGTATGTGTGATGAACCCTGCCATTGGGCAACAATGGTTGCCATTTTCTTCCTTAAAAGCCGAGATCAGTGGTTATGCGCTGATTTTAGAACCTGACAGTGCGTTGAAAAAACTCGAATCGTTTACCCCTGAAAATAATGTAAAGAACACGGTGGAACGCAAGGTTCCACATGCAATGAGTTTGAAAGAGACATCCGCAGTTCGTGGTATTTATTGGTTAATGACTTTTGCCTTTTTGGTGTCATTGACTTTATTTCTGATGCCCGCAATGGTTAGTAATGCTATCAACCAAACGTTTTCCGATGTCAAGAACGCTGTTTTCCCTTATGGTTGGTTTATTGTGGCTTTTGTCGTCGCAAGCTTACTGGCACTTGGCGTCCGGATGGTCAGCGAACGATTTATAAAACATTTTGTGTTAATCAATAGTGGCGTGGGTTTTTCTCGTTTACTCAGTAATCCATTACGTTTTTTTGAAAAACGTGCGCCAGGTGATGTTTTTAGCCGTTTTGTTGCTTGGCAAGGGGCGCTAACCGAAAAAATCGAACTGGATAATGGGCTGCGAACGGATTGGATCATTTGCTTTACCGCATTAGGGGTGATGTTTTGGATTGCGCCAGTATTAGCGGCCATCTCTGCTGCGGGCGTTACTGTAATGGGGTTAATTAGTGTCTGGGCAATTATTCGTGACCGTTGGTATACCCAGCAATTACAGTTAAAAGCAGCTGAATTGAATGACTTTTTTATGGAGACGTTACAAGGGATACTGACGATTAAAACGGCTGGATTAGAGAATCAGCGTAAGACGCAATTTGCGTGGTTAAGTCGCGAGCTGTTCACTTGTATGCAGCGAAGAAATGTTTACCAACAAATTAAAGATGGCATCTATCAATTAACAGGTAGTTTAGAAATGGTCATTTTCATGTTGGTTGTCTTACCCATGGTGGCTAACGACTTAATTTCTTTAGGTGATTTTTTTGCTTATAGCTTTTTGCGGCAAATATTTACTAATTATGTGACTCGTATTTTCTACGCCATTATTCATAAATCTCAGTTACATATTATTGATACGCGTGCGCATTCTTTATTCCCTAAAAAAGACCAAGATGAGGTGGCACCCTTCCAAGAAAAACAGCCGACAGGTAAGGCTCCGAGCCTCTCTTTTCAGCATATTCACTTTAGCTATGAGCCAACAAAACCGATTTTAAATGATGTTTCATTAGATTTACCGTCTGGCTCGCAAATTGCCATTGTTGGGGAGTCTGGTGCTGGGAAAAGTACCTTACTCAGGATCATTGCTGGGCTATTTAGTACTCAGCAAGGCCAATGTTATTCAAATGGTGAAACTCTTAGCGTTCAACATCTTACTCAAATGGTAAGCCTGCAAAGCCAAGAAGACATTTTATTCAACGCCACTGTATTGGATAACATCACGTTATTTGACCCTAACTTCCGTGAAAAAGACCTAAAAATGATTGAAAATCTTCTAAGTAAGTTAGAGTTAAGCTCAGTCATTAGTGCCTTACCAGGAGGGTTAAATGCGTTGATCCGAGAAAGCCATGCGGCACTTTCTCTTGGGCAACGTCAGCGCTTGTTACTAGCTCGTTCATTGTATAGCTCTCGACCTATTTTATTACTGGATGAACCAACGGCTAACTTGGATGAAGAAACAGCAAGAACGGTGATGGCAACCATTCGCTCACATTGCCACAAAACAGGGAAAACGCTGATTGTTGTCACGCACAGTGAAGAGATTGCGACAAGTTTTGATGCTGTTTATCGTATTTTTGATGGTCAGTTAAATGATAACGTGGGCTCAGAGCGTATTGATGCCGTCAGTGCTCAATCTCAGCAACCTCTATTAATGGTAACGGGGGAGCTATCATCATGACGGCTCGCTACGTAAAACCGAAAATTAAGCGTTCACTGGTATGGATTGGCATAACGGTGTTATTGCTTATTATTGTGCTGATACGCTGGGGCTGGCAAATACCAAGCTCACAGCCGAAAGACAGTATGGTTTTAGCTGTAGAGCGTGGTGATATTGAAAAAGTGGTGATGGTAACAGGCACATTGAAACCGTCAATTCAAGTGAATGTTGGGGCTCAGGTTAATGGTCAAATAAAAAAACTATACGTTAAACAAGGGGATAAGGTTAATAAAGGGGATCTTTTAGCGGAAATTGACCCGACCATTCAACAGTCGGAATTGAAAAACGCTACGGCACGACTATTAAGTGCTCAAGCACAGAAACGCTCAGCAGAAGCTATCTTAATCCAATATATTAAAGCCTATCAGCGTCAAATAATGATGCAGCTAGATGGTTCAGGCATTCGCAGTGAGTATGAACAAGCTAAAGCGCAATACGAGTCCCAATTACAACAGGTGAGTGTGAATGAATCGCTGATCATACAGTCAGAAATGGACGTACAAACGGCGCAGGCAAATTTAAACTTTACGCGGATTGTTGCGCCCATTAGTGGTGAAGTGCTTGGTATTGTGGCTAATGAAGGGCAAACCATCGTTTCTTCTCAGACAGCACCGACCATCTTAGTGCTGGCAGACTTAGATAAAATGCAGGTTCAGACACGTATTTCTGAAGCCGATATTCAAAAAATTCATACAGGACAGTCACTAACATTTTACGTGATTGCTAACCCAGAAAAGCATTATGAAAGCACGATGGGGTATGTACAACCCATCCCGCCTGAAGCACTAGATGAGCACAATAATAGCTCAGGGGGACAGCAAAATAATGCGATTTATTACAATGGCACGTTTGAGGTCGATAATGACGATCGTGAATTAAAAACGGCCATGACCGCACAGGTTTTTATTCAAGTTGCACAAGTAAAGAATGCATTACGCTTACCCGTCAATGCGTTAGGCCGTTCTATTGCCGCTAACCAATATGAAGTTACGGTTATTGAAAATGAAAAAACAGAAACTCGACTCGTTAAAATTGGTATTAATGACCGACATTTCGTTGAGGTACTTGACGGGCTTCACGAGGGTGAGCATGTTGTTATTCCGCAGGATAATGTGGTGAGTTAATGACGATGATAACGGCTCCCAAATTACCAACAACGCAACCACTCATTGAACTTCGACATGTGTACCGAACGTTTTCTGCGGGAACGCAAACTATCCCTGTTCTGAATAATATCTCACTATCTATCAATCAAGGTGAAATGGTGGCGATCATCGGTGCATCTGGCTCCGGAAAATCCACGTTAATGAATATCATTGGTTGTTTAGATAAACCCTCACAGGGAGGGGTTTTTATTAATGGTATTGCGGTTCATGAGGCAAATAGCGATCAGCTTGCCGAATTACGTAGCCAATACCTTGGTTTTATTTTTCAACGCTATCATTTGATGCCCTACCTAACGGCGGAAGAAAACATTGCAATCCCCGCATTGTATACCGCAATGCCAGAAGAAGAACGCATTAATCGAATACACTTTCTAGCGGATAAATTGGGTTTACAAACTCGTTTAGACCATAAGCCATCTCAGTTATCCGGTGGGCAGCAGCAGCGAGTGAGTGTGTGCCGCGCACTCATTAATGGTGCTCAAGTTATTCTCGCAGATGAACCTACAGGGGCACTTGATAGTACCAGTGGCGATGCTTTGATGAATATCTTGCACCAACTTCATCAGGATGGTCATACCGTAGTGATTGTGACTCATGATAGGAGCATAGCAGAACAAACCCAACGTATTATTGAAATTAGCGATGGAAATATTATCGCTGACAAGCAAAACCCTGCCCAGCCGGTTACCCGTACGTTACAACAGCTTCCTTTTGTTGAGGACAACGGGCGTGCATCTGTTTGGCGTAGTACTTTCGAATCTATCCGTATGGCGTGGCGTGCTCTGTTGGGGCACCGCATGCGGGCGCTTTTATCGATGCTGGGAATTATTATTGGCATCTCTTCGGTCGTGTCATCGATGGCGGTGGGGGAAGGGGCAAGGCGTGCCATCATGGAGGAAATTGGCAAGCTTGGAAGTACCACTCTGGAAATTCGCCCGGGAACAGGATGGGGAGTAAAGCGGCCTGACATGGAGCGTGCGTTATCACTCAATGATGTTAAAAGCTTAAAGCAACTCTCCTGGGTTGCGTCGATTTCCCCGATGGTGAGCAGCATGACGATGGCCGTTAATAAAGGGGTGGATTATTCGATCATGCTCAATGGCGTTTCCGATGAGTATTTTTCTGCGCAAGGATTTCAGATATTACAGGGGAGCCAATTTAGTGCATTGGATATGGCGAATAGTGAGCCTGTGATTGTTTTAGATGAAGCAAGTACAGAAATTCTCTTTGCACCAGGGGAACAGCCTTTAGGACAAATCGTTCAAATTGGCGGATCGCCATGGCGTATTATCGGTATTGCGCGTAAACCCGGCCCTAAAATGTCTGGCGGGTTTGTCATGGGGTGGGCACCTTATTCCGCGTTACAGCAGCGCGTCTTAGGGGATAAACCTATCGAATATATTTCGTTGCGTTTTTCTGAAACCCTAACCCCCGCGCAGGCTGAAATACAGGTAGAAAAGCAACTATTGCGTGAGCATGGTAAAAGAGACTTTTTTATTCAATCGGATGATCAATTAGCGAGTGCGCTGCAAAAAACCTCAGATTCGATGTCATTGTTGATCACCTCTATCGCCGCAATTTCATTATTGGTAGGTGGGGTCGGCGTCATGAACATCATGTTAGTGTCAGTGACGGAACGTACCCATGAAATCGGTATTCGTCTTTCTGTTGGTGCACGTCCTGCCGATATCATGAATCAATTTTTAATTGAGGCTGTCATGATTTGTGCTTTTGGTGGGCTGATTGGCATTGTAGGCTCATGGCTAGCTGGTGGCATTTTTTCGTTATTCACTATTGAATTTTCAATGGTTTTTACCTTGTATCCTGTTTTATTGGCTTGTGGATTCTCCGCTTTAATTGGTGTGATTTTTGGTTACTTTCCTGCGCGTAGTGCTGCCAAGCTAAATCCGACGGAGGCTTTGGCACGCGAATGAAAATGAAATGGTTTTTTTGTAACTTAATCGTCCTTTCAATGCTATTCATACTTAATGGCTGCGGGAGCTTTACGCGTACGCAATATCAGCGACCAGAACTGATTTTACCTCAGCAGTGGGATGAAAAAATACAACGCTCATCTAGCGCGAAGGATGTAATGACGTTGACAGCGCAAAAAAAAATATCTGGGGACTGGTGGGATAATTTTCATGATCCAAAACTATCATTACTGATTAATCAGGTACTTGGTAATAACAATGATTTAGCTTTGGCCGCAATTAAATTAAAGTTGGCACGAACGGCGGCGGGTTTGGCGAACACGAATATCACCCCTGATTTTTCGTTGGATGGCTCTGCAAGTAATACTAAATCCATACGCCATGGAACCGCACCTCAAGAAAGTTATAGTGCGGGTCTAACATTAAGTTATGAGCTTGATTTATGGGGGAAATTGGCTCGTATTCGTGAAAAAAATGAGTGGGAAGCCATTGCAACAGAACAAGATTACCATGCGACTGTATTGACGGTCATTAATACCACTGCGCAGTTATATTGGAATATTGCACTATTAAATCAACAGATTAGTAACCTTACAGCCAGTCAAAAAATCGCCGAAAAAAGCGTACAGCAAATTAAATCATGGTACTTGGCAGGCAAAGTCAGTCAGCTCGATTTACTTCAATCAGAGCAAACGTTGATAAACCGAAAAAATGAATTACGGCGACTAGTAAAAGAGCGTGATAGTTCTCGCAATGCATTAGCTCTGTTATTAAATCGTCCTGCTGAGCAACATGTCAGTGAGCTGGCTTCTCTTGATACAAACCAACACATTGAAATCTTAGAGGCAATACCGTTAGCCGTATTGGCACAGCGACCGGATATCCAAGCCGCTGAATCACGTTTACGTTCAGCTTTAGCCGACTCTGATGCTGCCAAACTGAGTTTTTACCCAGCTTTATCCTTAAAAGGAATATTAAGTGCGGGGAGCCAATTATTTTCACAGTGGTTTAGTGACCCAACTCGTATGGTTGGCAGTAGTGTTTCTCTGCCATTTATTCAGTGGAATACGGTGCAACTGACGATTGAACAGTCTGACCTGCAAGTGCAACAAGCGGCGGTGTCATTTCGCAATGCCGCCTATAACGCTTTAGCCGAAGTTGATAATGCAATGGAAGCCCGCTTTAGCGCAGATGAAATTCGCCAGCAATTACAGCATTCGTATTCGTTGAGTCAGCAAAGGCTCAAATTAACAGCAAGTCGTTATCAAGCTGGTGCGATTGACTATCAAACGTTGCTTAATGCACAAGATGACCTGCTATCCATCGAAAATACACTCGCTCAAAATCAATACGATTATCTTTATGCAACGTTACAACTTTGGCTAGCTCAAGGGGGTGGTAGCGTTCGACAAGAGGACAACCCATCATGAATAAAAAAACTCACTTTAAACGCGTTGTTATTACGGGATATGGCGCGGTAACGCCACTTGGTACAAGTGCTCAGGCGTGTTGGCAAGCCATTATGGATAAGCAA
Organism: Providencia sp. Me31A; assembly: GCF_050487165.1. NCBI lineage: Bacteria > Pseudomonadati > Pseudomonadota > Gammaproteobacteria > Enterobacterales > Morganellaceae > Providencia > Providencia sp. Me31A. The sequence continues at coordinate 60,303 of NZ_JBKQGZ010000010.1, forward strand.
TTAGGTTATCGATACGTTGATAAAACGGCACAAAATATCCATAGCCATTTCTTAGGGCTGATTGATGATGAGCCAAGTTTGAAAGGGGTTCCTGCCGCTATTCGCCGCCGTTTACCACGGCATGCTCGATTAGCACTGAGTGCGGCTAGAGAAGCGATGGAAATGGCATTTTCAGGTATTTCACCTGCGGTATTTCATGACCCTCTCATGTGTGGCGTCATTATGGGAACGGGTTGGGCTGGTCTAGATGAAAGCTACATGTCAGTAAGTGAGTTTGATGCGACGGGGGTAACATCACCGTTCAATTGCTTTTTTGCGATGCCGAATGTGACCACTGCCGCTTGTAGCCAGTTTTGGAATTTACGTGGATACCAAAACACCACGATCGCTGCTTGTGCGACAGGAACTATTGCCATTGGCGATGCTTTCGACACTATCCGTCAGGGGCGTGCCACGATGATGCTAGCAGGAGCAGGCGAGTCACTACGTACCGATTGTGCAGTATGGAATATTGATGTGTTAGGTGCTTTGACACATGAAGCAGAAGATCCAACTCGAGCAAGTTGCCCATTTAGTGCTGACCGTAGTGGGTTTGTGCTTTCTGAAGGTGCTGCGGTTCTATGCCTAGAAGAGCGAGATAGTGCGATTGCTCGAGGTGCTAAGATTTTCGGCGAAATCACAGGGTATGCAAATTTCTCTGATGCTTTCGATTTCACTTCACCGGCCGAAGATTGTGTGGCACGTGTTCAATGCATTGAAATGGCATTACAACAGGCAGGGTTATCTCCCGATGCTCTAGATTATATCAATGCTCATGGCACATCGACGGCACTTAATGACCTTAATGAGACGGAGTCACTCAAAAAAGCGTTGGGAGAGGCGGCTTATCGGACTCCAATATCGAGCACAAAATCTTACAGCGGCCATTTAATTGCCGCAGCGGGAAGTTTTGAAACCATCATTTGCTTACAGGCTATAGAGCATGGGGTGATGCCTGCAACGGTTAATTTACATAATCCAGATCCTTTGTGTGATCTTGACTATATCCCTAATGACCACCGCGTAGGCCAAGTTGATAGAGCATTGAATTTGAGCTTTGGATTCGGTGGTGCGAATGCGGCACTGATTGTGGAGAAAGCACAATGAGAACCTTGCATTACACACTTGAAGATGCCAAGCAATGGGCGGCATTTTCCGGGGACTATAACCCTATCCATTTTGACCTTGAATGGGTAAAAGCCAAAGGTGGCGAGCATTTGAGTGTACATGGTATGCGTACGTTACTCGATGTCAAACAGTTCGCCAGTGAGCAATTTGTGAGTCAAGAAGATAGTGATGCGGCTTTTATCAAATGTACAGTTCGGCTACGTCATCCATTATGGAATGGTAAAAATTATCACTTAGTGGCGCGTAACAAAGCTGGCTCTGCCGCATTATTAGCTGCTGATGATCAGCAAAACTGTCTCACGTGCCATCTATCTAAAGTTGAGCATTTTCCATTCGACGAAATACAGCTGGTGGAAGGGCTTTCTTCCGCTAACGTTACGCAGCGACAGTCTACTTTTCCCGTATTTTCACAGGGTATTTATGAATGGCAATTTATTGATGCCGTACTATTTGGCTTTCTAATTAATAACGATTCATTGTTAAAACAAGAAGATATGCAGAAGTGGTTACCTGAAGGAGCCACGCTTAAAGATATTTTTCGCCACTATCCTATCGTGCAGACACACCAAGAAGTGATTTTTGATCGTGAATTCTTGAAAAAATGGACCCCTTTGGATGAGCCGCAACCACTTTATATCCAAATATTACCCGCTTTAGTCATTGGTGATAAAGATAACGGACTGTTAATTCGGATCAGTATTGTTGCCAGTTATAAAAATAAATTAATCAATAATTCAATCACTTTGAAAGTGAGTTCAATAACTAAATGAAATGAGGGAATGAATAAATGAGCCAATATCAAACCATTTATAAAAAAATGAGTGAAATGATTTGCGATGCTAAAGACTTAGAAGCTGAAGATGTGCATGAAGATCTTACGTTAATGCAGTTAGAATTCGATAGCTTAGATTATGTTGAATTAATGGTTCTCGCAAAACGAGATTTTAACGTGACGCTTGATGCGGACTTCTTCATTCAGAACCCAAATATTTCTGTGAAAATGCTGTGTGAGCACATTGATAAGGAGTCAGGCGTTTAAATGGTTAATAATCATTGGGTCTTGGTGACAGGCGGAAGCCGAGGTATTGGGCAAGCATTGGTTTCTGAATTGCGACTCAACTGGAATGTTGTCTTTACTGGGCGTAGTGTTGAAGGTGTGGAGAGCGCTTTATCTACTTTTGAAAATATACAGTCAAAACAGTGGGTAAAAGGATTTCAGTGTGATGGTAAAGAAGAACGGCAAGTTGATATTTTATCTCAATCTTTGTTAGACAACTTTGGTGCGCCAACGGCAATTATTCATAATGCAGGCATTACAAAAGATGCGCTACATATTCATCAAGATGCGGAAACTTGGCGTGATGTTTTGGACAATAATGTAGTTTCAATTATTAATTGGAACCGAAAACTATTACCTGCCATGTTAATGACGGGGCATGGTTCTATCGTATTGATGTCATCGGTCACAGGGTTAAAGGGAAATATTGGGCAAACGGCTTATGCAGCAAGTAAAGCAGCGGCAATAGGGATCACGCGTTCGTTAGCACATGAAGTTGGGCGTTTTGGTGTACGAGTCAATTGTATAGCTCCTGGATTGATTGACAGTGATATGACTCAAGCCATGCCAGAGGCTAAATTGAAAGCGATGTGCCAAAGTATTCCATTACGTCGTTTAGGCCAGCCTCACGAAGTTGCGAAGTTGGCCGAGTTTTTGATTGGGGAAAATAGCCAGTATCTTACCGGACAGACGCTCGTGTTAGATGGGGGATTAACAGCTTAAAAATTTATAAGCTTAGCTAATTTAAACCTCTAACCACTCGAATATTGGGTGGTTAGAGTAAAGCTCATTAAAGGAAATGATTTGTGTAATGGGGAAGAGTCATTATTTTATGGAGTTAGTCTTAAATATATCGACACCTTTCTGGTGGATTGAATTTATCTATTTGCTCGTTTATAGATGTATGATTTGTTTCATATTGCTAGCGTTTTTTTCACTAGACATCGTTTTCTTAATAGTAAATTTTTTCATAACATTAAATATGAAGTCGCGGCTAAGTTTAAATAGATAAAATACATGCGGTGCATTGATTTTTGAAAGCTATAACAGAATTTAATAATCGTTTGACTGAGTTAAAATTATTGCTTAGTTACTATGCGTTAATATATTGGTAGTTTATGTAGTAAATTGAAAATAAGCATAAAATAACGAAAATTCAGTGTAATACCCACACTATTTGTGTTGAATTTTTGATCGCGCACAATACCCCACCTTACCCTCTCTATAGAATAACGCTTGAAATTATACAACTAAGCTAAATACAAAAATAATTTTAATAACGCAATTCAAACCTTAAGAAGCAATGTTAAGTGAGGCAGATATGAGTAAAGCATTTTCTGATGGGTTACTCCAATCGGGGATCAGCCGTCGAAAATTAATGCAAACAGGTACAGCAGGTGGGCTGGCGCTTGCCAGTGGAGCGCTGAGTTTACCCTTCAGTAGTGCCGCTAATACCAATGACACCCTATCAAAAAACGTAGCGCCAGAGGACAAAATAGTCTGGAGTGCGTGTACTGTTAACTGTGGAAGTCGCTGCCCATTACGAATGCATATCGTTGATGGGGAAATTAAATATGTTGAAACCGATAATACGGGTGATGACGTTTATGGCAATAAACATCAAGTAAAAGCCTGTTTACGTGGTCGCTCAATGCGCCGCCGCGTCTATAACCCTGACCGATTGAAGTACCCAATGTTACGGGTAGGGGCGAGAGGGGAAGGCAAATTCAAACAAATCAGTTGGGATGAAGCTTATGATTTGATTAGCGCCAATCTAAAACGCATCATTGCAGATTATGGCAATGAAGCCATTTATTTGAATTATGGTACAGGGACTTTAGGTGGTACCGTTGCGCGCTCATGGCCGCCTGCAAACTCTCCAATCGCTCGTTTAATGAACTGCATGGGCGGTTATTTAAGTCATTACGGTACCTACAGTACCGCGCAAATCAGTTGTGCCATGCCTTATACGTATGGAAGTGGGGCGGGTAATAGTGTATCTGACATCGAAAACTCAAAATTAGTGGTGCTATTTGGTAATAATCCTGCCGAAACTCGTATGAGTGGTGGTGGTATTACTTATCAATTGGAACAAGCTCGTGAGCGCTCTAATGCACGAATGATTGTTATTGATCCTCGCTATACGGATACCGCCGCAGGACGTGAGGATGAATGGATACCCATTCGACCAGGAACAGATGCCGCACTAGTCGCGGGGCTCGCCCATGTATTGATCACAGAAAATATGGTCGACCAACCTTTCTTAGATCAATATTGCGTTGGTTATGACGAAAAAACACTTCCCGCAGATGCCCCGAAAAATAGCCACTATAAAGCCTATATTTTAGGCCAAGGTGATGATGGCATAGAAAAAACACCGCAGTGGGCTGCGCAAATTACCGGTATCCCCGCTGATAAAATTATTAAGCTAGCTCGGGAAATTGGTAGTGCAAAACCCGCTTATATTAGTCAAGGTTGGGGGCCTCAGCGTCACTCTAATGGTGAGCAAACCGCGCGTGCCATTGCTATGCTGCCGATATTAACCGGAAATGTCGGTATTAATGGTGGAAACACAGGTGCACGCGAAGGGAACTATGATATTCCATTTGAGCGAATGCCAACTCTTGAAAACCCCGTGAAGGCAAGTATTTCGGTATTCTTATGGACGGATGCTATTGAGCGTGGCCCTGAAATGACGGCAACGCATGATGGCGTGCGTGGTAAAGACAAGCTGGATGTACCTATTAAATTTATTTGGAACTACGCCAGTAATAGTTTAATCAATCAACACTCAGACATTAATAAAACCCATGAAATTCTTCAGGATGATAAAAAATGTGAAATGATTGTCGTGATTGATAACCATATGACAGCATCTGCAAAATATGCAGACTTAGTCCTACCCGATTGTACTGCCTCTGAGCAAATGGATTTCTGTTTAGATGGTGCCGCGAGCAATATGGGTTATGTGATTTTTGCCAGCCAAGCCATTGAACCGCGTTTTGAAAGCAAAACCGTGTATGAAATGTGTACACAAATTGCACGTCGCATGGGGGTTGAGGAGAAATTTACTGAAGGACGAACACAAGAAGAGTGGTTACGTCATTTATATGAAATTTCACGGAAAAAACTGCCAGAACTACCTGATTTTGAGACCTTCCAGCAACAAGGGATCTATAAAAAAATGGACCCACAGGGACACTTTGTTGCTTATAAAGCTTTCCGAGATGATCCGATTGCTAATCCACTAAGTACACCCTCAGGCAAAATTGAGATCTATTCGTCTCGTTTAGCGGATATTGCGAAGACATGGAGCCTTGAAGAGGGAGACCTGATCTCTGCGATCCCAATGTATTCACCTGGTTTTGAAAGCCATAATGACAAACTGACCGAAAAATACCCGCTGCAATTAAGTGGCTTCCACTATAAGTCCCGCGTTCACTCGACTTACGGCAATGTGGATGTGATTAAAGCCGCTTGTCTACAAGAAATGTGGATCAACCCTATCGATGCTAAGCGCCGCAATATCAAAGATGGCGATCTCGTGCGTATTTATAACGATAGAGGGGAAGTTCACATCAGCGCCAAGGTGACACCGCGTATTATACCGGGGGTTGTGGCTATGGGCGAAGGGGCTTGGTATGAGCCTGACGAAAACAAGATTGATCATGGGGGAAGCCTAAACGTGTTGACGACTCAACGTCCGTCACCGCTGGCAAAAGGTAATCCTCAGCACAGTAATCTTGTTGAAGTGGCAAGGGTATAGGGAGGCGATAAATCATGACAACGCAATATGGTTTTTATATTGATTCAGCACGTTGCACAGGCTGTAAAACATGTGAATTAGCGTGTAAAGATTACAAAAATTTATCTCCTGCGGTCAATTTTAGACGTATCTATGAATACACTGGGGGAGATTGGCAGGAAGATAATGGCGTATGGCATCAAAATGTCTTTAGTTACTATTTATCAATATCTTGTAACCACTGTGAAGATCCTGCTTGTGTAAAAGTTTGCCCAAGTGGGGCGATGCATAAGCGTGAAGATGGCTTTGTCGTGGTGGATGAAAGCGTATGTATTGGTTGCCGTTATTGCCACATGGCTTGTCCTTATGGTGCGCCGCAATTTAATGCAGAAAAAGGCCACATGACAAAATGTGATGGTTGCTATGAACGAGTGGCTGAAGGTAAAAAACCGATTTGTGCGGAATCCTGCCCATTACGAGCCCTTGATTTTGGCCCCATTGATGAACTGCGTAAAACTCATGGTAATTTGGCTGAGATTGCGCCGTTACCTGAAGCGCACTACACCAAGCCAAATATTGTAATTAAACCTAACGCCAATAGTCGCCCTGTCAATGATACGACAGGCCATTTAGCCAATCCACGGGAGGTATAAGATGGGCAACGGATTACATGAATGGCCGCTGATTTTGTTCACCGTTTTAGGCCAAAGTATTGCTGGTGGCGCGATTGTCACTGGGCTTGCTTGGCTATCTACCGATGATAAACAACAAAAACAGCGCATTGTGAATGCCATGTTGGTGTTATGGGTGCTAATGGGGCTAGGCTTCTTAGCGTCAATGATGCATATGGGCTCACCTTTACGTGCGTTTAACTCGATGAACCGCGTATTTGCTTCATCATTAAGCAATGAAGTGTTATTCGGCTCAGTTTTTTTTGCATTGGGTGGTTTATGGTGGTTGCTGTCAGCACTAAAGAAAATGCCTGAAGGGCTCGGTAAAATCTGGCTGCTCCTGACGATGTTGATGGGGTTAGTATTTGTCTGGGCGATGACTCGTGTCTATATGATAAGTACTGTGCCAACATGGGATACGCCACATACAACCATTGGTTTCTTTATGACCGTATTTGTCGTGGGACCAATTTTAGGCACATTATTATTGCGAGTGGCTAAATTCCCACTGAATAGTGGTAAATTAGCCGCTATCAGTGTGGTTGCCTATATCGTAACCATTGCGTCAGTGCTGATCCAAAGTGGTGAAATTGCATTGATAGCGACATCGGTACAAAAAGCGAGTGATTTAGTCCCTGACTATGGTTTCTTACAAATGATCCGTTTAGTTGCCACTAGCCTTGGATTGTTGTTGTGGGTCCTGCCTGTTATTCGTCAAAACCAGCCATCAGTTATCAGTTTACTCATCGGCACATTGTTGGTGTTGTTTGGTGAATTGATTGGTCGTGGCCTATTCTATGGTTTACATATGACAGTCGGCATGGCTGTTGCTTAACCGGTAAACTTCAGCGTAGGGGGTTAAAGGCTTTCTGCGCTGAGCATTCAGAGACAATTTATATGCAAGACTCGCTATTTCTTGAACATATCGCCATTACGGGGCGTGTTCTCGGCTCTTTATTTTACTTTGCTCCAGATAGTGAAAATAATGTGGATCTTGTGGCTATTTTACAAGAACCGACATGGCATGAAGACTGGCCATTTTTACTGCCCTCATTAAGTACCATTAACCAGCTTTTTCAGACGAGTATTCAAGATGAAGAACCCCTTAGCGAAGCGTGGCAGCGATTGTTTATAGGGCCATACGCGTTGCCTGCACCCCCTTGGGGCTCAGTGTGGTTGGATAAGGAATGTATTGTTTTTGGTGACTCAACGGTTGAATTACGTCAATGGATGCGCGCAAAGGGGATTGAACCTGCAACGACGCAAAAAGAGCCTGAAGATCATTTTGGTTTGATGATGATGCTAGCTGCATGGCTTGCAGAGCAAAATAGGCGAGATGACCTAGAAGAGCTACTTGCTTGGCATCTTTTACCTTGGGCTGAACATTTTTTAAGTGTTTTAGAGGAGCGTGCTGACAGTGATTTTTATGTTGCATTAGCGATACTCGCCAAAGAAACATTGTGTGGGTACCATTTAAAGTTAACAATGCCAGTATTGAAAAAAAATATTTACTTTCACGCACAATAAATCAGTGATGCTAAGTAGGATAACGTTGTGTTTTCCCACTTTATTTAGCCATTCTAGTGGTTGGACACGGTATCATTCTAGTCATTGGTGGATATCGATAGCCCAGTGTGTTTACTCACTTAAGAAACTAACACCACCAACCCTCATCTATAAAATTAAATCGCAAAAAATAGCACTTCCCAAAGATAGGGGAGTGCTATTGGTTTTATATTCATTATTGTTGCTATTTTTACTGTGCTACTTGGTTTTGTTGCACATAAGGTGTATAGACACCCGTTAAACTTTTTAAGAATGCCACGATATCATCGACATCTTTTTGTGGGAGTTCTTTGCCCACTTGATAACGCAGCATAAGTTTTACGGCTTCATCTAACGTTGCCACATCACCACGGTGGAAATACGGTGCGGTCAACTCGACATTGCGTAGTGTAGGCACTTTCTGACGTAGTTTATCGCGCTCATCAGAAGTTACATTCATACGACCAATATCTTGTGCCGTTATTTCTCCGAATTCATAGTCTTTCTTCAAGCCTAGTGGTTCGAAAGAGCGACCACCGAGAATAATGCCACCATGACAAGTTGCACATTTGTTCTCTTTGAATAATTGGTAACCATGCAATTGTTGCGCCGTCAGTGCGCCATTGTCGCCTCTTAACCAGTTATCAAATGGAGAATCGGGAGTAATTAATGTTTTCTCAAATTCTGCAATGGCATCAGTGATGTTATCTCCGGTAAAACCTTCTGGGTAGACGGCATTGAAATCGCTTTTCAAAACAGGATCTTGATCGAGCTTAGCAATGATTTCATCCCAAGATTTTGATGCCATTTCAATTGGATTCAATGGCGGGCCACCGGCTTGAGCTTGTAAGTCTGGCGCACGACCATCCCAAAATTGTTCAACGTTAAATACGGAGTTAAACACTGTAGGGGCGTTGATTGGTCCGACGGCACCACCTACACCAATTGATGTTTTACGTCCATCCACACCACCGGCATTCAAAGCGTGGCAATGGGCACAAGAGATAGTGCTATCGCCAGACAAGCGTGCATCATGATAAAGGCGGAAACCTAAAGCGACTTTTTTGTCATCCACTTCCAGTGATTTTGGAATCGGTTGGATCGGTTCATTACGGTGTTCTACCGCCGTATCCTCACTGGCGTAATGGGTTTCTCGTTGCTTCGCTATCCAGTCGAGAAGCTTGGCTCGCTCTTCGTCACTCACACGACTCGCCCAATGAAGTGCGACATAGCGAGTAGGGGGCATTGTGTGGTTCTGCATAACCCACTCAATTTTGTTTAATTCACTTTGTGGAACAGGCTCGCCAGCTATCAGCGCAGCGCGGGCAGTCTCGAGATTAAAAGATTTATAACCGAGTTGAATATCATATTCCATCAGTTGCTTAGCGATAGGGAATGTAGCATAGGCAGGTAAATCTGCTGATGGAGTGTGACAATAATCGCATCCTTTTTCATCAAAAAAACGAAGGACTTGATTATTTTCTGCAATTTTAGATGTCTGAATGTCATTATTTTGTCTACGTTGATCATCGTGGTACCAAACGTAACCAGATAATCCAAAATAACCGAGTATAAGCAAAAATATGACAGCGACCGTAATGCGAGTAAGTTTTTTCATTACACTATCCTTGGTAGATTGCGGTCAAATATATTTAAATATTTTTAATTAATATAATTCTACAGCCGGTCTATGATGGATAAATAACAGAAAAAGGTTCTTGATTTTTATCAATGATGACCATCGGTTTTAGCGATTGCTGAAATAAGATTTGTCTATCAATAAGGTGTAAATAAATAAAATATTAGTAAAAACTTGCTATGCTTATGAAGAATAAGGAATTAATTTTTATTATTGAAAGGTGTAATTATTAATGAGTCCTTTAATGATAAGTCGATTTTAATGGGGCTTATTTAATTTTAAAAATAAAACAAGTAGTTTTCATGGTGTGATATATATTTTTAAGAAAAATCTATATTTGTTGTAAATTAGATGCATATTACAAAAATAGATTAATTATAGATATCGACAAAATTTTAAAATAAATTCTACGTTATAAAATTAAGTTTTAGCCAAAATAATGATAATATAAGCGAAACTAACACTATCAGAATAATTATTTTTCATCACTTCATGGTTTTGCCATAAAAAAGACATGTTATTGCCATTATTCTGACTTAAGTTCCCCTATAACTAAGCTGGGAGGTAATATTATGTTTAGTGTCGATACCTTGCTCCACGATATTTATCCACAAAAACCGCTTTCTAAATGGAAGCGTATCTTATTGAAAAAATTACTTTTCGAAAAAGAATTCCAGCAATTTGCGATTAATTACCCTCATTTGAAAGGCTTTGATTTAATTGAACAAATAATTGAATATTTTAATGTTCGAGTTGAATTCGCGCAAAGAGACTTAGAAAATATTCCTAATCAAGGGCCTGTGGTATTAGTGGCAAACCACCCAATAGGTTCATTAGATGGTCTAGCGATATTACATGCAGTATCAACAGTTCGGCCTGACGTTAAAATCGTGGCGAACCAGTTTCTTAATTATATTGAGCCATTAAGTAGCTTATTTATTCCTGTTGATAATATAAATAATCGAACCAATCGCCAACAAGTTACCGCTATGCAGCAGCACTTGGACAACCAAGGGGCATTGATTGTTTTTCCTGCTGGTGAAGTTTCAAGGTTAGGCCGTAAAGGGATACTCGATAGCCATTGGCGTACCGGTTTTTTACGTTTAGCGGCAAAAGCGCGAGCAGTCATAGTGCCTATCCATGTTCAAGGGCGTAATAGCCATTTATTTTACCTGACCTCGCTAGTTTATCAGCCCTTATCAACATTGATGCTAGTGAGGGAGATGTTCAAGCAACAAGGAAATCAAATAAAGATTCGCATTGGTGGTCGTATTCCATTTACCCATTGGTACGATGGTCATACTAAGGCTCACGAATTAGCGGAACGTTTTCGTCGCCATGTCTATTTACTGGGTAAAGGAAAAAGCGGGCTATTTACCAGTGAGTCAGCTATTGCATTACCGGAGGATCGGCTAGAACTCAAAAAAGCGCTAGTTGATTGTGAGCGTTTAGGTACATCGCCAGATGGTAAGGTTATTTACCTTTATCAAAGAAACCAAGAGGCTAGTTCTCCTATTTTGCGTGAATTAGGCCGTTTACGTGAAATTGCGTTTCGAGCTGTCGGTGAAGGTTCAGGGAATCGCCGCGATTTAGATAGTTATGATGATTATTATTATCATTTAATTCTTTGGGATGAAGATGAACTGGATATTGTCGGTGCCTATCGGTTTATCCCTACAGAAAAACAACTGGAAAAAAAAGGGTTGGAGAGCATTTACAGCTATAGCTTGTTTCATTATGACCAAGAAATGTTACCCATTCTTAGCCAAGGAATTGAATTGGGACGCAGTTTTATTCAACCTAAATACTGGGGGAAACGAGGTTTAGATTATTTATGGTTGGGTATAGGGGCTTACTTAGCAAAATATCCACAGTATCGTTATTTATTCGGCCCAGTGTCTATTTCAGGGACAATGCCGTTAGCTGCGAGAGATCTATTAATTGCATTTTATCGGCTCTATTTTTCTGCGAAGCATGTTATGGCACAATCACGTCGGCCTTATCCTGCTTCGTTGCCACAAGTACTCGCTCAATTTGCGGGAGATAACTATCAAGAAGATTTCATTAAATTAAAAAGCTTACTCAATAATATCGGGTGTTCAATCCCGACACTGTATAAACAGTATACAGAACTATGTGAGCCCGGTGGTGTTCAATTTATAGACTTTGGTACTGACCCTGATTTTAATGATTGCATTGATGGCTTGGTATTAGTGGATTTAACGCAATTAAAGCCTACTCGTTATAAACGGTACGTTGGAGTGCATTTAGCTTCACAAGAAAAAAATACAAAATAGAAGGATGGGGGATTTAATCCTCTTTAGTATTCATTTTTAGAAAGTTTGATTGCTTTTAAGACCACCACGAGTTTTATAATGCGGGGTTCATTGTGTTTTTTTCAAGGGGCATTACCACGCCAGCAAATTTACTCTTAGCTGCGGGCTCGCTATAGATAATATCTTTGCTTAAATCGATCCCTGCATTAAAAAAAAGCGCTATTTCATCTTGTTATAGGGCGTTATCGTCGCTCAAAAACAAGGTGAGCGCTTACTAACTCACCTTGTGCCACGCTATAATTAAATGGCTTTAATATGGTTTCTAACGTATGTCACTTGCATCGTGGCGTTCGCGTACTTGCTGCATAGGGTCACCTTGAAGACGGTTGACTCGGCATCCGCGCTGTACGGCTGGACGAGCATAAACTTCATCAGCCCAACGGATGACATTTTTGTATTCGTGAACCGACAAAAACTCGGCGGCATCATATAACCCGCCTTTTACGAGAGCGCCGTACCACGGCCAAATGGCGATATCCGCGATACTGTAGTTATTACCTGAGATATATTTGTGAGTGGCTAAATGTTTGTCTAATACATCGAGCTGACGTTTAGTTTCCATTGCAAATCGATTTATTGGGTACTCATACTTTTCAGGGGCATAAGCGTAGAAATGCCCAAAACCACCTCCAATAAAAGGGGCTGATCCCATCTGCCAGAATAACCATGATAGTGTTTCAGCGCGCTCCGGCTGAGTGGTGGGTAGGAAAGCTGAAAATTTTTCAGCTAAGTAAGTCAAAATAGATCCTGACTCGAAAACTCGAATCGGATCTTTGCCACTTCTATCAACTAATGCAGGAATTTTTGAGTTAGGGTTGATTTCAACAAAACCTGAACTAAATTGGTCACCATCACCAATATTAATGAGCCAAGCATCGTACTCAGCCTCATGAATACCAAGTGCCAAAAGCTCCTCTAACATAATAGTTACTTTTTGGCCATTAGGTGTTCCCAAGGAGTATAGCTGTAGTGGGTGCTTACCTACAGGTAAGGTTTTTTCATGAGTTGCGCCGGAAACAGGACGATTAATATTGGCGAATTTCCCGCCATTACCTTGCTCCCATTGCCAAACTTTAGGTGGAACATAGGGTGTATCTGCCATGAATTATCTCCTTAACAGTTTCAATGAATATAAGTGGAGAGTTTATTGTTACTGTTGGTCGCATAAAACCTTTTTTTTAAAAATCATTAGATGTGATAACAATTATCTCTCATTTTCATTACCCATGGGATAATAGTAATCTGCGTAAACGTAATATGCTGGCTATTTTGACATAAAATGCACCCTTTAAATCAGACTAAAGCAGTCTAACATTTAGGGTGCAGTTGAAATATGTGGTGGGATTTTCCCATTTTAGAGTGATAGCTGATACCTTGCTTATATCGGTATCAGCCTATTTCACAACAGATAGCTCACCCTTATTACTGAGCATTAAAGTCAAATAAAGGTGGTGCATATTCACCTATACTTTCATTATATTTTTGGGCTTGAGCAAGTATATCAGCGACAATTTCAGGATGTTGGTCAACTAGGTTATTTAGTTCAAATTTATCATCAACTAAATTATAGAGCTCATACCCTGCATTTGCGACAGGTTTAGCGCCTGAACCTCTATTTTCATACCGCATGAGATAAAGTTTCCAATCACCAGCGCGAAATGCTTCAAATCGTCCTTCCATATAATAAGGATAAATTTCTCTCGGGCTGGGTTTCCCTTCAAGTAATGTTGAAGAAATATCTATGCCATCTAATGTTGCCGTTGGTAATTGAGAATGAGATAAATTTGCTACAGTAGGGAGAATATCAAGTGTGGAACCAATACCATCAATTACTTGTGGCTTAATTGTTCCTGGCCAATAGAAAATTGCTGGAACGCGAGAACCCCCTTCTAACGTTCTATTTTTTCCACCTGCTAACCCGCCAGTATCTCCCGCATGGCCTGCTTTAACAAAAGCGGGAACATCCCAAGGGCCATTATCTGAGGTAAAAATAATTAAAGTGTCTTGATCAAGACCACGTTTTTTAAGGTGATCAACAATTTCGCCAACTGACCAATCAATTTCTTGCATTACATCGCCATATAACGAATCTGTTTTTCCTGAGAATTCAGGGGAGACAAATAAAGGCACGTGAGTTTGCGTATAGGCCATATACATGAAGAAAGGGGTGTCTTGGTTTTTATCAATATAGTTTTTAGCTTGAGCTGTCAGATCTTTTGTGAATGTTGTTTGATTCATTATAGTGAATGAATCATCGTAAGTGCCATCACCTTTAGGTTGTGATGTTAAAACGCGATTTTGCCACATCTCTTCTTTAGGATGAACGATTGCATTATCACGAAATGCTATTATTTCGTTGAATCGATCCCAATCTTTTTTGGTGTAAGCGTCAACCATGCCACCCATGACTTTTTCATATTCAGGTGCCCAGTCCATATCGTTAGAATACAGTGGGCCATATGTATAATTAAAACCGTGGCGTGTCGGATAGTGTTCAGGGAAGTGCCCTAAGTGCCATTTCCCAAGTAAACTTGTTTGATAACCGTTATCGCGAAGCATTTCAGCAATAGTGACTTCGCTTTTAGGTAAGCCATTGGTATTTTTATGCATTAAAACACCAACTTTTGTTCCATACATACCATTACGGACGCCTAGTCGACCAGTCAATAAGCCTGCTCGAGACGGTGAACTGATTGGGGATGAGACGTAAAAATTAGTCCATTTCTGACCTTCTGCTGCCATCTTGTCAAGGTTTTTGGTTTCATACTTTCCACCAAACGCTTTAACATCTGCGTAGCCTGCATCGTCTAAGAACAAAATAATAACATTAGGCTTTTTTATCGGAGCCTTCTGTTGTATTTCCTGCGTGTCCCCAAATGTTGGTGTATTTAGCCCAAGCATAACGGCTAAGCTTAAGATCCCTGTCTTAAATTTATTCATTGCTAATTTCCTTCTATACAAAAGACAAAAAAAAACCTAGTTATTCCTCCAAAAAGGAGGGACAACTAGGTTTTGCCTACCCAAAGGTAGTAACAAGCCAGATTAAATAATGACAAGCGATTAGAATTAATTCAACATAAATAAATGAGGTTAGAGAGCTATTTCACAATATAATATTTCTCTAATAGTTAAATTGTGCAGAGGTTTATTGTTTTAATTATGTAACTAATATAAAAAAAAGATAATAATTGTCAGGATAATGTGAAATGTTAAATTCATGTGTTTTGTTTGTTGTTAAGTTGTTTGAGGGTTTATTCTTCTAAGTTTAGGTATCTAGCTATCAGTCGAATACAGCTTAAAACCATTTAGGTATCTTCGGGCTCTATTATTTTTTTCTTCTATATACATACTTCGACCGAAAACCACATATAAAGATTAATGACAACTGGGATTCGTTGCGGGTAAAACAAGCATATTGAGTACCCGAATGCACTTAGCTTTTCATCGGTTATGTTTTTGTTTTTTTATAATTTATTTGGATGATGTTTCTCTGCTTTCTAGGTATGACTGAATATCTCTTTTGAATATGGTATGCCATGTGGTTTTAATATTGATCATATTTTGCTCTGACTGCAATTAGATAAAACTAAATATATAAAATTCTGACTTGTATGTAATACTAAGAGATATTAAATAATGTATTTTAAAATAAGAATACACTGAAAAAGCACTTAATTTTCAAAGGCAGTTATTTTCCGTTTAAATAGTTATTTCCCGTTATTATGACTGAAAAACTTTTAATTTACATTCAATTGAAAGTTCTAATTGACTGTGTTTTTAAATATGACCGAGAATCACATAATATTATATCATCATTAGTCATCTAAATAGTCTGTTTGTTTGAGTTTTTAATCTAATCAAGATAATAACTCCGAATTGTACTCGTTTTAGGTGTTCTCTTTTGTTTCTGAGTGTAACTTATATTTTTCTATTATAATTAAAGTTCAATTAATTCATTAGGATAGTATATTACAAAGTGTAATTTAAATGTGAATTTAAATATTGGAAATAAATTTACGTATTTGACGTGTTTATTGGTTTGAAATAACATATTCGAAATTAATTACTGTGAATAATTAAAAATATTATGAATATTTCTGATGTTAATAAGATTGTAGGTAGCAATATAAAAGCTTGTCGTCTTAAGCAAGGTTTGAGTGGCGACCAGTTGGCAAGTTTAATGGGTTGCTCACAACAACATGTATCTAGAATAGAGCGAGGGGCTGTAAGATTAAGTATCGATAACTTATGTTTTATCGCTTTTATTCTTAATGTTAATGCACATGACTTAATCACAGATTTGGGATTTAAATTATCAACTGAAGAAACACTGGCAGATTATTATCATGTTTGGGATTAGTCGCAATGTTAAATACAAAATATGAATATTCAAACGAATTAAACTTCAAAGCAGGAAGAGAAATACGCAAGTTAAGAATGGAATACGGTTGGAGTGGTGGGGAATTAGCTGAGAAATTAGATATCAGTCAACAACAAGTCTCTCGTTATGAAAATGGAGTGAATAAAATAAATATTGAGTTACTAGTAAAGTTATCTTTTATTTTTCAGGTTCCTGTATGTCACTTTTTATATTTAGTTGAGAATTAATCAACTGGAGATGTTATCCGATAAAGTCAATTATTTTTCGGCTATTATTTATTATGATAGCTAAAAGTAATTAATTTTAATAAAAAACTATTGCCATAGTAAGTGTATATGGCAATTTTTATTCAATATTCACACTTAATAAAAAACCAACATTATTTACTGTAAGGAATATATAGATATGAAAATCAAGAATATTGCAATTGCAACAGCAATGACTATCGGCTTAATTTCAGCGGCTAACGCAGCAGACCAAGGCCACGGAAAAATTACATTTAAAGGCTCAATTATTGATGCCCCATGTTCAATTTCTCCAGATACTAAAGATGTTGTTGAATTAGGCCAAATCTCTAATATGGCATTAGTAAAAGGTGGTAAATCAACTCCACGTCCTTTCGAAATCCTGTTAGAAAACTGTGATGTAACTAAATTAACTAAAGGCGTACAGTTAACCTTTACCGGTGCTGCGGCTGCTTTTGATACATCTAACAAAACATTAGGTATCGTTGGTACAGGTGCTGGCGCTGGTGTTCAGATCACTAACGGTGCAAATGGTGTTGTAACCTTAGGTAAAGCAACTCCATTCCAACTGATCCAAGGTGGCAATAACACTATTCAGTTCTCTGCATACCTAATTGGTAACGGTGGTGAGCTGGATACTATCACAGTTGGTGAGTTCACTTCTGTTGCTGATTTCCAGTTGAATTACGAATAATAATGCCAATTCCACTGGTATGAAGTTTCTATTACCAGTGGATTTTGTTTTTGAGTGAGGGTGGAATATTGAAATTAATTAATTTCCTTTTCGGTAGCCTCGTTTTAATGAGTATAAGCAGTTTTAGCAATGCTAACACCGTTACTGTTGGTGGGAGTATTGTTGAAACCGCGTGCTCTATTGATTTTGGCAGCCGAGACCAGACAATTGACATGGGAAGTCTACCTCTGGCACAAATACAACGATATGGAGAAAGTCCGCCTCGTGACTTTACAGTTCGGTTAATTAATTGCTCAATTGAACGCCCCCATCTTAATAATACACCAAGACCAAACTGGCGGCATTTACGTATTACTTTTGATGGCTCGCATGAAAAGGATTTATTTAAGCTTTTTGGGCAGGCGAGAGGTGTTGGGTTAAGAATTAATGATGGTTTTTATAATATAGCATACCCCGGTGTTGCCATGCCACCACAAGGAATTGAACAGGGTACGAAAGATTTAAAGTTTCAGTTGCGTTTAATTCCTAATAAGGATGCATTTAGATCTGGTCTATATAATGCCCAAATCAGGTTTAAAATAGATTATGAATAAAATAAATAGAATTATTTAAAATTATATCAGGGATATTAAAGGTAGAGGTCTCCAATTATGGCCGGTAATAACGTTCACTTTTTAAAACCATTTAAAACAAAGTTTAAATTAATATTTTTACTTGTTGGTATATCTATTTCATTGAATGCATTTTCAGATGAAATAGAATTTAATAGCGACATGCTTGATGTGAGCGACCGTGCTAATATTAACTTAAAACAATTTGCTAAACCGGGCTATTTAATGCCGGGTGAGTATCGATTTACTATTCACGTTAATGAAAGCTCCCTCACTGATGAAGCGGTCTTTTATTATCCAGACCCTGAAAATAGTGATGACTCAACCGCTTGTATATCTCCTGAAGTTGTTAAGTTACTTGCCTTAAAACCAGATTACGTTAGTAAGCTTACATGGTGGCATGATAACCAATGCTTAGACTTAAATAGTGTTCCTGGCACAACTGTTCGGGCTGATTTACCTAAATCCGCTTTTTATATTAGTGTGCCACAAGCTTATCTTGAATATACCGCAGATAACTGGGACCCACCTTCTCGTTGGGAAGAAGGGATTAATGGCTTTTTGTTTGACTACAACATGAATACACAATTTAGCCAACAAACCCGTGCCTCTAACGATACTGCATTTAGCCTTAATGCGAATGGTGTCACTGGTTTTAATATGGGGGTTTGGCGTTTCCGTAGTGATTGGCAAGCCCGTGTTAATAAAACCCAAGGTCAAGATACTGAAAATAATTTTGAGTGGACCCGTTATTATGCCTACAGAGCGATAAAGTCACTTGGTGCGCAACTCGCGTTAGGTGAAAACTATTTTACGTCTGATATTTTTGACAGTTTTCGTTTTGCTGGGGCGAGCTTAGCGACGGATGACAGCATGTTGCCGCCAAACCTTCGTGGCTATGCCCCTGAAGTCACTGGTGTTGCACGAAGCAATGCAACGGTCATCATTAGCCAACAAGGTCATGTTATCTATCAAACTCAGGTTGCAGCCGGTCCGTTTCGTATTCAAGATTTGAATGATGCATTGTCAGGTGACCTTGATGTGACGGTGGAAGAGCAAGATGGTACCACGCAAAACTTCACGGTTTCGACGGCAAATATTCCGTATCTGACCCGTCCCGGACAAGTGCGCTATAAGGTGGCAGCAGGTCGACCAACGGATTATAAACACCATAGCAATGGTAAGCCTTTTGCAAGTGGTGAGTTCTCTTGGGGGATTGACAATGGGTGGTCGCTATTTGGCGGAAGCATCATGTCAGATAAGTATTTATCTGCAGCCTTGGGTATTGGTCGTGACTTGATGGTGTTTGGTGCGCTTTCCCTTGATGTGACTCATTCTAGAGCCAAATTAAATAATATGAATGATGGTAGCGATGATACATATCGAGGTAACTCATACCGCTTAAGTTATTCAAAACGTTTTGATGATTATAATAGCCAAGTCACTTTCGCAGGTTATCGCTTTTCTGAAAAGGGCTTTATGAGCATGTCTGAATTTTTGGATACGCTTAATAGCGGAGAGCGGAAATTTAACAGCAAAGAAATGTATACCGTTTCTTATAACCAGCAGTTCACTGATCTTGGTATTAGCGTCTTTTTAAACTATTACCATCAGTCTTATTGGGATCGAAAAGACAGTGACCGCTACAGTCTGTCATTGGCAAAATACTTTGATATTGGTCGCTTTAAGAATATCAGCTTGAATTTGACTGCATTTCGTAACCGAGCAAACGGCACGAATGATGATGGAGTCTATACCTCAGTCTCTGTACCGTGGGGTAATCAATCCAGTTTAAGCTTAAGCAATAACTGGAGCAAAGATAATACCACTAATCAGGCTAATTTCTATAGTCGGATAGATCAGGGCAGTAGCTACAGTCTGAATACGGGGTGGAGCCGTGATGGTAGCTCATTTGGTGGAACTTATAACTATGATGGTAGTTTAGCGGCGATTAACACTAATGCGACCTATCAGCACAACCGTTACCGGGCCGCTGCATTTGGTATTCAAGGTGGTATAACGGCAACAAGAGAAGGGGTTGCGTTGCACCGGGTTAACCAAATGGGGGGGACGCGTATGGTGGTGTCAACGGATGGCGTGCCGGATATCCCAGTGCAAGGTTTTGGGGCGTCAGTTTACAGTAACCCGCTTGGTTATGCTGTCATCGGTGATATTAATAGTTACTACCGTAACCAAGTCCGTATTGATGTCAATAAGTTACCGGATACCGCCGCAGTTAGCCAATCAATTAAACAAGGTACCTTGACTGAAGGTGCGATTGGTTACCGTAAATTTGATGTGGTTTCAGGAGCACAAGCGATGGCGGTTATTCGCTTAGCTGATAACCAAGTTCCACCGTTTGGTTCAGTCGTCATAAACGGTAGAAAGCAGCAAGTGGGTATTGTGGGTGATGACGGAAATGTCTACTTAACAGGATTAAGGCCCCATGATGTATTAGAGGTGTCTTGGAACGAGGGTGTTCAATGTCAAATTCGTTTACCGAGCGCTTTACCTGATGAATCAGTATTAATGTCAAAATGGTTACTACCATGTCCGGATAATATACAACAAGCCACGGATTCACCAAAACTCGCGGCTGATTCGCCAAAACTTTCGGTTGATTCGCCAAAACTTGCAGCGGCTTCGTCAATAGATCAGGCACAAACCGCCTCTGATGCGGTAGTTGAAGTTGCGCCAGTTAACCCTTCACGTTGGTTATTAAAGTAATGGATGACTATATCTACTGAGTAACTGCCGTATCAACTAATAATTTTATCTATAAAAGACATAAGAGATTCAAAATGAAAAAATTAACATTTAAGGCTGAAAAACAGCCATTTTCTCTGAGCAAATTACTCGCCCTACCAATCTTAGGCACAGTAATTTTAATGAGTATTTCATCAACACAAGCTGCTATTGCGTTAGACCGTACACGTGCAATCATTACCAGTGATGATAAATCTATTGCGCTGAATATTAGTAATGAGAATAAAAACCTACCTTATTTGGCACAGGCTTGGCTAGAAAATGGAAAGGGTGAAAAAATCAGCGACCCATTTACGGTACTCCCTCCGGTACAACGGGTTGAGCCAGGCACCGCGAGTCAAGTAAAAATTCAAGCATTACCCAGTGCCGCTAAGCTTCCTCAAGATAGGGAGTCGGTATTTTATTTCAGTTTGCGTGAAATTCCACCAAAAAGTGATAAACCCAATACGCTGCAATTAGCTTTACAAACGCGGATTAAACTGTTTTACCGTCCGGCTAGTATTGTTCCTAAAAATATCGGTGAAATATGGCAAGAGAAGCTGACATTAACCCAGCAAGGTGGCAAGTACATTGCGAATAACCCGACACCGTTTTTTATCACCATTGTTGATGCCGCGGCCAAAAAAGATGGGAACTCGATTGCCGGTTTTGAACCGGTCATGATCCCGCCAAAAAGTTCAATGCCTCTTGACCTTAGTGTGAGCGCGTTAGGTAATACGCCGGCCTTAACCTATATCAATGACTACGGTGGGCGCCCATCTTTGGTATTTAATTGCCAAGCAAGCCAATGCCAAGTAGTGCCAGAGAAAAATTAATCGTATAAGGATCTAACATGAAAACCACTGTTCCTCTGAATTTGACCATTGTTGGTATCATACTGTGCATGTTCAGTGTTTTCACGCATGCACAACAACTCGGTAAGGTCGACAACTGGACTGTCGATGGCGCAAATGGCCACATAGACGTTCGTGGCGCCCTCACCGAGAGTGCCTGCCGCTTAGAGATGGCTTCGGCTCATCAGACGATTGACCTAGGGACGACAGGGACTGGCCAATTAAGTACGATTGGCCAAAAGGGCTTAGCGATCCCCTTAACGATTAAATTAGAAGACTGCCTAATAAGTCAAAGTCGCCAACGTGACCAGCTTGCAAACCTAGTGTGGGAAAAAAATATTCCCACAATGCAAATTAAGTTTAGCGCGGCCACTGATTTACAAAACCCAGATTTAATTAAGGTGAATGGGGCAAAAGGTTTTGGTTTGGCATTGACGGATAAAAAAGGTTCATTGGTTTCTGTTGGTCGGGTTAATAACCCACAGCGGTTAACCCTCGGGCAAAACCAGCTGACTTACTATATTGCGCCAATGAGAACTTCCGCCAATTTATCTGCGGGTAGTTATCAGGCTCAGTTGCAATTTCAACTCAGCTACGACTAAAGGAGAATATAAATGAAGTTTTATGGAATAAAACCATTTTTTTTCTTCTTGGTTACGATTATGACTAGTATTTTATTGATACCAAGGGTGTTAGCGGATGATTTTGGTCCGAATGAACTTGAAAAAAATATCACTTTTACTCTAGAAGTAATAGGTAAGGCTGAATGTAGCATAACGAGTAGGGGGACTGACCTTGGTGATGTATATGAAGCGCAGATTGTTGATGGGGGAGAGTATAAAAAAACGCTAATTGACTATTCAATTTTTTGTTCACGACCGCCAAAGAATAATGCATTTAAAATGAAGCTGTCTTGGTCACGAGAGGCACAAATAAATGGTAAATCAGCACTTCTTACGAATACACCTAATTTGGGTTTGCTTGTTTATCATGACAATACGCTTTTAAAAAATAATGCGGTTATTGATTTCACCATTTTTAGCGGTCAGCCCAAATTGTATGTTATACCGACTAAACCTAATGGCGTAGCGTTACAACAGGCAGGGGCATTTAATGCAACACTGGTTATGTCACTGGATTACCAATAGGAGAGCAAAAGTTATGGCACTTTTAAAATACACTATTGGCTTGATGGTGAGTAGCGTGTTTGTTTCGCACAGTTATGCCGAGTCTATTAATCAAAATTTAACCATTAAAGGGAATTTAATCATTGCTCCGCCTGCGGAGTGTATTTTGAATTCAGGGTCTCAGCAGACTGTCAATTTTGGTGATGTGCTGCTACCGCGGTTGGATGGTGTGAATTATAAGCAAGTTGTTCCATTGAGGTTAAGCTGCACTAATTTGCCCAGCAATACACTCAAAATGAGCATTATTGGCGACCCAACAACATTTAATAGCAATGGCGGATTAAAAACCTCGAATAATAAACTTGGCATTGTTTTCTATGTGAATAATGAGAAGAAAACAATCAATACCCCAATCAGCTTTAGCTATACAAATGTACCTAAACTTGAGGCCGCCCCATTAAGAAACGTGGGGACGACTTATAGTAGTACTGATGGTGGTAAGTTTTCAGCCACAGCAACCCTAAAAGTTGATTACCAGTGAGGCAAAAATGAAACTTTCATCATTATTCTTTATCGTATTAACTTATATGCTGCTGCCATTTTCTGCCCAAGCGAACTGGCAGTTCACAGGCAACCTAATTATTCCACCAAGTTGCCAACTGGGAAAAACTGACCCAATCAGAGTGTCATTTGGGGAAATTGTGATTAGAAAAATCGATGGCAACGCCTTTCGTAAAAATGTGCCCTTTACTATTACGTGTGACAATAATACGAATTACCCGTGGGACGTTAAATTAACCTTTGGTGGCACGTTGGCGGGAACGGGTTTTGATAATGCAACACTTTCTACCCGCACGCCGAAAAATACGGGGAAATTCGGAATTCAAATTCAGGTTAATGGTAAACCACAACCGTTGAATCGGCCTTTTTCTATACGTATTAGCGCACCACCTGTGATTTCAGCGGTACCGGTTAAATTAAGCAACGCAAAATTAGTCGCTGATGATTTTACTGCTTCTGGAACACTGACAATCGATTTTCAATAGGATAAATGATGAAGCCGCTTAACACTATTTACTGTGCGACCTTTTTTTTATTGTTCGCCGTATCGACGCCAAGTGTCGCTATCAAAGTTGAGTTCGATGGCAAATTGATTGCAGATGCTTGTGATGTTTTTCCGGGTGATGAAAATGTTATCGTCGATTTTGGTACGGTCGTTAATAAATATCTCTACTCTTATGGTAGAACGAAAAGTATGCCTTTTCAAATTAGGTTAATTAATTGTGACCTCACCGTAGGAAAGGATATTACGCTAAAATTTACGGGGACTGAAAGCCCGATTCAAAAAGGGTTGCTTGCACCTGATTTGTCCAGTACTGCGAAAGGGATAGCGCTTGGCATAGAAAATAAACAAGGGGTGCTTATTCCTATCAATACAGGGAACTATAAACAGGACTTATCGGCTGGGAACACCACCTTAGAATTTCAAGCCTATGTGCAAGCGGACCCTAAAGTAATACCTAATAAATCGTTAGGATTAGGTGATTTTACTGCAACTACCACCTTTATGTTGGATTACAACTAATGCCTATCGATGATTTAGGCTAGCGATTGAATGAGAACTCTACTATGTCAAAAATAAAAAAAATGTTACTTTTTACTTTAGCGGGAGCCGCTTTTTGGATCAATGCATCTGCTGCGCTTGCTGCATCAAGCTGGGGAAGTCCATATCAAATAGTTAGATTTGGAACAGATGTGCGGTTGAATTTTTCTTGGGGGATTGATTTGAACGGTCCACCGGCAAATAATAGACTTACATGTAGTACTAGCCAATGTTGGTTTGGTCCGATTCCTAGAACAGGATTAGGCCCTTCGGGAAGTCAAGATTGTGATTCTGGTGGGTTCTGTCAAGGGGCGTCTGCTGGTATAGCCCAATCGATGATACAGGTGCCTAATAATATAACCTATGATGAAGCTTATAATTTATATGTAGCTGCAAAAAAGAAGACTTCTGATTCGATACAAGTTAGTGGCGGGGCTACAAATAGTATTTGGTTAACCCCTGCAACAAAATGGGGAGCCTTATGTGTTGGTTTTGCTGTACTCCCAGTGGGCCGAGGGGCTGTATCTACACTAGCTCAAAATTCAACCTGTGGTGTCATCACTCCAATGAATTTAACATGTACGACGACAGTCCCTAGCACTCTTGATTTTGGGCAAATTAATGTTGGAGAAAGCGCCACGAAAACTGCACAAGGTAGTGGTTCAGTAACGTGTGATAGATCGGCAACTATGCGCGTTGCTATTATTGGCGCACAACCTTCCATTGCAGGAAAACCTATACAAATTTCAATCAATGGTACTCAAGTAACTAATCAAGCGGGTCCAACGGGCACGGTCATAGGAAAAGGAAGCAATGTCAATCTAGATATTAAAGCGACAGTTAATGGCCCTTTTAACACGGCCGGAAGGTTTACATCATCAACAACGTTACTTTTTTCTTATAACTAACGGTTTATTAACCTAAACTGGCAACTTATTTTATCGCTTATCAATGATTAGCCTGGTGTTTGTATAAGAAATGATATTTATCTATATATTAAAGGCATAGCTTAATACCACGAAGCTATGCCTTTATTGTTGGTTTTGGGCTAACTTGAAACAACCTGAAAAAAGTATCGGCAATAGATGCTTAGGTACCTATATAAGAGATGGAATTGGTATTTTTGTGCGTTTAGACAAACTTTCAATGAATGCAAATGCAAACTAATATCATTAGCGCTTAATTGCGTGTAAGATAACCTCATCGCCAAATTATAGAATTTTATCATTAGTTATAGATGGATGGAGGAAATTAGATGTTTGCAAAATCATTAGTTTCAGGTATTGCTTTATTATCTGCGTTAATATTAGTGGGCTGTGATAACGCCAAAGACACAAAAGAAACAACGCAGGCAGCAGAGAAACAAACCATTACAATCGAACATGTTCAAGGCAAAACTGAAATTCCTCGTCATCCACAAAAAGTCATTGTGATGAACATGGAAACGCTGGACATTATGGATGCTCTGGGTGCGCCTGTTGCAGGTGTTCCTCAGACTAACGTTCATTTCCCTGATTTTTTGACAAAATATAGTGGCTCCGAATATATCAATGCAGGCACACTATTTGAACCTGCCTATGAAACACTGAGTAATGCGAAGCCAGATTTGATTTTAGGGGGAAGCCGTGCACGTGATGCATATGACAAACTGAGTGGCGTTGCACCGACTATTTCTTTAGACATTGATAACAAAAATTTTATTGGTAGCTTAACTGAGCGCACCAATGAGCTCGGTATGTTATTTGGTAAAGAAGATGAAGCTAAAAAACTGATTACAGATTTCAATACAAAAATTGAAGGCGTCAAATCAAAAGCACCAAATGCAGGCAAAGCCATGGTGATTTTGGTCAGCGGCGGTAAAATTTCCGCGTACGGCCCAGGTTCACGTTTTGGTTTCATTTTTGACGTGTTAGGTTTTGAACCTGCCTATGTTTTTGAAGAAAATACAGGGCGTCACGGTAATATCGTCAGCGCAGAATTATTGGTGAAATTAAACCCAGATTGGCTGTTTGTTATTGACCGTGATAGTGCGATTGGCAAAGCAGACGCACAGCCAGCCGCTGAAGTGTTAGATAACGCGCTTGTGAGAAAAACCGCAGCATGGGAAAAAGGTCAAATTACCTATCTTGACCCAACCGCAGTGTATATTTCTGGTGGTATCCAAACGTATTCTAAGTTAATGGA
Source organism: Providencia sp. Me31A (assembly GCF_050487165.1). Classification (NCBI taxonomy): domain Bacteria; kingdom Pseudomonadati; phylum Pseudomonadota; class Gammaproteobacteria; order Enterobacterales; family Morganellaceae; genus Providencia; species Providencia sp. Me31A. The sequence continues at coordinate 86,907 of NZ_JBKQGZ010000010.1, forward strand.
CGATATCAATAACGCTTTAGAGAAGAGTCAAACAAAATAACCCATGAAAACGCTTTATCTTTTTTGTGGAATTATCGCGTTATTGGTTTTAGCGGTATTAAGCTTGTTTATAGGGGCGGGTGACGTGTCACCCGTTTCGCTTTTCACCGACCCTGAGATGCAAGACATCTTTTTTATTAGCCGAATTCCCCGAACCGTTTCCCTTATTTTAGCTGGCAGTGCGATGAGCGTTGCCGGGCTTATCATGCAGTTGTTAACCCAAAACCGTTTTGTCGAACCTTCTCTTGCAGGGACAACTCAGTCCGCGAGTCTTGGTTTGTTAGTGGTGATGGTGTTATTTCCTGCTGCCAGTATCATGACTAAAATGGTTGTTGCCAGTGGGTTTGCATTAATTGGCACAATGTTATTCATGGTGTTATTGCGTCGTGTCATTTTAAAATCTGCATTAATAGTTCCGCTAGTCGGGATCATGCTAGGTGCGGTAATTAGTGCTTTGACCATATTCACTGCGTACTATTTTGATTTATTACAATCACTTGGTGCATGGATGAGTGGCGATTTCTCCAGTATCATTCAAGGTCGCTATGAACTGCTTTGGTTAGTTGGCATCCTTACGCTAATTGCTTGCTGGATAGCAGACAGCTTTACCGTTGCAGGAATGGGACGGGAGTTTTCTATTAATGTTGGTTTGAATTACCGTAAAGTGATGACGATTGGCTTATCCATCATCGCATTAATTAGTGGTGTGGTCGTCGTCGTCGTTGGTGCATTACCTTTCCTTGGACTCATTATTCCAAACCTCGTTAGCCTAGTCATGGGAGATAACATCCGTAAAACAATCCCGTGGATTTGTATTGCAGGCGGTGGCTTGGTTTTATTATGTGACATTATTGGCCGCTTAATCCGCTATCCATTTGAAATACCAGCAAGTGTAATTTTAGGTGTGGTGGGTGCGGTGATTTTCTTATATTTATTGTTGAAGCAACAACGTTATGCAAAAAGTTAATTCATCAGTGGTGCTAACAAAAAAAGGGTTAACACCATTGCATAGAATATGGATATTACTGGCCTTGTCGCTATTATCCGTTATTCTTTATATGACCATAAACTTGGGTAGCAACCTAGCTTATATTTTACCACATCGAGGCTATATTGTTCTGACCATGATTGTGGTCGCGTTTGCTGCGGGAGTGTCAACGGTTCTTTTTCAAACCATTGCAAACAATAAAATCTTAACCCCCTCGATTATGGGGCTAGAAGCATTGTTTGTCTTATTACAAACTATCTTCATTTTTTATACCGATAGCTTTCCATCGTCTTGGCTTTTGAATATTGGTAAGTTTTTATTGGAATCAACATTACTCGTGTTGTTCTCTGTGGTGCTGTATCGCTGGTTATTTGTGTCTGTTAAAATGAATATCAACCTTGTATTGATGGTGGGTATCATTCTCGGCACCTTATTTCGTAGCGTAGCGACGCTACTGCAACGTTTAATGGACCCCAATGAGTTTTCGATATTGCAAAGCCGCATGTTTGCCACCTTCACCAAAGGTACCCCTGAGCTGATTCTTTTTACGTTACTCATCACGGTGGTGGTTGGAGTTCTGTTGTGGCGTATGCGCTATTGCTTTGATGTTATTGCATTAGGGCAGGCTAATGCGGTGAACCTAGGTATTAATTATCGCCAACAAGTGACTGTCATTTTATTACTGATTTCAATCTTAGTTGCTGTTTCTACAGCACTAGTTGGGCCTTTAACTTTCTTAGGGTTAATGGTGGCAAATCTGGCATATTTGGTGAGTGGCAGCAGCCAACATCGTTATTTGCTTCCGGTATCTTTCTTACTCGGGGTCATTGCACTCATTGGTGGGCAATTGATCCTTGAGTATGGTTTAAACATGGCTGGGACATTATCGGTAGTTATCGAGTTTGTTGGTGGTATTTTCTTTATTTATATGGTGTTAAGAAGGTTCTAGTATGATTGAAATTAGTCAGATATCGAAAAGTTATCAGGGTACTAAAGTCTTAGATGACGTCACGACAACCATTAAAAATAGCGGTATTACTTCAATCATCGGACCGAATGGCGCCGGAAAGTCCACGTTATTGTCGATTATTGGGCGCTTGTTGATGGCTGATGATGGCGGCTATGTCAAAGTAAATGAGTTAGATGTCTCGACAACACCAAGTGATAAACTGGCAAAATGTTTGTCAGTACTGCGCCAAGAAAATCAGTTTGCGAGCCGGCTAACCGTTGAAGAACTTGTTGGTTTTGGTCGCTATCCTTACACGAAAGGTCGTTTAAATATTGAAGATAAACAGAAAATTGATGAGTCGCTCTCTTTTCTTAATTTATCCGATTTACGCCATCGTTATTTGGATGAGCTATCTGGTGGGCAACGTCAACGCGCTTATGTGGCAATGGTATTATGCCAAGATACGGAATATGTTTTACTGGATGAGCCGCTAAATAATCTCGATATGAAGCATGCAGTGATTATGATGAAACTATTACGACGTGCGGCGGATGAGCTAGGGAAAACCATTATCTTAGTGATCCACGATATTAATTTTGCATCTGTTTATTCGGACTATATTGTTGCGCTAAGAGATGGTCGTTTGTCTTATCATGGAAAGCCTGAAGACATTATGAAATCCGATATTATTGAAGATATTTTTGATACACCTGTGGATATTAAGCGGGTGGATGACCAGTACATCGCACTGTATTATTAATATTGTTACGCCCCGTCGGTTGGCGGGGTATAAGTGCTGACGAATTAAAACGTTATTTACTGAATCTCAATATCTTCATCTGTCGTCAAAAGATCCAAAGACTGCAATACTTCTAAGCGTTTAATTCCATCTGCATTTACCACCAAACGCGCTAATTCATTGTAGGTTTTCTTGTTAATGGTGACGCGGCGGCATAGGTAAATGTGGTAAACCTTTTCCCCAATAATAGCGGGTTCATCATCATTCACGGTGAGTTCTTCATAGCTGATATCAATATATTTTAAGAAATCAGAAATATTAAAACGGGTGATATCCGCAATGGAGGATTGGTTTTTTTCAAAAACCGCATGGCGGTTATGTAGCAACACATCCTTTCGATAATATAAAATGTCCTCCATACGCTGCACATTAACTAAATTAACCCAATGAGATTGTTGGCGCATGTCACGGATATCTGGCGATAACATGGTTTCGTTGATAAACCGAAAGGATTCTTTACACACCCCTACAGGGGCTTTAACACCCTCGCGATAAATGCGTAGCTGTCTATCCGGTATCCATTTTTGGAATACTCGATAGAGTTGCTCTCTACCTATTTCTTTTAGCCTATCTTTAAAGATATAACCGATGACCATAGCTAAAAATAAGTTGGCGCTGAGTGCCCCGTATTTTCCCTGCCAAAGAAAGGCAATTAGGGTGGCGAAAATCATCGAAATGGCAGCCGCAACACCGTAAATAGAATGCAAGAGTAGCGGTAAACCACGTTTATGACGGACTTCTAAATAGAGGTAGCGATTAATATATTTTTTTAATAAGTTGCGTCGATATGTAACCAATTCTGCATCTGTTTCGTTACTGGGAAAACTGTCTGGGTAGTGCTTCTTCAAGTAGCGCATTTCTTGATACCAAAAATGGCGTACATCTTCACGCTGTGGCATTTGTTTATCAGCCAATAAATCACGTAAGTAATTCATGGTGTAATAGGTCATAAACTCATCGCAATAGGAAAATGCGTTTGAATGAATGACCTTTTCTATTCGAGTTGCGTGTGGTTGTAATGCTCGGTATGCCGTTAGACATTTTTCAATATCTGCCATCAATTTTGTTAAATATTCTACGGTTTGCCGTTGTGGGTTTTGGCTCACCATCTTGATATTGATACGCACAGTTCTTTTAAAGGTGAGCGCATAACGTTTTAGCTTATTTTCATATTCATCTAAAGATGGTGGGTTGAGTGGGTCACACTGTACCAACCAGTGCTGTAAATCGCTTAACTCCCCATGTTCTTCTGGTAAGGCAGATAATTTAACAGTCGGTGGGCTGAGTCGAATATAGTTTTTAAGGCTGCGCTGAAGGCTTGCGGGGGCATATAAATCTGGGTTAACTTGCAGTGAAGAAGGCAAAAAGAAGAAGGTTTCAACTTGATAGCGGATCTCTTTAGATTGGCGTGGAAATAAGACTTTTTGTTTGATTTCAAATTGTCTTTTACCGTGGATCTTCAGAGATTCTTTAATCATATCTTGCCTTTAATATTGTCATATTTTGATTTTAACTTCTGCCATAGATAATGGCAGCATAGCATGTTTATTTGCTAAGGTATTTAAGGTAGTAGCATACAGGAAACAGCAGTGACAAACTGTGAAATAAGGTTGAAGGATATTGCATCAAAGAGGGAAACGGTAGATAGAAATAACGAGGCATATCACTATGCCCCATTACTCTTAGTTATTGTTTAAAATAACTTATTTTTTTGCAGCAGGGCGAACCGCTGTGACTTCAATTTCAACACGCCAAGCTGGGTTAGCCAGTTTAGCGACTTGGAATGTAGAACGTGCTGGCAGATTAGTGATTTTCTCAGTCTCATAGAACTTGTTGTAACCAGCCATGAAGCCAGCAAAGTCCATAGTACCTTGAGTTTCTTCACCACCAACTAAGAAAACTTGCATTTTCACAACGTCATTCATCGTCAAACCCATGTCAGCTAGGTTTGCTTGAATTTGTTTTAATACGTTGATTGTTTGTGCTTCGGTATTACCATAAGACTCTAAAACGCCTTCTTTTGCATCCGCAGAGATTTTAGATGGCACTTTACCACTTAGAAAAATAAGGCTGTTGCCCGCGCTGATTTCTACTGATTCAGAGATAGGGAATCCTTTCACTGGAACGCGTTTAACATCTTCAGCTGCATTTGCACTCGCTACACCTAAAATTAAAGGCAGAGAAAGCAATAAAGTTTTATAGCGCATGTAAACTCCTTAACATTATCAAAGTAAATAGGATCTATCAGTTTCACCTAAGACTAAACTTTAGTTTAGCTTAATTCCATTGACGAATAGACCCCAGTAAAAAAACGCGTCTTTTTCGTTTCTTAGCTAAAACGAGAAAGTTTGTACGGCGTTGGGTCGATAAATGGTGTTTCGCCCATTAATAATTCTGCCGTTAATCGACCAGAGGCTGGGCTCTCAGTCATACCCCAACCTGTAGCGGTGTTGATGACTAAGCCAGGATACTGCTCGACTGTTGAAATAATTGGAATTTCATCATCCGTTGGTGCTACGGTACCACCCCAACGTTCAACCACTTTAGATTCTTTAAAGACTGGGAATTCATTTCTCAGTCTTTCCAGAACGCCATCTAAGTGTTCGTTATTCGGTGTATTGGTTGCGGTACGGAACTCTTCAAATGGTGTTTTCTCGTCTAAGTTCCAAGACGTTGCCATCATGAAGGAGTTAAATAAGTCTTTACCCAGAGAGAACTCTAATGGTAATTCACCACCGCCTAATACGTGTAGGAATCTAGGTCCTAACAGGAAGCTATCTTTAACGATAGAGCTGGTAAAGATACGTGGTGCAACGGCGTAGGTACCATCAGCTTGTTCACGGAAGTGAATACCGTTAGGTAAGTGTACGTTACCTTTTGGCGCGCCAGGTACACCGCTAATGCGCTGTTGTGATAAGTAAACGTTCAGTGTTGGAACGTCAATACCTAAGTTACCCATGAACAGACGAGACCAAATACCACCGGTGAGAACCACACGAGAGGTTTTGATTGGACCTTTTTCAGTGACAACGTCAGAAATTTTACCACCAGCGGTTTCGATGCCTCGAACTGCGCAGTTGGTATAGATACGAATACCAATTGATTTTGCGTAGTTAGCCATAGTCGGTGTCACGGTTTCAGGGTCAAGACTACCTGAGTCCTCTTCGAATCCACCGATTTTCCAAGGGGTTTGTGCATCAACTAAACGATTTGCCAGTTCAGTGCCTTCGATCATACGGGTACGTAGAGGGGTATCGAAGCCTGGGTTTTCAGACGCAGATTTAATCCACGCTCTAGCAACTTCTAAATCTTCTTCGCTTGACGGAACTTCAACGCGGCCTTGAACTCGGTAGCTGGTATCTGCACCGATTTTTTCGTTCATACCAAGCCATTGAATTTTCCCGTAGTGGTGTAAAGGGAAAATAGCTGGAGAAGTCTTGTAACTGATGATCTGGCTATATGCACGGCCGGATTGCTCGCCGCCAACCACACCTTTTTCACAGATAACAACATTAAGACCTTTTTCAGCAAGGTTAATTGCGGTCATGATCCCTTGAAGGCCGGCACCGATAATAACTGCATCAGCAGACTCTGGTAATTTGCCTTCAGTGCCAGCAACAGCCGGTACACGTGATTTAGTCGATTCGAAACGACCTTCACGATTGATCATAGGAACAACCGCAGCACCTCCTGCTAAAACACCAGCAGCACCAACCCCTAATAATAGCTTTCTTCTCGAGATTTTCATCTATAACCTCAATAACAATCTTGTTTTTTATATAGTAAGTAATTTCAAATTGAGATAATGATCTTATCATATATTTTGAAATTGTTAAGTATGGGTAGCATTTGTTAATAAAGATGTGTTAAATAAGATGCGGCGTAAATTGATTTAGTCAGTGCTGTAAAGGGTTTGTCAGGGATGACGCTATTGTATACGTCAATAAATTATTAGTTATGAAATATTAATGTCACTAAAAGTGTACAGGTGTAAATAGTAATATTTTGGTTATGTTAGGTATTTGATTATGGTTTTTAAATAAGCGGTTAATATTTCATCATAGAAGAAAATGCTAAATATCCCTTAAGTAGCGAACATCAAAATCAATATAAGAACCCGATTTCAAATTAAATTAATATGTTATTTTTTGTTCAGTTTGTGGTTAATGAAACAGCATTTTTTTATTTAATTAGTCGAAAGCGGCGGAATAAAAACTATTGCTTATTTTCTTTTATCGTATTGTAAAAATTGATTTTTATTGTCTCATTGATAACCTGAAAATAATTAAGGTTAATAATGACTGATGATGAATAGTGAATAATGTATGCTTCAATATTTATTGATGACTTCATGATGATGGAATAATCAGATATATCGACAATAAATAATATTAATATAAATAGTAAGGTTATAAAAAAGCATCCTAGTCATTAAGTTTAAATAAAGTGATTGTTTTTTTATATGACATGGATAAGTTATTTTGAAATAAAAAATACAGTGTTATTCATTATGTTAATAATATAAATGTGATACATTTCATTTTACTTTAGAATAAATATTATTAAGTTATTTTAATTTATTGATAGATATATGTTGTTATAAAATCAATTATTAGTTTTATATTCATATTTTATGGCTCAAGGAGGGTAATTTAGCATGAAAATTGGTTTTTTATATTAGAGTAGATGAAACCATCTTGCGAACCGTAAAAAGATGGTTTCATTCATGTAGAGACTTAACTTAGTTTAGCTTGTGCTAAATATTTATCCATTTCATCCTGCGGCACCATACCGCCACCCGTCGCCCATACAAGGTGAGTGGCATTGACCATTACTTCAGGCGTCAGGGACTTCGACTGTAAATAATCCATGTTTTGAGTAACATGAACACAGCCTGTCATACCCGCCAGTGCGGAAGGCTCTAACTTAATAGACTCCGTTTGATTGAGTAACCCTAACAGGTTATACATCTCCTGATCATCAATGGTGTAATAACCATCAATTAGTCGCTCCATGGCACGACCCACAAACCCTGATGCACGACCAACAGCAAGGCCATCTGCGGCAGTAATATTATCAATCCCAATTTCTTGTACTGAAATGGCATCATGAAGCCCTGTATGCACTCCAAGTAACATGCAAGGTGAATGGGTGGGTTCGGCAAATAGGCAATGTACAGCATCACCGAATGCTAATTTTAAACCAAACGCGACGCCACCTGGGCCCCCACCGACACCACAAGGCAGATAAACAAACAGCGGGTGTTGGCTGTCCACGATAATGCCTTGGTCTGCGAATTGCTTTTTCAAACGTAAGCCTGCGACGGCGTAGCCTAAAAATAAGGTGGTCGAGTTTTCATCATCAATAAAGAAACAGTTTGCGTTTTTTTCGGCTTCTTTACGGCCTTGTTCGACGGCAATGCTGTAGTCTTGTTCATATTCAACCACATTCACACCGTGAGACCTGAGCTTATCTTTTTTCCACTGCCGCGCATCCGCAGACATATGCACGCTGACACTGAAGCCTAATTTGGCGCTCATAATGCCAATGGACATCCCCAAATTGCCCGTCGAGCCAACAGCAATGCTGTATTGGCTAAAGAATTGGCGAAACTTATCTGAGAACAAAATTTCATAATTATCATCTATTGATAATAAGCCGGCTTCTAAAGCCAGTTTTTCTGCATGAGTTAAAACTTCATAGATACCACCACGGGCTTTGATTGATCCTGAAATAGGTAGGTGGCTATCTTTTTTAAGTCGCATTTTCCCAGTTATTGGCGTTTGATAGCGAGCTGCAAGAGCCGCTTGCATATGTGGAATGGCGACCATTTCAGATTCAATGATCCCTTGTGTGGCTTGTGTTTCAGGAAACGCTTTCATCAAATAAGGTGCAAAGCGATTTAAGCGGGCTTCGGCATCTTTAACATCATCGAGAGTTAAACCTACATAAGGTAAACCTGCTTGTGTGGTGGTCGCATTAGGGTTAAACCAAGCGACTTGTTTTAAATTGATTAAGTCCTGAACTAAAGGGTTGTCAGCAATTAACTTATCAATATTTATCTGAGTCATAATTACTCTCTTTTAAATTACAAATGAAAGTGCAAAGGTACCAGCCAGCGCAACGAGAGATGCTATTAGTGTGGCGACACTATAAAAAACGGAATGTTTCAGCCAAAGTAGCATTACAGTATTGTTTAACTAACCAGAACAGTGAATCAGTCACGATAGTACAACCAATGGCGCCTGAGCCGATGGCGAGCGTCATGATCTCTGGGCTAATATGGGGGTACATCGGCATCAATGGCGCTACAATAGCGGTTGCGCCCATCATTGCAACGGTCGCAGATCCTACCGCTGCATGCAGAATGATAGCAACTAGCCATGCCAGTAAAATGGGGTGCATATCAATGCCTGATAAAACTAGTGCGAGGGAATCACTTAATCCACTACCTTTCAAAATGCCATTAAATGCCCCACCTGCACCAATAATTAACAAAATATTGGCGATCGAACTAAAGCTTTCTTCGGTTTTACTGAGTAATACACTCATCCCCATATTACGACGGATACCAAGCATGTAATAAGCGACAAATGCCGCGATAAACATAGCCGTAATTGGGTTACCGATGAACTGTAAAAAAGTAAATAATTGATTATCTTTGCTCATGTTTAAATCAGCCGCAGTTTTGATCAACATGAGAATAATCGGCAGCAAAACGGTAAATAATGTCGCACTGAGGGACGGTAAATCTTTTTCTTCTCGCACTTCTAGGTTGGAGAAGGCTTCTGGTACCGTTTTAAACGGTAAGCGGTCACCTAAGAATTTAAGGAATAATGGTCCGCCGATCAGTGAGGCTCCTAAGCCAACTGCAAGCCCTGCCACAATCACGGTACCAATATCTGCACCTAACTCATTGGTTACAAACAATGCCGCTGGATGTGGAGGCACAATACAATGCACAGCCATCAATGCGGTACATAGTGGAATGGCCAGTTTTAATAATGAGGTATGGGTTCTTTTGGCAATAGAAAATGCCAGTGGGATCAAGAGAACAACCCCGACTTCAACAAATAGCGTAATACCGCAGATTAACCCAATTAGCACCATGGTAACATCCGGTGTTAACCAGCGACTTTTTTGTAAGGTGATACCGATGCGTTCAGCGGCTCCTGAAATTTCCATCATTTTGCCGAGTATGGTACCTAACCCAATAATGGCCGCTAAAAATCCAAGAGTTCCCCCAATCCCATTTTCGATAGCGTTGACCATCTCTAACGGATTCATTTTCATGGAAGTACCGACAAAGAAGCTGGCGAGTAAAAGTGCTAAAAAAGGGTGAAACTTAAATTTAATAATAGAGACTATGATCAGCAAGATACTGATAACTAGCGTACCGAGCATCCACATTGTAGAGTCCATAACCTACCCCTAATTGTATTGTTGTTGTCCATCTATTGGATAATAAATATTCATAGGTGACAAACGATGAAATTGAGGTCTTGGATGAACTAAATTAACTCAAACACGTGAGATAACTCATATAAAATACTGTTTCTTAGATTTGCATCATATAAATTCACCTTAAAAAGGCTATGCTAAGTTACAGTTGGTTGTGCAATTTTTACAAGGAGTCATTGATGCCATCAAATCCACATCACTTTGAAAAGTCTGGGTTTATTCAATGGAATAAACGTTTATCAAGCTATCAATTATCTCGTTTGCATACCTTCGAATCCGCTGCTCGCCATAGCTCTTTTGCTTTAGCTGCGCAGGAACTTGCATTAACTCCCAGTGCGGTAAGCCATCGGATCAATACCTTAGAAGGAGAGCTTGGGTTTAAATTATTTGAGCGTTTTCATCGACGTATTGAGTTAACGTCTGACGGTGAGCGGATTTATTGGGCGCTACGTAAAAATTTGGATGATATAAACCAAGAAATCATTGATATCAAAAATCAGGAAATTTCGGGGGAATTGACCATTTACTCACGTCCATCGATTGCTCAGTGTTGGTTGATCCCAAAAATAGCGGACTTTGCTAATCAATATCCCTCTATTCAATTGAATTTATTAACAGGAAATGATGAAGTAAATTTCCGTGGTTATGGTATTGATGTAGCAATTTATTATGATGATATGACAAGGTCTAACCTGTATTGTGAAGATTTGATGTCAGAATCGATTGTGCCAGTTTGTAGTCCGCAATACGCACAACAATATGATTTACTCAATAATATTCATCAATTAAAAAACTGTACTTTACTGCATGACCGGCAGGCGTGGAGTAGCAATTCCGACTATGATGAATGGAAGGCATGGAGTGAACATTACCAGTTGGCGTTGTTTCCACATCGTCGCAATCTATGTTTTGACCGTTCCGATCTGGCTATTGTTGCCGCCATGAACCACGCTGGTGTGGCTATGGGACGTAAGCAGTTGGTGGAAAAAAGGGTTAAAAGTCAGGAGTTAGTAATGCCTTTTGGCGATATTTCACTGCAATGTCAACAACGGCATTATTTTGCCATGCTTAATGACAAACGTAACCCTAAAGCAGATATTTTTATTCAGTGGCTAAAACAGCAAGTGAACTGAATATAGTAAGAAAAATAACCCTTTTTCGGGTAAGATAACGGCAATTATTATTTCTTTTTTCTTTGAGATGGGTAAAGTCTGGGTTATGGCTTCAAAAACACCGAAAGTTGCAACGATCAACGATGTCGCTATGAAAGCTCAGGCTGGTAAAACCAGCATCTCGCGCTATTTGAATGGTGAATTCCATTTGCTTTCAGATAACTTACGTCAACGCATCGAAACCGCCATTCGTGAATTAAATTATCGTCCCAATCAAATGGCGCGTAGTTTAAAACATGGGCGAACAGGGTTGATTGGCTTGATTATTGCGGATATCGGCAATCCGTTTTCTGTCGAGGTGCTTAAAGGTGTTGAGGCCGAGTCCATTAAACAGGGGTTTATGACCGTCGTCTGCAATGCGGATAATAGCATTGAACGTGAATGCCAATTTATTCAGTTGCTCAAAGGTTATCGCGTCGATGGGCTAATCATTAATTCAGCAGGTGTTAATGAACAATTCATTGATGTACTGAAACAAACTACGTTGCCTTTTGTATTATTAGATAGAAAAATCGAGGGTTTCCCCTGCGATATGGTGGGGTTAGACAACCCAGCGTCCGCTCAGATGGCATTTAACCATTTGCTAGAGCAGGGCTTTGAAGCGATTTGTTTTGTGACTGAGCCTATTTTGTATAACAGCGCACGCCAAGAGCGTTTACAAACTTTCCAAACATTATTGCACCGCAATCCGCAAGTTAAGGGGGAACTTCATCAAGTGACGTTACCCGATCCTGAAAAATTGACGTCAATTATCACGAATTTTTGTGCTTCTCACCGAGGCATGCGTAAAGCGATTGTAGCGGCGAATGGGGTGTTAACGCTTCAGCTAGCTTATACGATGGATCAACAAGGATTGCGTTGGGGATCAGATATTGGCTTTTTAAGTTTTGATAATTTGGAATGGGCCTCTTTTGCAGGACAGGGGGTGACATCGGTATCACAACCAACAGCTGAAATGGGGCACAAAGCAGTTAAATGTTTATTAGAAAAATTAGATAACCCAGATAAAGCACCAACACAATACTTATTTAATGGAGAATTACTCATTCGTAACTCGACGACACTTTAGTTTTTGGGCATCAGAATACCCTGATAGCAAAACTTAGTGACGCTTCCAGAAAAAAACTGCTTAATTTGGAAAAGATGATGACTAGTTCGGTAAACTATTTATCTAATTTGATAATCATTAATCTAATATTTATATAATATGAGAGGGTCGTCATAATAATGAGTCAATGATAGACAATTTTTGGTTATATTAAAATATCTTAGACTCAGAAAATTAATTATACTCCATTTTTTATATATCCATTTTTTTGATTTACCATCTAACAATAACAATTAAAATCAATAGACTATGTATTTCATTGTTAATTAATTATAAATTGTTACATCGGATGAAATAGATAGCATATTTGGCCGCTATTATAACCATTAAAATATAAATAATTAAAATAATATTAGAGAGAACGCCTATTACCATCATACTTATGCGATCACAAAATAGAGCATGCTCAAAAAATTGAGGATATTTTTATGCATTTTATTATGACTTCGCTTGAAAAGGTACTCCTCTCATTCGCAGTTAGACTGGGAAAGCAGCCTCATGTTAATGCAATAAAGAATGGTTTTATTCGAATTATGCCGCTGACCTTAGTTGGGGCTATGTTTATACTTATTAATAATGTTTTTCTTAGTTTTGATACGGGATCAATTTTTTATTCTTTAGGAATTCGTCTAGAGCCATCAGCAATTGAAACCTTAAATGATTTTAAAATAATAGGAGGGAATGTTTATAACGGGACACTTGGTATTATGTCTCTTATGGCACCGTTCTTTATTGGTATGGCACTAGCTGAAGAACGCAAAGTTGACCCGTTAGCAGCAGGTCTACTTGCAGTGGCTTCTTTTATGACGGTGACCCCTTATAATGTCAATGGAGCCTATGCCGTTGGCGCGAATTGGTTAGGGGGTGCAAATATTATCTCAGGGATTATTCTAGGGTTAATTGTTGCTGAGATGTTTGCTTTTATTGTTCGTCGTAATTGGGTTATCAAATTACCGGATAGCGTTCCACCTTCTGTTTCCCGTTCATTCTCTGCACTTATTCCGGGCTTTATTATCTTGTCAATAATGGGAATTGTGTCGTTAGCACTTAGTGGTATCAATAGTAACTTCCATCAAATCATTATGGATACAGTTTCAACGCCTTTGTCATCTATGGGCAATGTTGTTGGTTGGGCCTATGTGATTTTCACATCATTACTTTGGTTCTTTGGTATTCATGGTTCATTAGCACTGACTGCATTAGATAGCGGAATAATGACACCGTGGGCATTAGAAAATGTTTCTTTGTATGCACAATATGGCTCGGTAGATGCGGCTATCGCAGCGGGAAAATCATTTCATATGTGGGCAAAACCTATGATTGACTCCTATGTATACTTAGGTGGTACAGGAGCAACATTGGGATTAATTATTGCGATTTTCATCGCTTCACGTCGTGCAGATCATCGTCAAGTCGCTAAACTAGCATTGCCAGCAGGTATATTCCAAATTAACGAACCGATTATTTTTGGATTACCAATTATCATGAACCCAGTTATGTTTATCCCATTTATTCTGATCCAGCCTATACTCGCTGCAATTATGGTTTCTGCCTATTATTTAGGGATTATCCCACCGATGACGAATATTGCACCTTGGACCATGCCTACGGGTCTAGCTGCGTTCTTTAATACTAACGGTAGCTTTGCCGCACTGTTACTCGCCTTATTTAACCTTGGTATTGCTGTATTGGTTTACCTTCCGTTCGTCATCATTTCTAACAAAGCGCAAAACACAATAGATGAAGAAGAAAGTGAAGAGGATATTGCAAGTGCACTTAAATTTTAAAAGAGAGTGCAAAAAAAGCGTGTTACACGATAACGCGTGGTAGTTATCTATTGTTTAGCAAATTTACGTGCGATGTCAGATAAGCGTTTATGGTTTTATCCTGAATTATCTATCACATAACAGCCAGAGGAGCAGGCAACATAAATGCTGTTTTTAGAGTAAAGAATGGCCGCTTGATGCTGTCCTTTATACTTGAATTCACGATCAATATTATTTTCATTAATCAAAATGATGAGGTCAAAATGAAATACCAATTTCCAAAAGGTTTCTGGTGGGGGAGTGCAACATCAGCACCTCAATCTGAAGGTGCGGCATTGAGAGATGGTAAAAGTAAAAATATTTTTGATCATTGGTTTGAAATATCTCCAGAGCGTTTTTATCACCAAATAGGGCCACAGGATGCATCTACCTTTTATGATAATTATCGAGAAGATATAAAGTTACTCAGCTTACTCGGACATAATAGTTTCCGTACATCCATCTCATGGTCTCGTCTAATCCCTGACGGTATTGGTAATCCAAATCCAAAAGCCATCAATTTCTATAACTCAGTCATTGATGAATTATTAGAAAATGGCATTACTCCTTTTATCAACCTTTATCACTTTGACATGCCATTATGTATGCAATCATTAGGTGGTTGGGAAAATCCAAAAGTAGTTAATGCGTATGCACAATATGCTGCTACTTGTTTTCGTTTATTCGGTAATCGTGTTAAGCATTGGTTTACCTTCAATGAACCTATTGTTCCCGTCGAAGCAGGTTACTTAAATAATTTACATTATCCATGTATCGTAGACTTTAAACGGGCAGTAACAGTGGGGTATCAGACATTAATCGCTCATGCCAAAGCCGTTGATGCATACCGTCAATTACAACAAAGTGGAGAAATAGGCATTATTTTAAACCTATCACCAACTTATTCGAGATCAAATGATGAAGGTGATTTGCAGGCGAGTGAATATGCAGATTTACTATTTAATCGTAGTTATCTTGACCCTGTCGTCAAAGGGAAATATCCCGATGAATTATTAGACCTGCTTAACAGGTATAATCTATTACCCTCATTCACTAAAGATGATTGTCAATTGATAACTAAGGGCATTGTTGATATTTTGGGGGTTAACTATTATCAGCCTAGGCGGATACAGAAAAAAGAGCGTGCTATTGCACAAAATGAAATTAAAACACCATTCGAACTTTTCTCTTTCTATGACATGCCCGGCCGTAAAATAAACCCGCATCGCGGATGGGAAATTTATGAAAAAGGGCTTTATGATATCCTAATTAACCTGAAAGATAATTATGGCAATATACCCTGCTATATTTCTGAAAATGGTATAGGTGTTGAAAACGAAGAACAATTTCTAGGTTTTGATGGAGAAGTAAACGATCAATATCGCATTACGTTTATGAGTGAACACCTCAAATGGTTGCATCAAGCAATACAAGAAGGAAGTTCATGTAAAGGTTACCATACGTGGACATTTATTGACTGTTGGTCTTGGCTGAATGCCTATAAAAATCGTTATGGTTTAATTAGTTTAAATTTGGCTAATCAAGAAAGAACCATGAAGAAAAGCGGATATTGGTTTTGTGCGACAGCAAAACGAAATGGATTTAATAATGATAATTTTAGCGCAAATAATGAGTAAGAATTTTTAGGTTCTTTCTCATTAGCATGTTGTAGTTGTTATTATTAGCGCTTGATTCTTTTTCTAAGCCTTGCGGAAAATCGTCATCAATTCTATTTCCGATAGGCCAGTCAGCGTACTTCGGAAAGATTTAAAGCCCAGTATGGGGCGTATTTGTCGCTTAATATTACGATGATCTTACTCTAACTGGTTGCTTTGAAACTTATTTTGACGGGGCGTAATCGATTTATACCGCGCAAAGCCGATATAAAAGTGGCTATCGACAACCATCAAGGTTAATCCGTCTCTGTGTGATAATGGAAGTTTACCTAGTCAGGGCTAGTTTGTTTTGCAGAGGTTTCATTGGGAGTCGATGGATTATACTGAATAGGTAGCAGTGTAAAGACCAAAAGCTTTCATTGTTTACTTTAAAATTGACTGTAAAAGAAAGACCCTCGTTTTGCTATCCAACTATTGAGGGTCACTTTAATTATAGCCATTATGACTTAATGATTCTGCTATTTTATGACTTCAGGGTTCACACAATTTTGGCTAAGGTCGCCATTTAAGGCAGCAATTAAGTTATCGACGGCACATTTCACCATGGCATAGCGGGTCTCATGCGTTGCAGAGCCAATATGAGGTAAGGCGACTACATTCGGTAATTTTAGCAGCTTAGAGTCTGCCGGAAGTGGTTCTACTTCAAAGACATCTAAACCTGCACCGCGGATCACTTGGTTTTCCAGTGCGTCAATCAACGCGGTTTCATCGATAATTTTCCCTCTTGAACCATTAATCAAAAATGCGCTGGATTTCATTTTTGCCAGTTCATTTTTGCCAATTAATTTTTCTGTTGATGGTAGTAATGGCAACACGACACAAACAAAATCTGATTCTGCAAGCAAGGTGTCTAAGTCACAGCGACGTGCGTTGAGTAGGTTTTCAGCATCAAGGTGTTGATGGTTATTGTAATAGAGAACCGACATACCAAAGCCTGCATGAGCACGTTTGGCGACGGCATAACCAATACGCCCCATGCCGAGAATACCGATAGTTTTGCCATTTACATTGCTACCATAGTCGCTTTCACCAATACTTTTCGTCCATTGGCCATTTTTTACCATTTCAGCCATTTCAATAATACGGCGGGCACTGCACAGCACTAGGGTGAAAATAGTATCAGCGGTGGTTTCTGTTAATACATTGGGTGTATGCATCAATGCAATCTTTCTGGCATTCATGGCATCAATATCAAATTGGTCAATACCGACAGAAATAGTGGATGCCGCCTTTAAATTGGGGGCGAGTGTAAGATCATTAGCCGTGATAGGGTAACTCGCTCCAATGATACCATCGGCACCTGCAAGGGCTTGCCTAAACGTGTCCGCATTCTCGGGCGTAATATTATCAAACGCGGTGACGTTGAAATGTTGCTGTAAGCGTTCAAATTGATCCACTGGGATCGTTTTGTACAGAATGATATTTTTTTTCATGATATTTCCTACTAAGCGTGCTTGGCGATAGCTGTGCCGCCATTTTGTTCTTGGCTAGGTTTAACAATGAGCGTAAAGAATACAGAGGCTAACAGAGCCAGTCCCATAAACATATAAGAAGCGCTCGGGCTGCCTGTCGCGCCATTTAAGTAGCCGACAAACCATGAGCCAAAGAATGAACCGAGAGCCCCCATACTGTTGATGAGTGCCATTGCTCCCCCCGCGACATTTTTTGGTAACATCTCAGGGATGATAGCGAAGAATGGTCCATAAGGGGCATACATAGCAGCGCCGGCAATCACGAGTAAAGTATAGGAGAACCAGAAATTCGAACTTCCTAGCAAGTATGAGCCAAGGAAGCAAATCGCGCCGAGCAGAAGCATTGGCCATACAAATAGTTTACGGTTATGCATGCGGTCAGAGGCCCATGAGACCAAAATCATCGCAAGAGTTGCTGCAAGATAAGGCACCGCTGAAAGCCAGCCTGTTTCTACCATGCCGAGGTTAGATGCCCCACGAATGATGGAGGGAAGCCATAATACGAAGCCATACACACCAATGCTCCAGCAAAAGTACTGTGCGCACAATAAAACCACATTACGTGATTTGAAGGCTTCACGGTAGTTTCGCACGGGTTTGATGTTTTTTTGTTCGTCACTGAGAATTTTATCGAGGGTGTCTTTTTCTTTTTGGCTTAACCAATTAACTTGGCTAGGTTTGTCACGCGCAGTTCTCCACCAGAAAAAAGCCCATAAAATGGCAGGGACACCTTCAATAATAAACATTTCACGCCAGCCGAAAGCTTGGATTAGGTAACCCGATAACACGGACATCCATAACACAGTAACGGGGTTACCTAAAATTAAAAAGGTATTGGCACGAGAACGTTCTGATTGAGTAAACCAGTTACTAATATAGATTAACATCGCTGGCATTACTGCGGCTTCAACAACCCCTAAACTAAAGCGAATAATGACCAACATGGGGATATTGCTGACCATCCCCGTTAAGCTAGCAAACAATCCCCAGAGAAAAATACAGGCAAAAATTAGCTTACGAACACTGCGTTTTTCTGCGTAAATGGCTCCTGGAATTTGGAAGAAAAAATAGCCTAAGAAAAATAACGAGCCGAGGAGTGATGACATTCCTTTCGTAATGCCTAAGTCTGCGTTGATCCCCGCAGCGGCGGCAAAGCTATAGTTAGCTCTGTCTAAGTAGGCAAGACTATAAGTGATGAACACGATAGGCATGATGCGCCACCAACGCGACATCGCCGGAGTATTGATTGTCATAATATATTCCTTCTTAACATGTCTCACTGAGGATGGATGAAGAGAGTGATGCCATTTCTTGCTGTAATTGCAGCTTAGTTGGTAAGCCTTCACTATCACCAATCACTTGTATTGCTCTTGCACCAATAAAATTGCCTCGATCAATCGCTTGAGGAAGCGACAACCCTTCTAACAAGGCGCTAATGACGCCAACAGCAAAGCCGTCACCAGCACCAACCGTATCAATCACATTTTTGACAACTATCGCGGGAACAACTCCTTGCTGATTATCTAACGTTTTATAGTAAGCGCCTTGCTCACCGGTTTTAATTACCACGGCTTCGACGCCATGAGACAAGTAAAAATCAGCAATGGCCTCCGGTTTATCAAAGCCCGTCAAAATTTTACCTTCCTTTAAACCGGGTAGAACCCAGTTGGCTTGGAACGCTAATTGGTTTAGCTGACTAATCATTTCTTGTTCACTTTTCCATAGAGAAGGACGCAAGTTTGGGTCAAATGACAGTGTTTTACCTGCTTTTCGCATCCATTTTGCTGCATGTAGTGAAAGTTGATAGCTGGTGGCTGAAAGTGCAGCCGCAACTCCACTTAAATGCAAGTGGCGTGCAGATAGAAAGTAATCGTCATTAAAGTCAGTGAGATCTAAATGGCTGGCCGCAGATCCTTTACGGAAATACTCTACGGTGGGATCGGTTCCATTTAGGGCTTTAGATTTCAATTGGAAGCCCGTTGGGTAGTCACTATCAACCGTAACGCATTGAGTATCTACCTGTTCTTTATCTAAAGTTGCTTGGATAAAACGCCCAAAAGAGTCATTACCAAGCCGACTTATCCAGCCACTTTTTAACCCTAGACGAGACAGGCCGATGGCGACATTCAGTTCTGCGCCAGCTGCACGACGAACGAAGCTTTCGACTTCATGTAATTCTCCTGTTTGTGTTGCGACAAACATCATCATGGCTTCACCAAGAGTTACAACATCTAATTGATTTTTCATGATATTAAATTGCCTTTAACAGAGAAACATAGTGTTCAGTTACCGCCCGTAAGTCGAGTCCCTCTAAGGGGAATTCAATGCCCCGTGGTACGTTGCTAGGTAAAATATGCAGCACGTCTTTCCATGAACCATCACTGTCATCAAGGGCAACGGCTACACGTTTATTAGCACGTATAAGGCAGGCTTTGACGTGAATATAAGCGACTTGCTTGGTAAAAATGTGGGCGGCTTTGAGGGGATCTTCACCTTGCCAGTACCAGTTGGCCATATCGAAAGCCATTTTGATTGGCATGTTTTGTGCCACTACATCCTTAAAAAAGCGTTCCAGTGGAGCAATATGGCCGCCTGCTTCGGTTTGGTCATTCTCAATCACGAGCTGTGTTGTGTAGTGATTAATGAGGCTAATCACTTCAGATAAGTCATAACTTTCAGGAAGCTCACCGAGTGACAGTTTTAAAAAACGAGCATTAAGTTGTTTGGCTTCTTCGAAATAGCCTTGTAATTTGCTGATTTCGATAGGCGCATGTTGCTGAAATAGGGTGTCAGGCACAGAATAGACGGCTTTTAGCTGCCTTGCTTGTAGCCCGCGAGCAATGTCCGTTAGACTATCATTAGGCAGTAAAAGCTCTTGGCGGATCTCGGTGCCATCGGCTTTTGCCCCTTGAATGGTGTCTAATAACGACAACTGTCCACCTAGTTGTTTTACGGTTTGCGCACCATAGGCGGCAGTGACAACGATAATTTCTTTGCTCATGACTTTCCTCTGTCTTAGTAATGGGGGGACTGCCCCTTGCCATTGCGAATGACAATATTATGGAACCGGTTCCATTTTGCTTTCTAGTGACGAAAGGTGAAAATCAGAGCCACATCACTAATCAAACTCGGCCAATTAGCTAATAACTGATCTCTATCACAATTCATTATGTAAATAATGTAACAATTTTTAGACTTTATCTGATGAGGGTTTGTTTTTTAATGTAATGATTTTAAATGTGTTTTTCTAAGTGAACTGTAGTGAGGATTAGATAACGGTATGAATTTTCATGTTCAATTATTGGCGAGCTTCACCGTCTCTACCCTGACGACACGATAGCCACTCAAAAATACTAGCTTGTTAAAATTAAGGCGGAGTTCACTCAACATGAATTCCGCCTTTTGTTATTTTTAAGTCCTAAACGAGTGGCTCAGTGCATCTGCAACAGATTTAAAACGGGCAAATTTATCGCGCAATTGTTGATGCCCAACGGTATTGGGTTGGTAAGGGGTTATTTTCGGCGTGCTGGCGGAAATGGCGACATCAAAACCGGAATAATAGCCTGTTCCGACAGCGGCACAGAGCGCTGCGGCTTGGCAACCGGATTGCTGTACGTTGACCACTTCTAGCGGCAAGTTACCCGCATCACAGAACATTTGCATCCATAGTGGGGACTGGCTTGGCCCTCCGGTGAAGCGAATGGATTCTGTCGTATTATCGAGGCCAACAATGCGGTCTTGGTGCAGTAAATGAGAGAACACAATCCCTTGATAAATGGCGTAGACGATATCTGAATCCGTATGGTGTGAACTTAGGCCAAGGAGGCCGCCGTGCAGGTTACTGTGGTAATTAGAACCATATAGCCAAGGGAAGAATAAGATATCATTCTGCCTCGTTGCCCCTTCGGCGACACAGTGGTTAAGAACGTCATAATCCTGCAACCGTTGATTGAAGAAATGGCGAGTAAACCACGCTAAATTACTGGCGGAGGTCGGGCTGCCTTCATGCACAAAGTAGGTGTTTGGAATACAATATTTACTCCAAACATACGGGTAATTAGACGGCACGATTTCATCAAAAACACGAGTAGAAATAGTCCATGTTCCCGCCACAGCGCTCAGTTTATCTTTTTGACTGACTCCTGACGCTAATGCAGCTCCGACAACATCAAAAAAACCGCCAAATATCGGCGTACCTTCCACTAGGCCACACTCTGTGGCGGCTTTATGGGTAACGGTGCCAGCCAATTGTGCCGAATTGATGACTGGTGCGAGCTTGTCATTGACCTCATCAATACCAAACAGTTGGCATAATTTAGGGTCATAGTTCGAATGAACTTGATTAAACAACTGGCTACCAGAAATATTGGTTTCTTCACATGCGATTTGGTCGGTGAGGCGATAACGAATATAGTCATGCACCATCAATACGTATCCCGTATTGCGGTAGTTTTCCGGCTCGTGCTCTTTTAACCAACGTAGTAATGCAACAGGGTGGGATGCCCACAATTGTTGTAAACTTAGTGGGTAGGCTTGCTCTGCCGTGCCATCTTTATGCCACGCATCTACAATAGACTGAGCGCGGGAGTCGGAAGAAACAATGCCGTTTCTAACGGCTTTGCCTTGTTTATCGAGTAGATACACCCCTTTACCGTGGGAGGAAAAACTGACACCAGAAATTTGTGCGGCATTCAGGCGGCTGTGTTTAATCGCTCCGCTGATCACATGGCAGGTGGCCTCCCATAATTCATCCATATTACGCTCACTGAAACCAGCCTCAGCGCTTTGTGTGGGAAAAGGGTGCTCAGCAACAATAATTTCTTGGCCTTCAGGCGTGTAGATCCCAGCTTTGATTACGGTACCGCCAAGGTCTACCCCCATAAAAAATGCATTCATTGTGGGCTCCTTTAAGCGTTGTTCCAACCCGCTTGTTGCATTTTATCTTCGATCCAGTGACGAGCCTTAATGATTTCCATTAGTGGTTCTTCTGCTTTTTCTGTCCACATTTCAATCAACAAAGTGCCGCGATAATTTAAACGTTTTAATAGTTTGAATAAATTCACAAAATCGACACAACCGTCACCAAAAGGCACATCACGGAATTGCCCTTTACAGGTTTCTGTCACCGCATAAGTATCTTTCAAGTGAATGGCTGTGATGTGTTCGATGCCTTGTGTGAATTCTTTTTCGACATCATTGCCCCAAGCCGTTAAGTTGCCAACGTCAGGGTAAACGGAAAACCAAGGAGAGCGAATTTTATCAGACAGCGCTTGCCATTTTGTGATGGAATTCATGAATGGAGTATCCATAATTTCGACAGCACACATCACCTGAGATGCCGCGGCAATTTCACTGACCCACTGCATGCCTTTTTCAAAATGAGCAATAGTCTGTGCATCTTGTTCTTCATAATAAACATCGTAGCCAGCGAGTTGAATTGTGCGTATTCCTAAGTCTTGCGCTAACTTGATGGCCTTTTCCATTAAAGAATAAGCCATCATTCGAGTCGCTTCGTCGTGACTACCGAAAGGAAAGCGGCGGTGACCAGATAAGCACATGGTGGGGATACGTATGCCAGTTTGTTGAATGGCGTTGACCAGTTTTAAGCGCTCGGATTGGCTCCAGTCCAAACGAGCAAGGCGCTCGTCCGTTTCATCTACGGACATCTCAACAAAATCAAACCCAGCCGCTTTGGCGATGGCTAATTTTTCTAACCAACTGCTATCTTTCGGTAATGCTTTTTCATAAATTCCAATTGGGTGTTTGCGCATGGTGTTCTCCCTGAAAAATTTAACTTTGTGGTGAGGTTTTATTAAGACGTTGGTTACGGTTCATTGCTCGTTTAGCGCTCCATTTTTCTTTGAAAAATTTGAATGCGAGAGCCAAGATCAAGGTAATCCCCCAAACCGCAAGGTTAAAGTGCAGGCTAACACCGAGCAGGCTTAAACCTGTTGCAATAACCTGTAAAACTAATAGAGCGCAGAAGACACGGCTAACCTTACCCACTCCTCCGAATGGGTTAGTACCACCAAGTACGATGGCCAAAATGGTGAGTAATAAATAAGAGTCACCATAACCCATACGTGCCGAGTTAAAACGTGCCATCATAATCAGACCCGCAAGCACACATAGCAGGCTAGAAATGGTATAGATAGCAATCATCACTCGGTCAGTACGGATACCGCTAAACCAGGTGGCATTGATGTTACTACCACTCATGTAGATGTTTTTACCTAAGCGCGTACAGCCTAAAAAGAGGGCTAACAAGATGGCGGTGACAATAAAAATAATCATGGCAATGGGGATGCCAAATACGGTGTCGGAGCCAATGGCTCGCACAATAGGCGGCATGCCACTGAGTGCTGCGCCTTTGGTTAGATAGACGCCAATACCGCTGATAATGGTCATTGTTCCGAGAGTCACTAGGATTGGGTGAGCACCAATGTGGGAAATCATTAACCCGGTTAATGTTCCGATAATCACCGCGATGACTGTCGCCCCCACTAAGGCAAAAAGCAGCCACATTAATTGTGTGCCTGTGTCAGCATCAACAGGTAGGTAGTTGATAAACACCCATGCCATGAACAGGCCGGTTAAGTTAGCGGTGCTGATAATCGCAAGATTCAATCCTCCACTTAACATCGGGACAAACATCGCGAAAGTGAGTAACCCGAGCTCAGGTAATTGAAATGTAATACTCAAAAAAGTATTTTGGGTAAAAAAGTGCCCAGGCATTGCAATACTGAATGCAGCGACGGCGAGTATAAAGATTGAAAGCAGTCCGATAACAGAGCCATCAATTTTAAAAAAAACTTGTTTTTTCATGGTGATATTCCTGTTAAACAAAACCTACGTCCGTCTCTTTGCGTTTTTTGTAATGAGTGATACAAATCGCAATGAGAATAACCATACCGATGACGATATTGACGAAGTAGTTTGAGACACCAATCAGATTGAGACCATTTTTTAAGATACCGATGAGGAAAACTCCCATTAAGGTGCCGATCACGGTTCCTCGCCCACCGGACAAGCTCGCGCCACCGAGTACGGCCGCAGCAAGGACATCCAGTTCCCCCCCGACGAGGGCGCTCGGTACCACTTCGCTCATACGATAGGTTTGCAACATGCCGCCAATCGCTGCCATTGCCCCAAGGTAGCCGTAAGCGAACAGGTAAATCACTGAAACACGAATACCGATACGAGATGCAGACTCTTGGCTTCCACCCACAGCATAGAGTTGGCGGCCGATATGGGTTTTATTCATTAAAATCCATGTTAGAACGGCGATACCTAGCATCACTAGCAGTGGTAAGCCTACTTGGTAATATTCCCCGTCCACTTCAAAAGGTAGAATAGTCACAGGATCTACCCACCAATCCGGCAGGTCATAAATACTGTGGCCATTGGTTAGCCACATCAACATGCCAAATAACAAAGACTGCATACTGATGGTGATAATGATAGAAACGACATTCAGGGAATAAATTAGAATGGCATTAATTAAACCAAAGGTGATGCCAATGATAATTGCCAGTGTGATACTGAGTGTTGGGCTTGCAATAATCCCTTGCAGTAGCCATGTGGCTATCACGTATTGCACGACGGAGGCCACCGCTGCAAAGGAAATATCAATCCCGCCGGTGACTAATACAACGAATAACCCTAAAGCAAAGACACCCGTTACCGCATAGCTTTCACTGAGGTCGAGTAAATTTTGGATAGTGAGAAACTGTGGGCTCATTAATGTGAAAAACACCACCATAATGAGGATGACCCACGTTAACCAGCCCTCGACAGACTGTGGTCGCAGTTTTTGCCAGTTAGCCATTGATGATTACCTCCAATTGTTGCTCATTGATGGAATCCGTCATAATTTCTTTAACGAGAGACCCTTGTTTCATATGTAAAATTCTGTCGCAGTTGTAATAAGCTTCGGAGGCTTCATCGGTAATTAACAAGATAGAAATACCCACACCAGACAATCGGTGGATAAGTTTATAAATACTGTCTTTTGCGCCAATATCGACCCCAACGGTTGGGGAGTCTAAAATCAACACTTTAGGACGCGTTAAAATCCATTTGGCGAGAACCACTTTTTGTTGGTTTCCGCCTGAAAGGGTGGAAAGGGCATTATTAGGGTCGGTGACTTTAATATCTAAGTCTGCAATCCACTCTTGCACGATGGCTTGGCATTGTTTTTCATCAATCAGGTGCAAAGGGGTTTTTAAACGGTCAAGAATGGAAATGACCATATTGTCGGCAATAGATTGCTGCAAAATCGCGCCGAGTGTCAGACGGTCTTCAGAGACATAACCAATACCGTGTTTAATGGCTTCGGTATTGTTTTTGAGCTTAATGGGCTTACCTTCGATGCGCAATTCACCACTGTCTGGATGAGTAATACCAAATAAAGAAAGTGCTAACTCAGTACGTCCAGATCCCAGCAAGCCACATAAACCTAAGACTTCCCCTCGTTTTAAACTCAGTGAAATATCCTTGTACTGTCCGGTACGACTTAGGTTTTTGAGTTCTAAAACGGTGCGGCGGTCTTCGGCATTATTGGGCGGCTTACGTTCATGAACGATATCTAAACCCGTCATGAGTTCGGTGATTTTACGGGTAGTTAAGTCTTCGGCAGGCCAAGTCCCGATTTTTTGGCCATCGCGGATCACCGTGATACGGTCAGAAATCTCTTTGACTTCTTCGAGTCGATGGCTAACAAAGACAACGGTGATCCCTTTATTTTTCAAATAATTAACCGTAGATAATAATTGGTTAACTTCGGTGCGAGTCAGTGAGGCGGTTGGCTCATCCATAATAACAAGGCGGGCATCTGCGACCAAAGCTCGGCAAATCGCGACTTGCTGACGTTGGGCAATCGGTAAAAATTGGACTGGCGTGTCGGGGTTGATCGTAAAAGACAGCTCATTAAGAATTTCTAACGCTTTTTCACGCAGCTGTTTTTTACGGAACCAACCAAAATAGCCTTTGAGGTTTAATTCAAAAGCGATATTTTCAGCCACGGTTAAGTTAGGGAATAACGATAAGTCTTGATAGATAACCTGCACGCCTAATTCGCGAGCTTTATCTGGGGTTAATCGGTGATAGCGCTTATCGTCAATTTCGATTTGGCTACCATCATCAGGGGCATAGACACCACTGATCGTTTTGATCAGCGTGCTTTTTCCGCATCCATTAGTGCCTGCTAAACAGTGCACTTCACCTTTGTTGAGCGTCAAATCGATATTGCGTAATGCACGGTGACCGCCAAAACTTTTGGAAAGGTCTCGCAAGGTAATTAGTGGGGTGGATTTGTCAGCTATAGAGGTGGTTGTCATAGGTACAATTCCTACTGCAAATAATTGGTGTTGGCGTGTTTATGATAATTCGAGCTGTCGCGTGATTGGCGACAGCTCAAACTATTCAAAATATAAAATTCAACATGCTAATTAATATTGTATTTTTATTTTTAACGTTATTTTTCGGGTGAATATTACAGGCCGACTTCAACTAATTTTTTCGTGTTTTCAATGTTTAGATTGACGGGGTTATCACTTAAAATGGTGTTACCACTGACTTTGATTTCTCCCATGTCACCAATAGATACACCATCTTTAATTTCTTCACCGTTCATCATAGCTGTCGCAACTTGTACGAAAACTTGTCCTGCAACTTTCGGGTTGGAAATATAGCCACCGTCAATAGCGCCTTTTTCGAGTAATTTGATGCCTTGACCTGGGGTGAAAGTACCGAATACACAGGTTTCATCATTCTTACGGCGTTTATCAATAGCACGTCCTGCACCGATAGGGCCTTGTGAGCCGAATGACATGATGCCTTTTAAGTCTTTGTGTTTAGATAGCAGATCATTGGTGGTACGCATGGAATCATCAACAGATTCTGCGACGCCAAAACGGTCATCGACCATTTGCATTTTCGGGTAGTGCGCTTTTTGGTAAGCAATCGCTGCATCGGCCCATTCATTGACCAGAGGAACGGTTAAGCTACCAACGAACATGGCGTATTTACCTTCTTCACCCATACAGGCCGCCATATCTTTCATATGGTTAGCCCCCATGCTTTGGGTATCGAGTAATTCAAAGTCCCAGTCAGCATTGGTTTGATTTGGGGATTCGTGAGTAATGACTTTAATACCTGCTTCTTGAGCGCGTTTTAATACAGGTTCAAGGACTTTAGCATCGTTAGGGACGACACCGATAACATCGACTTTTTTAGCAATTAAGTCTTCAATAGCGCGTACTTGCTCAGCAGGATCTGCGGTTGTTGGGCCGACTTGGAATGCATTAACGCCGAGTTTCTCACCTTCTTCTGTGATCCCTTGTTCCATCACATTAAACCAAGGAATACCACCGACTTTTACCACCACTCCCATGGTGAATGGCTTTTGTGCTTTTTGTGATTCAGCCATTGCAACATTTGAAAACAGTGCAACGCTCATTAAACAAGGTAAAACTAACTTCTTCATGTTCATAATGGTATTCCTTAGTGTAGATGGACACTAAATCAAGAAATTACATCAACGTAGGGTCAATGGTATTATTTAATTTAGGTATGCCTATAATTAAGTGCTCAGGAATTTGAGATAAATATTCCCCCTGCACTTATTTAATACAGAAATTAATAAGATAATTTGAAAACTTATTTTATTTTCTTAATTCACAATTACGGATTTTTATTTTTTATAAATTATTTATCGCATTCAATAATATTAAGATTAGGAAACTGTTTTTGTAAATTATTATCATTAAGTTTGTTGGTTATTAACACACTAATATCATCAAAAGTACAAACTTGGCTAAATGCATATTTCCCTAATTTACTATTGTCGGCGAGCAATACGGTATTCTCAGAAACTTGCAACATAATGTTTTTGAGTTTTGAGTTTATTTCACTACCATCACGAATGCCATTTTCGATATTAAAACCTTGGCATGACAAAAATAAGGTTTTTATCTGAAAGCTACGAATAATACTCTCGGCGATCGGGCCATGAAAATCATCGTGGCGTTCAGAATATTCTCCACCAATACCAATAACACGTACTCGGTCACGGCAAGCCAGTGCTTGGATGATTTTTACGGAGTTTGTGACGACCGTGATATCAATATCGGGTATTTGCCTTGCTAAAAACCAGCAGGTACTGCTGTTATCCAACATAATACAGTCACCGGGGTGGATAAATTTCAGCGCAGCTTTAGATATTTTCATTTTTGCATCAGGGTGTTCTTCTGTTCTTTTGCGAAATGACTCTGCGCCATCCACCATTTGACTGAGTTTGACCGAAGATGGCATAACATTGACGAAAGGCATCTCTTCTTGGTCAATGGCGACTGCACCACCGAAGCTGCGAATAATCTTATTTTCGCGTTCCAATACAGTTAAATCGCGGCGGATAGTTTCTTGTGATACAGAATATAACTTAGCTAAATCACGCACTAAGGCCGACCCATTTTGTGAAACATGAGAACAAATTAATTTATGGCGTTCGGCTTGTAACATATTTAACTCCTATTCTTTCCACGATATTTATTCTGCCTGTGCCATCTTTTTTTTGTCGTGACTGGACTCAAGTAATCTGTTTTTGAAAAAATAAAAGCGATTTAAAGTGATCATTAATGCAGTTTAATGCTGTTGATTACAATTGTTGCATTTTATTTTTTGATGAAAGTCTCTTTATTTGATTGGTATTAACGGTTTACTGTCAAGAAACAAAAAGCTCTCATCCAATTCGGTCATTTATCCACATCAAAATGCTGACCGTATTTGACTGTTTATGCCCGATTTATTCCGAACTGAGCTATTTTGCATTAGTTTTGTAAATGTGGCTGCTTTTTAAATAGACGAAACCTGTTTACCTTAATAGGTAGAAACAGGAAATCAACACACAGAAAAAACCGATATAATAAATTTTTGTTGTTGATATTTAAGCATATTTAAAGCCAGGGGGCCGTTATGTTAGAACAATTGAAACAACAAGTCTTTGAAGCAAACCTTGCATTGCCAAAGCATAACCTTGTGACCTTCACTTGGGGAAATGTGAGTGGCATTGATCGCGGAGCAGGACTCATGGTGATCAAGCCATCGGGTGTGGATTATGAAACGATGAAAGCGGAAGATATGGTGGTTGTGTCACTGGAAACGGGCAGTGTCGTTGAAGGTAAATTTCGCCCCTCATCTGATACTGATACTCACTTAGCACTCTACAAAGCCTTTCCTGAAATTGGCGGTATTGTTCATACTCACTCACGGCATGCCACGATTTGGGCTCAAGCGGGGCTGCCATTAAGCGCATTAGGAACCACCCATGCTGATTATTTTTATGGGGAAATCCCATGTACCCGTAAAATGACAGAAGCTGAAATAGCGGGAGATTATGAGAGGGAAACGGGGAATGTTATCATTGAGACTTTCCATGAAAAAGGGTTAACGGCAAAAGATGTCCCTGCGGTTTTAGTCAATAGTCATGGCCCATTTGCATGGGGAACTAGCCCTGATAATGCGGTTCATAATGCAGTGGTGTTGGAAGAAATTGCCTATATGAATTTATTTACTCGCCAGCTACAACCATCTGTCGGAGCAATGCAACAAAAATTATTGGATAAACACTATTTACGCAAGCATGGTAAAAATGCGTATTATGGACAAAAGTAAATATAAATTAACTTGATTCGATAAATCCGATTAAAGAATAATAAATACCAAGGTTTGATTTTTATTAAAATCAAAAGGTAGTTCTATATATAAAATAGCTACAAAGAAATTTCAATGTGGCTATTTTTAAAATAATCATTTTCACAAGGTTATTTTTATAAAGCTGTAGTTTAACTTTAGGTTAAATGTTTTTTAAGTCATTAGATTTTTAGTACCTTATTTTTTAGGGGGGTGAAAATTATATTTTCAATAGCTCCTACTATATCTTAAACCTAGAATAGGTTAAGAAAGCCCTAATGGTTTCGAAGATCATAAAATCATAAGGGCATTTTATTTTAAAGTGTGACGCCCATTTTAAAAATGGCTAATTCACGGAAGTCATTAATTTCATTTTTGGTTGGTTCACCATTAACGGTTTTAACGACATGAACAATAAAATCATCCAATAGTTGATCCATAGATTTGCCTGTTAATAAGGCGCCTGCATTAAAATCAATCCAATGAGGCTTTTTGGCTGCCAATTCATTATTGGTGGCAATTTTCATTGTTGGCACAAAGCCACCATAAGGCGTGCCGCGGCCTGTCGTAAACAACACCATATGGCACCCTGCTGCACCTAAGGCACTAGTCGCAATGGCATCGTTACCGGGTGCACTGAGTAGGTTAAAGCCAGAAGTAGAGAGGCGTTCGCCATATTTTAGTACATCCATAACTTGGCTTGTGCCGGCTTTTTGTGTACAGCCAAGAGACTTTTCCTCTAGTGTGGAAATGCCGCCGGCTTTGTTACCCGGAGAGGGATTTTCGTAAATAGGTTGGTCATGGGCGATAAAATATTGCTTAAAATCATTGATCATACTGACGGTTTTTTCGAAAGTAGGCTTGTCATAGCAATGATTCATTAGAATTTGCTCTGCCCCAAACATTTCAGGCACTTCGGTTAATACCGTGGTGCCATTATGGCTGACGAGGAAATCTGAAAAACGCCCTAATAGTGGATTCGCGGTGATCCCCGACAACCCATCTGATCCTCCACACTCGAGGCCAAATTTCACTTCACTTAACTTACCTGCAACCCGTTTATCTTGTTTAACGAGTTGATACAGATCATTAAGGTATTCAACGCCCACTTCAATTTCATCTTCTAGCTGTTGGCACACCATAAATTTAACGCGTTCACTATCATAATCACCTAGTGTTTCTCTAAACGCGGCGACTTGATTGTTTTCACAGCCTAAACCGATAACCAGAACACCTCCTGCGTTAGGGTGTTTTACCATATCTTGCAAAATCGTGCGGGTGGTTAAATGGTCATCACCTAATTGAGAGCAGCCTAGAGTGTGGTTATAAAGATAAACGCCATCAATATCGGAGGCATCATTATGTTGTTTATTGAATCGTTCGATCATCTTTCTCGCGAGAGCATTCACGCAACCGACGGTTGGGATCACCCAGATCTCATTACGGATAGCAACATCACCATTTTGACGACGATAGATCTGCACATCGGGATTGACAAGTGAGGCTGAAATCGCATTATGCTCAGGATGGTATTCATAATCATTCAATGCACTTAAATTGGTGGCGGTATTATGTGTATGCACATGTTCCCCCACACTAATCGGGGCTGTCGCATGGCCAATAGGTGCGCCATACTTCAAGACGTTTTGACCTTGCTCGATAGGCTGAAGGGCAATTTTATGGCCACGGCTTACATCTTGTTTTAAGGTGATTTGCAGGGAATTGAGGGTGATGGTTTCTCCTGCCTGCCTGTCGACTAGCGTGACTGCGACATTGTCATTAGCATGTATTTGAATTATTTCTTTTATCATGATGAATTCCCTGTATTGGACATTGCTCAGCCAAAGAGACCTATGATCATCGAATGGCTAAATTTCATGCATTATACGATCTGGTTTATAACTTTGAAAGATGTTATACCAATTTATTGGTGACTTATTTTCTATTTCACTCAGACTGAGGAATTTCGCTATACTAGCCACTATGACAAAGTTGCTAGTATGCCGGATGGCGAAAGGAGAAATTAATGAGCTCACAAGAGAGTGAACCGCGCTTATACCAGCAAGTTGCGGCTTTGGTGAAACAACGAATTGAAAATGATGAATATCAGGTTGGTACTAAACTGCCTGCTGAGCGCTTATTAGCTGATGAAATGAACGTCAGTCGCACCGTGATCCGCGAAGCTATTATTATGCTAGAAGTAGAAGGCTACGTTGATGTCCGTAAAGGTTCTGGTATACATGTCATTAATAATCGGTCTAATAACTCAGAGAGTGTGGACAGCGGGTTAGAATTTAGCCGTTGTGGGCCATTTGAATTATTACAAGCCAGACAGCTTATTGAAAGCCATATTGCAGAATTTGCTGCGACGCAGGCTACTAAAGAAGATATTCTAAAATTACTTGAAATTCAAAAGAATGCACGTAAGGAAGACCGTTTTCGTGACTCGCAATGGGACTTGGCGTTTCATATGCAGATTGCGGCATCGACCCATAATAGTGCGATGGTAGTGATTGTTGAGCAGATGTGGAGCCAGCGTTTACGCAATCCATATTGGATCAAGCTTCATGAACACATTGATAACCGTTCTATTGAAAGCTGGTGTGATGAGCATGATCAAATACTGCAAGCGCTAGCGCGTCGTGATCCAAAAGGGGCTCGGCAAGCCATGTGGCAACATTTGGAAAATACCAAAAAGATGCTATTTAATGCGACCAGTGACGACTTTGAATTTACCATGGATCGTTATTTCTTTGCTGAAAGCCCTGCGGTCGACCATAACGATTAGCTATTCTTCATCGTCCTCAGAGATTTGCTTCAAAGCCGGGAGATTCACTAAAATGATTTTCCCATATTTAGCATCAATCCAACCTAATTTTTCCCATGCGACCAAACGCTTATTGATGGTTTGTCGTGTGGTATTAATAATGGTGGCGAGATCGTCTTGGGTAAGATACAAACTCAGTTGAATGCCTTTTTCATGGGGCTCGCCATACCCTTCGGCTAAGCTCAGTAAGCGTTTAGCTAATCGAGCCGAAACCGAAAGTAAGGCGCTGTCATTAATGATGGTAAAGGCATTACGAATGACTTTACACAGTAAAATATTCAGTGATTGGTAAAAAACTGGATACTTCTCCAAAATGGTCGCTAAGTCTTTTGGCGAAATCGTCAATAGGATCGTAGGGCTGATGGCTTTCGCATCGTGTGTGCGAGCCGATTTATCTAGCATGGCAATTTCGCCAAACCAGTTTCCTGGAGAAAGGTAACGGAAGACGCATTCACGGCCGTCAGTGGAGATAGAACTCACTTTAACGGAGCCTTGGATCACGGCATATAGCCCACGAGCGGGGTCGCCTTGGTAGTGAACCATTTCACTGTCGCTATAATAGCGCAAGGTTGCACATTCCATTAATACGCTAATCAAATAGTCAGGTAAGTTATTAAACCAGCTATTCGTTTGTAATATTTCAAGAATGTTTTCATGGGTCAAAATTAACTGACTATTTTGTACCGCAATGTTCATTTGAATGCTCCCTACATGCATAGGCTAGCTTTATCATGGCATTTGGTGGGGTTATATTCAATCAACATCTATAGCAATATTTGCCCGATCTTTTTTATGTGTTAAACCATAAGTGTATTAAATATAAAATCCCGAGTCATCGATGACGACTCGGGAGTAATACAAAGCGTATTCACTAATCTTCAAAGCGCTTTTCAATACCGAGCTTTTTCAACGTTAGAATAAACAATCCACCAATGAAGGCGACGAAGGCGATAAAATATAACCCAGCTCGTGCTGATTCGAAGGTTGTTTCAGCCCAAACACGCAAGTTGGGAGCCACGAAACCGCCTAAGTTACCCACGGAGTTAATCAAAGCAATACCGGATGCAGCCGCGGTTCCTCCTAAATAAGCCGATGGAAAGCTCCAATAAAGAGGTTGCATTGCTAAGTGGCCCGCTGCTGCCACGCACAGGGCAATAATAGCGATGACTGGAATGCTATCGAATAAACCTGAAACTGCAATCCCTGCCGCACCTAACATAAAGGTCATTGCGGCAACTTTACGACGCTCTTTTAAGCGCTCTGAAATACGAGGAACATAATAAACGGCAATGGCGGCACACAGCGGTGGGATTGCCGTCACAAAGCCAACTAACACACCGACTTTGCTACCTAATAAAGTCCCGATTTGGGTTGGTAGGAAAAAATAAATACCATATCCACACACCTGAACGGTGAACCAAATTAAGCATAAATACAGGACACGCATGTCTAGCAGGGCACTCAATGCACCTTTCGGACTGTGGCCTTTTTTCGCATCCTCTTCCGTTGCTAACTGAGCCGAAAGCGCATTTTTTTCTTCCACAGTCAGCCATTTCGCTTTTTCTGGGCGGTCATCAAGGTAGAAAAACACCCAAATACCGACAAGGGAAGCGAGCAAGCCTTCCACCACGAACATTAGCTGCCAACCATATAAACCAAACGCGAACGAAGAACCTTCTAGTGCCAGTAATGAACCGGATAACGGGCCCCCAATGATAAATGCCAGAGGGGCTCCAAATAAGAAGTAACCGGTGACGCGAGCTCGAATATTCTGTGGGAACCAGAAGGTCAAATATAAAATGACCCCAGGAAAGAAGCCGGCTTCACTGACACCCAGTAAGAAACGTAAAATGATAAAAGTGGTCTCATCATGGGCGAACATCATCGCGGCAGAAATTAATCCCCACGTGACCATGATACGCGATAGCCACACCCGAGCTCCAATACGGTACAATAAGATATTACTGGGGACTTCAAACAGCGCATAGCCGATAAAAAAGATCCCTGCACCGAATGCATAGGCAGCATCACTTAGCCCTGTTGTTAATTGAAACTCTTGTTTTGCAAAGCCAATATTTGAACGGTCTAAGTAAGCCAATATAAACATTAATACCACCATAGGTATTATTTTTCGTATTGCTTTGCTGGTAGCCGATGATAAATGATCAGTATTGGTGGACATGGTTCACCCCAGTTTTTTATAAGGTAATGATGTTATCTATTCATTTTTATTACGTGTTTAGCCCACCACTGAGTTATCAGCAGAGTAGAGTATAGAGCTAATATATTCGTCATACTTCAAGTTGCTGTGTTGTTGACTGCACTCATTCACACTAGTCACCTACTGCTGTAGGCTCCTAGAGTCTCATTCATTTGTCGCCTAACTGCACCATGAATTATTTAGAGTATAAATAAGTAATTTAAAATGAATAATTCTTGTTATTTATTTCCCTTTTTCGTGGTGTTAGTTATGAAATAGCGAAAAAGGGTATTATTATTATTTCACGTTAAATTTAGCCAGTGCTTCAGGTTTTAACGTTGTGCCTGCTCCCGGAGTCGTTGGGGTGGTATAAACACCATCAATGACTTCAACCGGATCAACAAAGCAATCCAATGTCCACGGAATAAATTCCAGTAATGAACAGGCTGGATGTGCCATGACTAAGTGCAGTTGGGCTTGCATCATGTCGCCATGATGTGGTGTCACAGGTAAGTTAAAGGCCATACCTAAATCTGCAATTTCCCATACTGCAGTTAAACCGCCACAACGAGTGGCATCGGGTTGTAAATAATCGACTGCACCCGCAAGAACAAATTCTTTAAATGAATCATTGTGATACAGCAACTCACCTAATGCGATAGGCGTATCCATGTAAGCCGCTAATTGCTTATGGCTTGCCACGTCGTCATGCCATAGTGGTTCTTCAAACCATTTGATATTGAAATCATTTAAACGGTGGCCATATTGTTTAGCAATGCTGATATCCCATTTACCGTTAGCGTCAACCATTAGGTCGATATCATCGCCAATTGCATGGCGAACTGCTTCAATCCGTTGTAAGTCTTCACGCGGATCAGGCTTACCAATCTTCATTTTGATGGCTTTAAAACCTTCTTCGAAGATCATTTTTTTACAATCATCAACCAGATCTGCTTGGCTACGCACTAACCAGCCACAGTCTGTATTATAGGCATTAACTTTATTGTGTTTTGATCCTCCAAACAGCTGCCATAAAGGCTGATCAGCAGCTTTTGCTTTAAGATCCCACAGAGCGATATCAATAGCGGAAATTGCCATTTGCATTAATCCACCACGTCCCACCCAAATGTTGGTGGAGCTGCGCGTGAGCTTACGGTGTAAATAACGCACTTCCGTTGGATCTTCACCTAATAACATAGGGCCAAACACGTCTTCAATGATGGTGGTAATTAAGCGATCTGTCGTGATATCTGCGTGAGTTCCGGTGTGCCCATAGCCTACAAGGCCGCACTCTGTCTTGATCATGACGCCGGGCATTCCCCAATGGGTGATGCTATGGGTTGAATCGCCAATCAAGTCATTAGTGACTGGTACGTGCATAATAAAGGTACTAATTTCTTTTATTTTCATTGTTATTCCCTGGCATTGAACAGTGGTTGGATGTCAATCTAGCAGTGGGAAATACAATTAACTGTCAAATGATTTACAGATTGTGCCTAGAATAGGTTTTTTACTGATAAATATGAGCTAGATCTCTTTATTTTGTATGATAACTCATAGGTAAATACTTTAATTGGTGTAATAGCTTTATGGTTGGAATTGAAAATAAAATGGAAAAGAAATGATAAGGAATTGAAATACAGAAGCAGGAAAAGAGTAATAGCTATCATAAATTGAAGGTAATCTATTTATTTTTAAGGAAAATAAAAATTTTTGTTGAGGTATAGGGTTAAATATTGAGTCGGTTTAGAATAGCTGCGGAAAAACGCTATTTAAGTGTGGATGAAAAATGGTTAAACGATTACTACTACTGTGTGTATTATTCACCAATTACCTACCTCAATCACTGGCGAGCGAAATAAATAACAACACAGAAGATTGGAAGTTGGCGGATATTCCCCCGACATTAGTTCAAACAAGACAAGATGAAATTATTTTCTCTTCTGTTGCAGGTAAGATGCGAGCTGTTGCACAACTTAACCGTGATCACGGGTTTTTCGCCTATACTCCTGCTGGTGATTATCGTGCAATGCAATTCGGCAATGATTATGCCTTTGTGAAAGCAACGACTCTTGCTAGCCAATCTCCTCGTTATATTCCTGATGTGGATAGATTGAATGATTTACAAAAACCTATTTATGATTATTTGATCACGACTGAAAAGACCCCTGTTT
Source organism: Providencia sp. Me31A (assembly GCF_050487165.1). Taxonomy (NCBI): domain Bacteria; kingdom Pseudomonadati; phylum Pseudomonadota; class Gammaproteobacteria; order Enterobacterales; family Morganellaceae; genus Providencia; species Providencia sp. Me31A. The sequence continues at coordinate 124,267 of NZ_JBKQGZ010000010.1, forward strand.
ACCGGTCAACGGATGTGAATGGTCAGCAAATCGCATCTTTATGGGAAAACCTGCGTTATCCCATATTAGCGCGTATGATTAAAACGGATAAAGTAGGGGGAAAAGTGGCGTGGTTGACTATCCGCTTAGGTGACCGATTAGGTTATATCCGGTTAGATGATGTAATGCTAGACAAAGGTATTCCAATTTTAACCTATCATCACATCTTAAAAGATGGTGAAAATAAGTTGTTTCGTCATACTTCCACCACCACATCACTTGAAGCATTCAGTGAGCAAATGAATTACCTCAAACAAGCTGGGTATCAAACATTGTCATTAGACGATGTGGCAAATTACTTGAACAAGTCCGCGAACTTACCGGGTAAAGCCGTGGCGTTAACGTTTGATGATGGGCTAAAATCGGTTTACCGTTATGCATTACCCATTTTGCGGCATAATCAACAGCAGGCAACGTTGTTTGTTATTTCATCAAGAGTCAAAACACAGCCACAAAAGTGGTCAGCGGATGCATTGCAGTTTATGAGCAAACAAGAAATTAAAAATAGCCAGGATGTATTTAATATTCAATCGCATACCCATTTTTTACACCGTTTAGATAACCACAATTCCCCCATTATTTTTAGCCGTAAAGAGCATACGATTATGCTGGATTTTAAACGGTCGATGAAAGTGCTTAGCCAGTTCGAGCCAGATCAACGCTACCTTGCGTACCCATTTGGTGGTTATAACCGATCAGCGATGGATGCAGCAAAAGAAGCAGGGTTATACCTTGCTGTCACAACCATTCAAGGAAAAGTCAAAGTAGGGGATAACCCATTTGCGTTAAAACGGTTGTATGCGCTGCGTACTGATCCGCTGGATAAATTTTCGCAAATGGTAGGCAACAGTGAGCAAGGCGTTATAAACCAAAATATTATTATTGATAAGTGAATGAGAAAAATGGGGCGCTGAGGTTATCGCAAACTCAGTGCTCATCGACTTGTTTGCCTGCTCCCATCTCTTTTAAAAAGCGTTGTTGGTAGACAAATAACTCTTTCGCACTAATGCAGTGATAATCCATCGAAAACTGTTTGGCCGTTCGCTCGATAATTTCAGCAAGAGCGGGATAGTGGCGGTGATTCCAATTTGGAAACAAATGATGAGTTAGGTGGAGGTTCAAGCCCCCTAACCAATAGGTTAGCCAGCGAGGTGTGGTTTCCCAATCATAAGTAGTTGAAAAGGTGTGTGCATAAAACCCATGAGGCATATTTCCCTCTCTCGGTGGGGTATAAAATGTTGCCTTCGCCCAGTGCGTCCCCAGTATTAATACAACGAATATCAATGAAGCAAACATTTGGCTAATAATATAGGTGAGCAATAAGGTGCCTAAGCCAATATCTGGAATAGCCCATGCCGGTATCGCAATGGCTACTAGCAGGTGCAGTACCTTAGCTATTAAAAAAGTCAAAATACCGAGGTTTCCTTGATGACGCATATGAGGGGCAACCCGCGTTCCGTTGAATCTATCTAGCCAGTCAAAAAACCAGATGAGTGCAGGGAAAGTCATCGCAGCAACGAGAGGCCAATAAAGGTGTTGGGCTCGCATGAATGGGTACCAGCGTTGGTATGGCGTTTGGCGTAGTACAAAATTTTCTTCAATATCCAAATCATAATGACGAATATTGGTATGGGCATGGTGAAAAATAATGTGCCGAACACGCCAACACTCGGGGTCTAAACCAAGGGGAATGGTGACCAAAAAATTCAGCCAATAATTGGCTTTTGCCCGTTTAAAAATGGCATTATGCGATGCATCATGGACTAAATTGATGGCAAGTAGTAAGGCGAAACAGATAAACAGAGGGTAAAAAGTGAAAAAAAACCACGGTACATTGATACATAATGCAGCGGCGTAGCTACCCAAACAACACACAACTAAGATGAGGCTTTTGGCATAAAAGCGCACGTCAGCAAAACGATGATCGCCGCTCTCTTTTAAATACTGATTAGCCGCGGCATTCAGTGCTTTTTTAAACGCTTGATCATGGCGATGTTGATAGCCTAATGGCCTTAGTGGTTCAAGAGACATTCAGCACCTGTATTGGTTTTCGGCCAACCCCGATTAATATCAATAAACTGTGTAGCCACAATGCACAGGTAGCAAACACCCAGAAAGGGGTTGTCCATTGCCAAACGAATAATACGCAAATCAGTAATGAGCAAGCGATGAAAAACCAGCTAATGAGGCCACTTTTACGTCCATCTGAAATTCCTGATAAGGCAACGGTTCCTAATGCTAAGAGAACGAATAAAATCGCTTGTTGCAGTGTAGTACCTTGGTAGCCATAACCATAAAGGTAAACATAGCCAATTACTAAAATGAATAGAAGTAAAGTTCCTATAACCAGAGAAAATTGGTTGATGCGAAATAGTGGAGCCGGTTTTTCTGAGGGCTTTCGCTGGCGGCGAACCATTTTCCAAAAAGGTAAATTACTATCGATAAAAGGGTTCTCGGATGCGGGAGTGCCCTTGATGCCAAAATGGTGTTCTTCTTCGGGTAATTTGGAAAATGTGCCGAATAGCTTATCCCAAAAGATAAAGCTCCCCGCAAAATTACGATTAGAATAATGCCCCTCTTTAACATGGTGAACACGGTGGTGCTGAGGCGTTACCATCACTTTTTCTAGCCAGCCAAGGCGTGGAATAAGAGCACTATGATTAAAAAATTGAATGGTATAGTGTAATATTGATACGGTGATGAAGACCTCGAGTGGGATGCCCATCAGTGCCAATAACATGAAAAATGGAATTGATGTTAGTGATGAATACCATGAATTACGGACGCCCAAAGAGAGGTTGTAGTGTTCTCCTTGGTGATGAACCACATGGACGGCCCATAAAATACGATAAGTGTGATGTAAGCGGTGCAGCCAGTAGAAGCCAAAATCCCATGCAAAAATGGTAAAAACCCACACTAACGCGGTAGGCCAGTTTTCGACCAGATGGAATGAGTAGTGGCTGACCACAAAACCATAGCAAAACAGCTCTAATCCTCTAAATAGCCACAACATGATATGGCCTGAGTTAAGGTTGAAAACTAACTCTTGCCAACTGACAGTGCCCTTTTGTGTTTTTGCTATCACCAGTCCTTCAGCGATCACTACAGCTAGCATGAAAATAATAGGAAAAGTTAATTCATTCATCGGCGGTTTCTCTCTAAGCCGTATTTTGTGATGTAAACAATCAGTAATGCCCCACCTGCCGTGGCGGTTCCCGTCACGATATCAATAAACAAATGGCGCTTTAGTACTAATACGGAGACGCAAATTGCGATAGCCCAAAGACTATAAAGTAACGTGTGAAATTTTTGTTGTGTTGACCATAATGCATTCAGCACGATAAGGGTCAATGAGACATGTAAAGAGGGTAATAAATTTTGTGGGCTATCAATATTTATTAAGACAGATAGCGCCCGCCCTGAAAGCGTCGACACGTCATAATCGTGATACAGCATGGTGGTAGGATACAGCAAATAAATCGCCCCGGAAATCAATGCACACAGTTGCATTGCTACCATCAATGGGCGAACGCGTTCTTTGCGACAACAAAGGTAACCAAGAGGTATAAACACAAAGAAAGAGAGATAAAACCAGATAGCCTCGGGAGCGAAAAAGAAGGCATTATCAACCATGCTCGGTGCTAAAACATGAGCTTTATCCGTAGGTCGGCCCGTATAGTTATACACAACACCAACGGTTCCCCAACCGATTAAGCAACATAGAAGGCGTGTGAATAATGTTTTGCTATTCATAAGCTCCCCTTGCGAATGATCCGCCTTTTTTTGATAGAAAGTGTCTGTTCAATAGGCTTTGATGATAATTCCCAATGTAATTTAGTGACATCAACGTGTTGGCTTGTGAAATAATTTTCAAGTTGTTGCTGACAATGAATTAATTCCGTGTGTGCGCACTCGGCTTGTAAATATAGTAGATGGCCTTGTTGAGTTAGTCTAAAATCAGCACTAAGGGGGAGATGGTTCACCATCACTCGTGCACAAGGATCAGCAAAAATAGTGATTGTATGACCTTGATGATCAGGGAGTTGCAGTAAATCATCACAGCGTCCTTCAATACGTTCGATAGCTAACTCAGGGGAGCCACAAGGACAAGGCGTTTTTCTTATGACTAAAACATCATCGAGTTGGTAACGCACGATAGGCTGTGTTTTGCGGGTGAAATCGGTAATAATCGGTGAAAAACGAGCATGATCCAGCCAGTTTGGTTCAATGTGTATAAAGGCCTCATTTAAATGCAATGTGCCATGAGGGCATGTGCAACCTAAAAAACCTTCAGTCGCTTGGTAAACCTCGGCAACATGGGGAAAACAACGTTGTAGTTTCTGTTTATCATGTTGTTCTAAGACTTCTGCCACCGAGATCACTTTTTGTACATTTACGTGGATTTGCTGGTGGTTTATTGCCTCGGCGATGGCACAAAGAACTTGCGCTGGGGCAACAATGATTGACGGTTGGTATTGCTCAAGCGCAACTAATTGTTGTCGAAAATCGGCAAAAAGGTCATAAAAGCGTAAGGAAATCCACCGGTTATTAACGCTTTCATATAGGTTATTGTTGGCGCGCAAAAATAAAGCGACTCTTTCACCATTGAATAATCCTTTTGGCAGCATTTTGGCCAACATGCTCCCTGACCAAACATTTTGTTCTTCTGGGCTAACCACAAACAGGCCTCGTCGTCCTGATGTTCCTGAAGATAAACCCACACTATATTTGCCGACTTTAGGTGCAAAATCACGAGACTGTTCACTCTTTTGAGCACAATCGAGCAGGATTTGGCTAGAGAGCCCTGCGGTATTCATTTCATCAAAATTATCCATCATTATTTGTTTATTCATGATGGGGAAATCATGTAATTCTTGATGAATATAAGGTTGAAAATAAGGGCTTTTTGCTAATACATTATGTTTAAATGATATTAAACGTCGTTGTTGATAGGCTTCTAGCTCATCACGAGTTTGAAATTTTAAATGACGTGCACGCCAGTAATGCCAAAGCATAGAGAGGATCACAGCAACTCACCCTCGTGACAAAGTTGAATAACAATATTTTGTTTATCTATCTCATGTAACTTATTTAAGGTTTGATAATAAGCGTGTTTATCATCCATGATGATATTGGCAATCGCCATTGGGCCACGTAACTGTTTATAGTTAGTTGGTGACCAAGCCGCATCACCTGCCAGCAATACCCAACCCGCTTGTGTTAATACACATAAACCAATGTGACCTGCGGCATGGCCGGGAAGTGGTACGATCAATAAGGTTTTTTCAGTATTAACGGCGTAGCCCTGACCTAAGACTTGTAATTCGCTAGGTAGACTCGTTTTCTCAAACCCTTCATAGAACATAGTGCGTTGTTCAAAATCATCGGGTAATAGGCCGCTAACAAAGGCATTCTTCAATGCCGCAAAGCCGGTGAGTTTGCGGGTTTTAGCCCACCCATCCCCCGAACAAATAATTGGTAGGTTCGGGAAGTCCCGTAGCCCTGCAATATGGTCACCGTGGAAGTGAGACAAAATAATACCGTTAATATCTTTGGGGTGAATACCATCACCCGCCAGTTGGTTCACGAGCGCCTGTTGGCTTTCGAAATAAACAGGGGTAACTGCGCGGTATAGCCGCATAATGCCATCGCGTGTGTGATCATAAAAATGTGTGGCATAGCCGGTATCGAATAACCAACGCTGGTTTTCATCTTCAATTAACCATGCTCTTGCAGGGAATTTGCAGGATTTAAAACTGGCACCTTTTAGGGCGACACACCCCGGATGCGTGCAATAACCTACTTCATATTGGTGGATGGTTAACATGAATTCTCCTGCTTAAGCCATTTAGCGGTTAGATAGATCCCTTGCTGCATAGTATATAAAGGATAATATCCAAGCTCTTGCTGGGCTTTTTGGTTATCCAATGTCATGGTGAAATAGGCAGCTCCTAGACTATAGCGTGTTAGTAGCGGCTCTTTACCTGTAAAGTGAGCGATGAACTCTAAGGTTGCAGCCAGCCCATATAAGAGAGGATAAGGCGCTGAACGGATCTCACAAGATAGATTGAGTTCTCCAAATAACTGCTGCAATGTGTGTTTTAAAGCCTGTGGCTGTTGATTGGTAATGTTATAAATTTCACCACTTTTTAAATCAGACTGGTGTGTCGCGAGTTGCATAGCGTGAACCACATTACCGACATAAGTTAGGTCAAAATGGTTATTACCACCATTAGGTAATACCAATTTCCCATTGCGTGATTTAATTTGAGCCAATAGGCGTGGCAGCAACACGCGATCATGAGGGCCAAATAGCCCTCTAGGGCGCAAAATAGTGTAGCGAGTCGCGGGGAACTTGGTCACACATTGTTCGATAATGGTTTCAGCTAAGTACTTTGTTCTCGCATATTGATTAGCAAAATGCTTATTAACCGTGGATTCAGCAATATTCTGTTGGTGTGTGAAATTGAAATAAATTGCAGGGGTAGAAATATGAATAAAACGAGGGACTTCTGCTTCGCCCGCCGCCATTGCGAGAATACGAGTCGCATGTACATTGGTATTTTCAAAATCTTGGCGTTTTCCCCAAGGAGAAGAAAGCGCAGCACAATGCCAAACTGCATCACAGCCTGCCATCATTTTTTTGGCGTTTTGTAGGGTGAGCTCTGCGAGTTCTTGCGCAATAAAAGTCGCGCCCATATCGCTCAGTTGCTGGCCAGCTTGTTGATTTCGCCCACAGGCGATGACCTCGACGCCTCTTTGAAGTAAGTACTCGCAAGCATTACGGCCTAGACCGCTAGTGGCTCCCGTGATGAGTATTTTCATGGAACCAGTACCATGGCGCATAACGCAAGGCCAGCAGCAGTGCCGATCAACATCGCACTTTGTTTTTCATAGAAACGGCCAGTGATAATCGCTTCGTGCAGTGCAGAAGGAATTGAAGCGGCAACTTGGTTACCTCGGTGACGATAAATATCAATCAGTTGGTCAGTCGTAACCCCTACGCGCTGGCGCATATGTTCTAATGATAAATGGCTAGCTTGGTGTGGAATGACGGTACCTATTTGCTTCAATTGTAAGCCTGACTCATGGAAAACTTGTTGCATAAAATCGTCAATCAGCGAGGAGGCTAGGCGAAATAGCTTTTTGCCTTGCATATGAAATAAGAAATCATCTTCTGTCATACCCGCTCGAGGATTACGTTTTGTCCCTCCTGCACGGATTTCGCAAAGGTCGATACCTGCGGTGTAAGTTGTATGAGTGTAGGAAATAATTCCACTTGTCCCATCCCCTTTTTCAACGATCACGCAAGCCGCACCATCGCCAAAAATTAAGGAAGATTCTTTGTCTTGCCAATCGATGCCTCGCGACGCAATATCTGCCGAAACAATCGCAATGCGCTGATAAACATGGGTCGCCAATAAGCCAGCCGCCACCTGCAATGCCGTGATAAAACTGATGCAGCTGGAGTTAACATCAAAACAGGCAATACCCTGATTTAAATTTGATTGTTCAAGAATATGCGCTGCTGAGCAAGGTAGTGCTTGCACAGGAATTGCAGATGCATTGATTAGCATATCAATACTTTTAGGATCAATATGATTGGTGTTCAATGCATGTTGAATTGCTCGGGCGGCTAACAATGCTTGGGGGTCGGTATTGTTAGCGTGATAACGGTATTCAATCCCTGAGTGTTTTTCAACAAACCCTTTGGGTTTATTGAGTTTTTCATCAAGCATTGAGGAGTAAATTTTGTTTTCAGGTAGTGCCACACCAGAAGCAATAATTTTTAGTGGTGTGATTGAATTATTACCAGACATATAATGTAGAGCCTATCTAACGAAGATAATGACAATAAATATCAGAGTTTAATTATTTAATATATAGGAATTACGGAGTTCTTCGTATTAAGAATCGTTAGCGAATTTAACGTGAATTTCCTCAAGCAATCTCTCAAAGGTGGTTTGCCATGCTTTAGGCAATGAGGTTTGCCACACGACAGCAATTTGCCATTTAGCATTGGGGTTGTGCTGAATAGGAATGAAATCGATATTTTCTCCACCAATATGTCTTGCACTAAAAGGAACAAGACTAATGCCAATTTTAGCTGTAACTAAGGCAACTAAAGTTTGGATGTCATTCGCCTCTTGTAGTGGTGCGATGTGGATATTTTCAGATTGTAGATACTGTTGGATTTGTTGATAAAGACCAAATCCACGCTCGGCACGTAACATTAACAAAGGGTAGCGGGTTAAATAATCATTAATAGCTGAATTTTGTGGGTGATCTTTAGCAATGGCGAGCGCAAGTACTTCTGTTTTTAATGGGTGGCTGACAAGGCTGTCTACTGAATCTTGATGATCGAAGCGGATAAATGCAATATCTAGTTGATGTTGATGAAGCTTTTCCCTCATCGTATCTGATGGCATATCATCCAGTTGAATCGTTAAGTTTGGTAATTGTTCCTGTAGGCGAGCAACAAAAAAAGAGGCCTCTTGGAAGGTTGAAATACCAAATCCAACATTTAAAGAGAGTGGGGGTGTTTCTCTAAGTACGATGGCTTGGTTTAATAACTCTGCCATGTGGTTTAGAGCTTGTTTCGCATAAGGCAACAATATTCGACCGTGCTCGGTAAGCATTGCACCATGGCGTCCTCGCTCAAATAGTTTTAAATCCAGTTGGTTTTCTAATAACTTAATTTGCTTGGTTAAAGCCGGCTGGCTGATGTATAAACGTGATGAGGCTTCACGGTAATTTTCCGTGTCAGCAAGAATAATAAATGCGCGTAGGAGCCGAGTATCCATAAGTGCTTGCCTTTAGCCTCTCACTAGAAATTTATGAACTGTATATTATATGGGTTGCCAATAAGACGCTATACAGTTATTAATTTTGTAAATGGATGCTATTTTTTGTGCCTTATTGTTGGGGAATTCTGAGAAGCGAAACGAACACGACGCATATCAGTTTCATACCCCAAGATATCAGTGATGACTCTGTATAGCTCTGGTCGTCGCCCTGTCAGCCAGCGACGGCCATTTGATGTCGGTAGCAAATTGAGGTCAAGATCAGCTATGACCATGTCGTCCTCAACTAATAAACTCTCATTGATAATTCGGCCATAGGGGTCAATCACCATTGCATTGCCGGTACGAATTTCGTCATCATCTAAGCCAACGCCATTGCTAAATAGATAGAATACGCCGTTGTCATGAGCTCTAGCGGGTAGCCAACGCATAAGCCATCCTCGACCATTTTCCCCTTGGCAAGCATCGAACAAAGCTTGTGGGTTCTGTTTTCTATTTTTCCAAAGACTCAAATCTAGCGGTTTCATACCATATGGGCTACTTGAATGTGTTCCGCCCGTTTGATGCGGAGCAAGAATGATATCCGCGCCTAAGAGTGCATTAGCACGTGGATTTTCAATTAAATTATTGTCCCAACAAATTAAAATCCCTGCTTTTACTCCCCACGGTGTATCGAAAACGGTATAGCTATCTCCACTATGTATAACGGGGTGCTCAAACGCATGTAATTTTCGGTGGGCATGGTATTGACCATCCGGCATGCAAGCGACCCATGTATTATAACATTTCCCATCTAGGCCTTTTTCAATCAGTCCTACGCCAATAATCATGTCTAATTCAGTAGCTCTTTGGCGAATTGGAGCCAGAGACGGACTATCATGTAATGTTTCACTAAGCTCATAAACGGCGGAATCGGGTAATTTAGGTACATGCCAATAACCTGTGATGCACATTTCGGGTAGTACCAATATTTTTACGTTCTGTTGTGCCGCTTGATCTATAAATTGATGAATGCATGCCAAATTGTATTTCTTATCACTAGGGCGATGTTGAAATTGAACTGTGGCAACGCGAAGTAATGATGGTGTCTGCATAAGTCTTTCCTTGGTATCTCCTTAGTTAAGAAGATCAAATCATGTTATAGCAGAGAAAAATAATGAGTTATTTTCCCATTCAATAACTAATGGTTATTGAATTAGTGTTTTTATCATTGCAATTTATTAGTGTTTCTAATAAGTATCTATGTTTAATTGAAAATGATTTAGCTATACTCGGTAAAACTAATCATTTTACACGAAATAAAATTTCTCGATTTGTTACAATTTGAAATGAATTTAACTCGTTGTTATTTAAGGGATATATCGAAAGGTAATAGTTATTATTTTTTTAACTTTAGGATATTTAATGGGTTTAATGAATAAAAAACGTGTAAAACAAATAAATAGCAAATTATAGTAATAAAGTGGTTCTATAATTATTAAAAATTCTTTTTTTTATCTGCCGTATTTTTATTTAAGATATGTAAAAATACCTTTAATTTCTATTTATAAATATAATAAAATTAAAATAACCACTAACAATGGTATTTTTAAACAAAAATAAAAATGTAAAAAATAAATTAATTTAAAAATAAAAATAAGCACAAGTACTTATTGGTAGCGATATATATTATAATGATTTTAATAAATATCTTAATTCATAGATAATGATAAATTAATTGAGATAAAAACATATTACAATTACTGATTGTTATTTTTTTAAATTTATTTAAATCATGAGGTTAGATATAAAGTGCGAATCATGATTATGGATTTGAATTATATCAAAAATGTATATTTTTTCTTATCTTTAAAGTTAAACTTAAACGGGTGAATATTGATAGGTTTTGTTGACTTTAATTTATTTTATTGATCGTTATAAACAGTTTTACTTTTATATGTTAAAAATTATAATTAACTTAAATTTTGTGTTTTAACTGATTTGTTCTATTTTTGTTTTCACCTTCAAGTGAAAATTTAATTACACTAAATATTCCTGATCTGTTATAGAGTTTAGCCGTTAAATATTTAAGTTATCTTGGGCTATAGTTGATGATAAATGTAAATCTAATCGTAGGCAGAGAAATCAGAAAAAGAAGAAAGTATTTAGGGCTTTCTGGTATTGAACTAGCGAATCTTGTTGGTGTGAGCCAACAACAAATTTCGCGCTATGAAAGAGGTGAATGCAATATTAATATTGAAAACCTTCACATGCTTGCTAATGCTTTAGATACGGAAATGATTTGTTTTTTTATTGATGACGCATTTATTAATAATAAGATTAATTAAGTTATTATTAATGTGCTAATTATAATTAATAAATTAAAAATAAATATAAATTTAGTAATTATATGTTTTTTATAACGTGACTTTTACGACGTTTATTAATTGTCGTGTTTTTATTATATTCATGGCGAAAAAATATCGACTTAATAATTATATTTATTATTAGGTGATTGGTATATCTGTTGTCTTTTTATAGGAAAATATGAATGAAATTAACTAAGATTATATTGGCTACAATTATTGCTTCTTCATTTGGTGTCGCAAATGCAGCGCCTGTTGACCAAGGAAGCGGTGTGATTAACTTTACTGGTAAAGTGATCAATGCACCATGTACACTTCCTGGTGACGGCACTGTTAATGTAGACCTTGGCCAAGTTGCTAATAAAGTATTAGAAACAGGTAATAAATTTAGCCAAAGTGTTCAGTATAATATTTTGTTAGAAAACTGTGACTTAGGTGAAGTGAAAAATACTTCTGACCAAGTGGTGTTCCCTGCTGTCAGCAAAGTTCAAGTCACTTTTAATGGGACTCCAGATACAACCGTGAGAGAATTATTAGCAAACACAGGGACTTCTAAAGGTGTTGGCGTACGCTTGATCAATGCTGATGGTTCAACAATGAAAGTGGGTGATAAAAGTGTAGATATCCCATTAGTTGATGGCCCTAACAAGTTGTCTTTTAGTGCACGTGTTGAAGCGAATGGCAATAAAGTAGAAACAGGAAGTATTATTTCTCAAGCAACTTATGCATTAAATTACTTGTAATTCTATAGATTAAATAACAGGCATTTAGTTGTCTGTTATTTTCTCGTTGCTATTTAGTTTCTCATTTTTTGACAGGGAATTGCATGTCTTTATTGCCTCAGTTTAAAATAAATAAAATATTAATTTCGATCACTCTAGCATTTTCCTTTTTGGGAGTCGCAAGAGCAGTAGAATTTAATATGAACATTATTGATGCAGAAGATAGAGGAAACATTGACCTAAGCCAATTTGCAAATCCTGATTTTATACCACCGGGTGAATACCTTGCAGATATAACACTTAATGGTAGGAAATTATTTGGCCAATACTTAATTAAGTTTATCGAAGAGAGTAAAGATAATTCAACACTCTGTATTACACCTGAAATGATTAACATTCTTGCATTAAAAAAGAAAATTAAGAATAAATTTCTGCAAAATAATCATGGTCAGTGTATTGAATTATCTCAACAGTCAGATATTACTTATCGGTTTGATAAAGAAAATCAGAATATATTATTTTCAATTCCCCAAGCATGGTTAGATTACGATGACCCGTATTGGGTTCCGCCTTCTCAATGGGAAAATGGAATTACAGGGACATTCATTGATTACAATCTTTTTGCTAACTATTTTTCACCCAAAAATGGCAGAGATACATTTAGTGGTAGTAGTAATGGAACAACAGGGCTCAACTTAGGCGCTTGGCGTTTTCGAGCAGATTACCAATATCAATATAACCGTGTAAATGGAATGAAAAATGAACGTTTTGATTGGACTCAAATATATGCTTTTCGAGCGCTCCCTCAAATTGGCGCTAAAGTTTTACTCGGTGAAACTTATTTGAGAACGAACTTGTTTGATAGTTTCCGCTATATTGGTGCTTCTTTTTTTAGTGATAACCGTATGTTACCACCGTCTTTACGTGGTTATGCGCCTCCAGTCACAGGGGTAGCTAAAACAAACGCGGTGGTGGTGGTTTCTCAAAATGGGCGTGTCATCAAACAGACACAAGTTGCGCCAGGCCCCTTTAATATTCAAGATATTACAGAGGCAGTTCAAGGAACTTTAGATGTGACTATTGATGAAGAGGATGGCTCCAAAACCACTTATCAGGTCACTGCTGCATCACTGCCTTTTTTGACCCGACAAGGGCAGGTTTTATATAAATTTGCTATTGGTAAATCTGACCCATTTGGGCGTTCTCAAAAAACAGAACCGAGGTTTATATCGGGTGAGGCATCCTATGGGGTATTAGGTAATACCTCTATTTTTGGTGGTTTGATTGCCACAATCAATAATACCAATTACCAAGCATTCAATATGGGAATTGGCCAAAATATGAATATGTTTGGTGCGATATCGTTTGATATTACGCGAACTCACGCGAATTTAAACCATTATGGTTCTTATTCAGGTAACAGTTACCGTTTAAATTACTCGAAACGTTTTGAGTCAACGAACTCGCAAGTCACCTTCGCGGGGTATAAATTCTCCGAAAAAGAATTTCTAACTATGCCGCAATATATTGACGCGGTTAATGGACTGCTTGATTTTAGGCGTGACAAAAATGTCTATACAGCCTCTTTTAACCAATATATTAGCCCATTAGATGTCACGCTCTATTTTAATGCTACGCATCATCAATTTTGGAATAGTGAGTCAACGACCAATTTTGGTATGAGTCTTAGCAAACTATTAAATTTAGGTAGTGTTAAAAATATTTCAGGAACCTTGTCCCTTAATAAAATTAAGTATGAAAAAACGGATGATAACCAAGTTTATCTCTCGTTCTCAATACCACTAGAAAGTGGGGGCTCTGTTAGCTATGACGCTCAATATTCCGATTCTGATCATAATGTTGGCCAATCTGTCGGGTATTACAGTGAGAATATAAATAACAATTACTGGAGTATGCGTTTGGGGGGCAATAAGCATGAATTGGGGCGCTTAGAACCGAATATTAGTGGTAGTTATCAATATTCGTCTGCATATGGCGTGTTAAACGTTAATGTCACAGAAAATATAAACTCTTATCGTTCATTTGGTGGCAGTTGGTATGGCTCAATGACGGCGACTAAATACGGCGCAGCACTGCACCGCAACGGAACCAACAATGAACCTAGGGTTATGATTGATAGCGATAATGTTGCGGGAATTTCTATCGATAATGGCCAATCAATTACTAACCGTTATGGTATCGGTGTAGCAACCAGTCTAAATAGTTTTTCTAATTCAGATGTTTATATCGATATGAACACATTGCCAGATGATGTGGATGTGAATGACAACATCATTGGCAAAACACTGACGGAAGGCGCAATCGGTTATCAAAAAATCAGAGCGAGCCAAGGTCAACGTATTTTAGCGGCGATTCGCTTAAGTCATGGTCATTCTCCACCGTTAGGAACCAGTGTTATTGAAGTAGGCACTGGTAGAGAAGTCGGCATTATCGCTGATAATGGAATTGTATATTTAACCGGTATTAATCCTAATAAACAATACATTGTTAAATGGGCGGGGGGCGCTAAACAGTGCAGTTTAAATTTACCCAATATTATTGAATTAAATCAGGGGAAAATTTTGATCCCTTGTCATTAAAGGACAAATTTATGAGTAAAAAATATCAGGTTGTATTCGGTTTTTATTTAGTTTTAATTGGGATGCAATTTACATTCGCTGCAATCAATATTGACCGCACTCGAATTATTTTTTCAGGTAAAGACAAATCAATGAGCTTGGTGATTAATAATCAAAGTAAAACAATGCCCTATTTAGCTCAATCATGGATGGAAGATGAAAAAGGGAACAAAATCTCAGAGCCTTTTACTGTATTACCACCAATGCAACGGGTTGAACCCACGGCAAAAAACCAAATTAAAATTGTGAAAACCCGAGGGGTAGATTTACTGCCTCAGGATAGAGAATCATTATTCTATTTAAATGTACGTGAAATTCCCCCTGTTGCTGAAAAAGAAAATATTGTTCAAATCGCTATCCAAAGCCGTTTAAAAATGTTTTATCGGCCAGCGCAAATTGAAAATAACAGTGAAAAAATATGGGCGAAAGAACTGAAATATACCCATACAGGTGGGCAATTAGTGATTGAAAATCCAACTAAATACTATGTGACCTTAGGTTACCTTAGTGCCAGTAATAAGAAAAATTTTCCGGGTTTTGAAAGCGTTATGATAGCGCCATTTTCAAAAGCAAGCGTGGGCGTGCCCACAGCGAGTTTTAATCAATTATATGTGGGGTATATGGATGATTTTGGTGGCATGAAAATATTGAGTTATCAGTGTACTGCATCTATATGTCAACTATCAAAGGACAGTAAATAGGGTGTTTTAAAGATGAGAAATTGCTACTTTTCAATGTGTCTTTTGATGTCAACACTGTTTGGTAGTCATGCATATGCAGACAGTAGCATGCTAAAAGGCGATCTGAATTTTATCGGAAATGTGATTTCACTACCCTGTAAAATTACATTCTCAACGATAGCTCAAAATGTTGAATTAGGGCCTATTTCTCTGAATTACTTTAATGAAATCGGGGATCGCAGCCCTAAGCAAGAGATCAAATTAAAATTTGATGATTGCATTTTCCCCAGTCGCGGACGCGATGATAGAGAACCGATAGTTCGTATTATGTTTATTTCGGAGCCAACAAGTAGCACGGATCGTAATTTATTTGGCGGTAAAACCTTACTAAACGGTTATGGCATTCGTCTCATGGATAAAGACGGTAATATTGTTCCAAATGGCGAATATCGCAACTACCCTGTTTATTTTGATGATAATCAGCAAATTACCTTCTATTCCATGCTGGAAAGCTATCTTACAAGAAATGAATTAACGGTGGGTAATATTAAAACGCAAATTACCTTGAATATTACCTATTTATAAAAGGTGTATAAATTATGATACACAAGTTACTAAAAGAATATGGTTGCTATTTTTTATTTTTATTCGTTTTTATTAGTTCAAAAGCATTTTCTTTAGACTGTGTAGAGGCAGGAACAGGGGTAGTCATTAAGCCCGCAGTGCCTGTGGGTCAGCTGGCTATTCCTTCAGATACCCAAGCAGGCTCAATTATTTGGCAATCGGACCCAATGACGGTTACTGTATTTTGCGATAACGTTCTTGGCAATATGGTTGACGTAGTACATATGTACTTTAATCCGACTTCACAAAAATTAGGCACAGGTTTGTTATTAGGCGCTAACTATCAAGGTGAATTGCTCGAGCATGACAAACAAAAAGTGAGCTTAGGAACTCCCCCAATTAGTGGTAAGCAAAATGTGACTGTTACTGTGACTTTCACTTTATATATCAAAGTGACAGGAACAGTTCCCCCATCAGGGTATTATGAGGGTGACAATGAGTTTACTGTTTTCCAATTTGATGGCAGCGGGGGGATTAACCTGACCCCAGGAGCAAAAAACTTACGATATTCTATCTCTGGGCTAAGGGGTATCCGTTTCTTAAAATGTGGTGCAGATATTAAAGTTTACCCTGAATCTCAGCAGATTGATTTTGGCCAGTTGATGATCACTGAGCTTAATCAAGGTAAAGAATTTAAAAAGGACTTTCAGATTCAAGCAGTGAAAAGAGGTTGTTTAGATAATTTCTCAATGAATATCAATTTCGAAACGACAGCTCCCTTAAATGGTGAGTATGCGATTGATTTAAAAAATGGCACTAATTTGATTATCATGGATGATAAAAGTAACCTAGTAAAATTTAATTATTTCGATTTTTTCGGTAGTTTACCTCAGGGGAGAACATCAGTAACTCGTGATTACAGCGCAATAATTAAGAAAGTGAATACAGTTAAAACAGGGGCATTTAGCGCTTCGACGATTGCGCGTATTAATTATTACTAGCACGAATAGGCAAGAGCAGGTTAAATTACAGCCTCAACCTGCTCTTTTGGACGACAATATACATTAAAATAAACTAATGAAAGTTAATGTATTTCCTTACTATCCTGTGGTAAATGCTATTTAATACATTTACGGCATGATTCATCTTGGACTTGTTCAAAGAAATTATTTCCTTTGTCATCCACAAGAATAAAGGCTGGCAACCCTTCAACTTCCATTTTCCAAATCGCTTCCATTCCTAATTCTGGGTATTCCAAGCAACTTAGGCTTTTTACATATTCTTGCGCCAGTATTGCGGCTGAGCCACCGATACTGCCTAAGTAGAAACCGCCATGTTTTTTACAGGCATCAGTTACCGCTTGGGTTCGGTTGCCTTTCGCTAACATCAACATGCTTGCACCATGAGATTGGAAGAGGTCAACATATGGGTCCATACGGTTTCCTGTGGTTGGGCCCAAGGAGCCAGAAACCATGTCCTCAGGTTTTTTCGCAGGTCCTGCGTAATACACCATGTGGTCTTTAAAATATTGTGGTAGCTCTTCACCGTTATCTAATCGCTCTTTGAGCTTAGTGTGTGCAATATCGCGTGCGATGATGAGTGGACCACTGAGAGAAACGCGAGTTGAGACAGGGTGTTTACTCAGCTCGGCCAAAATATCGTTCATTGGTCGGTTGAGGTCGATATGAACTACGGTCCCTTCTGTCTGATTGCGCATAGACTCAGGGATATATTGTGCTGGGTTATGTTCCATTTTCTCCAGCCACAAGCCGTCTTTGGTGATTTTTGCTTTGATATTGCGATCTGCTGAGCAAGAGATCGCTAAACCGATTGGGCAAGAGGCACCATGGCGAGGTAAGCGAATAACACGTACATCGTGAGCAAAATATTTACCGCCAAATTGTGCACCAAAACCAAGGTGACGTGAAGCTTCTAATAACTCATTTTCTAGCTCAATGTCGCGAAAAGCACGGCCATACTCATTCCCTGTGGTTGGCAGGTTATCATAGTATTTTGCCGAAGCGAGCTTGGCTGTTTTCAGTGTTGTTTCTGCTGAAGTTCCGCCGATCACGAATGCAATATGATAAGGTGGGCAAGCGGTTGTCCCTAAGTTTCTCATTTTATCAATTAAGAAATTCTTTAACTTAGCAGGGGTTAGTGTTGCTTTAGTTTCTTGATAAAGGGCTGATTTATTTGCCGAGCCACCGCCCTTGTTGACAAACAAGAAATGGTATTCATCGCCTGTGGTGGCAAAAATATCAAACTGAGCCGGCAAGTTGGTGCCTGTATTAACTTCGTTGAACATATCCAGTGGGGCATTTTGAGAAAAACGCAAGTTTTCGTTTTGGAATACGTTATAAATTCCTCGAGAGAGGTATTCTTCGTCATCACAGCCAGTCCAGACTTGCTGGCCTTTTTTCCCAACAACCGCAACCGTTCCGGTATCTTGACAGTTTGGTAGAACCCCTTTTGCGGAAATTTCAGCATTACGCAGCAATTGCAGGGCGACATACTTATCATTTTCACTGGCTTCGGGGTCTTCTAAGATAGCTGCAACTTGTTTTTGGTGGGCAGGTCTTAAAAAGAATTGTGATTCATAAATTGCATGTTCAGCAAGAAGGGTTAAAGCCTCTGGCTCAATTTTTAAAATTTGCTTTCCAGCAAATTGCTCTACAGAAACATATTGATCAGAGACTTGGTAATATTCGGTTTTATCCTCAGACAACGGATACGGTTCTTGATAAAAAAACTCTTTATTAGCCATTTTGCTCACTCACATATTAATTTTGGTGGAATATCCAAAAAATCATCACCCGTAGGCATATGTTTATTTTTTAATTAACTAAATTCAAAAGATACAAAGGTAAAAAATTATAGGAATAATAATGGAAAAAGCATAAAACAAATAACGCATAGTTACAATGTTATCTGGAATTATATCAATTTGGTTATTATATTCAAAGAGATGCAAGAGATAATATGATACGGGTTAAACTTATGAAGATAAAAATAGCTGAAGAATAAAAATTAGATTCAAATCACATAATAATATTATTAACTATTATTTTAACTATTTGTTATAGATGTTAGTGATTATTGCGTGTTTTTATGTGTAATCATCACTAATTGCTATTGACGTTATTTATCGGTGAAATTAAACGATTCAGTTCTTAGCTAAATTAATGACAGTTTTCTTATATAAATAATTACATCATTAATGCTTTTATTTATATATTGAAAATAAAAAAAATAGAAATCATTAAATTTTCAATTGTCATTGTTTTTCGATGCTTGCTAATTTAACTCGATGAATTTTATTAAGTTTAGCTTAAGTATAAGTGATAGGTAAATCAATCAAACTTATAGATATCGACAAGGTGACGAAGTTTATCGCTATGTGGCTTATTTTTATCAAAAAACGGTTTTATTTATCGATAATTCATAATGAAAGGCAAACGAACTGGCGAAAATGGCTTTCAATTTGCAAAAACAGTGTTTATCATGCTGGGCTTAATGAACTTTAAAATGGCGCTACTGGTTTTGGGCTTTGCTGGGGAAGGATGAAGAGTATATCTCCGACAAGCTTATACAGTCTTTAACGGTGGCGGTTCTATCTGCATTAGTCCTAGGGATAGAGTGTATAATAAATGACTGAGACAACCTCTCTGACACCACTCGTGGAATTGAAATCTTTAAATAAAGGTTTCGATGGCAAACAAATTATTTCTGAGCTTGACTTAACCATTCAAAACGGTGAGTTTTTGACCATATTAGGGCCTTCTGGTTGTGGCAAAACGACGGTTTTACGTCTTATTGCAGGGCTAGAAGATGTCGACGATGGCCAAATTATTCTTGATGGTCAAGATATTACAGATATTCCCGCAGAGCAACGCTTTGTGAATACTGTGTTCCAAAGTTACGCTTTATTCCCTCATATGACGGTTTTTGACAACGTTGCATTTGGCTTACGCATGCAAAAAACGCCTGCGGCTGAAATACAAAAGCGGGTTGATCAAGCCTTACGTATGGTTCAATTGGAAGATTTTGCAGAGCGTAGACCCAACCAACTGTCTGGCGGTCAACAACAACGCGTGGCGATAGCCCGCGCGGTTGTTAATCGTCCAAAAGTGTTACTGCTGGATGAATCATTGTCTGCGTTAGATTACAAACTACGCAAGCAAATGCAGAATGAACTAAAAGCGCTTCAACGAAAACTGGGGATCACTTTCATTTTTGTCACCCACGATCAAGAAGAAGCCTTAGCCATGTCTGATCGGATCATCGTCATGCGTGAAGGGAAAATTGAGCAAGATGGCACGCCTCGTGAAATTTACGAGGAGCCGAAAAACTTATTTGTTGCTCAGTTTATTGGTGAAATTAATATTTTTGATGCGACAGTTTTACAGCGTATCGATGAAAAACGCATTCGTGCCAATGTTGAAGGTCATGAGTGTGATATTTTCACTGAACTTCCTGTTCAAGAAGGGCAACATCTCCATGTGTTATTGCGCCCTGAAGATTTACGCGTTGAAGAGGTGAATGATGCCGAAAATCATCCGGGGCTAATTGGTTACGTGCGTGAACGTAACTATAAAGGCATGACGCTAGACTCAGTGGTTGAGATGGAAGATGGTAAAATTATCATGGTGAGCGAATTCTTCAATGAAGATGACCCCGACGTTGACCACTCCCTTAACCAAAAAGTTGCTGTGACTTGGGTTGAAAGCTGGGAGGTAGTTCTGGATGATCATTCGTAAACATAAAATTTTTCAGAATGTCATTATTGCTGGCGTCGTTGCTTGGTTGGTATTGTTTGTCTTTTTGCCCAATATCATGATCATTGGTGCAAGCTTTTTGACGCGCAGTGATACTAACCTCGTTGACCTCATTTTTACGTGGGATAACTACATTCGCTTATCTGACCCAATGTATGCAGAAGTGATGTTACATTCGCTCAATATGGCATTGATTGCGACATTCTTCTGCTTAGTCATTGGCTACCCATTTGCCTTTATTTTGGCCAAGTTGCCAAAGCGTATCCAACCTTTGATGCTATTTTTGTTGATTGTGCCTTTTTGGACAAATTCACTTATTCGCATCTATGGCTTAAAAGTGTTTCTCAGTACCAAAGGGTATCTGAATGATTTTTTACTTTGGATTGGCATTATTGATAAGCCGTTGAGAATTATGTACACGCCAGAAGCGGTAGTGCTCGGACTTATCTATATTTTGTTGCCTTTCATGGTCATGCCACTTTATTCGAGCATTGAAAAGCTCGATAAATCCTATATCGAAGCAGCGAAAGACCTTGGTGCGAACAAGTTTCAACGGTTTGTGAAAATTGTTATTCCACTAACCATGCCAGGTATTATTGCGGGTTGCTTATTAGTCTTATTGCCAGCGATGGGATTATTCTACGTTGCCGATTTAATGGGCGGCGCGAAGAACTTGCTAATTGGTAATGTGATTAAGAGCCAGTTCTTAAATATTCGTGATTGGCCATTTGGAGCTGCAACCAGTATTTTCCTGACAGTGATGATGGGGTTATTACTGTATGTGTATTATCGAGCCGCTAAGCTTCTGAATAAAAAGGCGTATGAAGAATGATCGGACGTACTTTACGTGGTGGCTTTATGACCATCATCTACGCTTATCTTTATATTCCAATCATCATTTTGATTGTTAATTCATTCAATGAGTCGCGTTTTGGTATTCAGTGGCAAGGTTTTTCAACTAAGTGGTATGGGCTACTGAGTAATAACGACAGTTTATTAGAAGCCGCAGGACATTCACTGACTATGGCGGTTTTATCGGCCTCATTTGCCACTGTCATTGGCACACTCACGGCAGTTGCTCTGTTTCGCTATCGCTTTAGGGGAAAACCGTTTGTCGGTGGCATGTTGTTCGTGGTGATGATGTCCCCTGATATTGTGATGGCGATTTCATTACTCGTACTGTTTATGATCCTTGGGGTGTCTTTGGGCTTTTGGTCATTACTGTTTTCTCATATTACATTCTGTTTACCGTTTGTAGTTGTCACCGTGTATGCAAGGCTTAAAGACTTTGATGTGAAGATGTTAGAAGCGGCCCGTGACCTTGGTGCTGGCGAGTTTACTATTTTACGTAAAATCATTCTGCCTTTAGCACTACCTGCGGTTGTCGCGGGGTGGTTACTCAGTTTCACATTATCGATGGATGATGTGGTGGTTTCGTCATTTGTGACGGGGCCAAGCTATGAAATTTTACCGTTAAAAATCTATTCAATGGTGAAGGTAGGTATTTCTCCTGAGGTCAATGCATTAGCTACCGTGTTGTTGATCATGTCCCTCTTGCTGGTGTGCCTAAGTCAGTGGGTAATGCGGGATAAATATGCTAAAAAAGCGAAGTAATACGCTAAAACGACGGTGCTGCATACTTTTATAGAGCAGTATCTTTTTTCAGTGCCATTAGGCGAGAGGGTGGGCTCGAACTGAGCCTATATTGATATATACCCGAAATTACTCAAGTGGTTACTTGTGGTGAATTAAGGGATAAAGACACTTTGTTGAGGGAAACTCAGTCATGAAAAAATGGTCCTATCTACTGGCAGCAGGCTTAATGGCTGCAAGTATTGGCACGGCAACTGCCGCTGACGATAATAAAGACGTACTGTATTTCTATAACTGGACAGAATATGTTCCCCCCGGTTTATTAGAGCAATTTACCAAAGAAACTGGCATCAAGGTGATTTACTCCACCTATGAATCAAACGAAAGCATGTACACCAAATTGAAGACTTATAAAGAAGGGGCTTATGATTTGGTGGTACCGTCCACTTATTTTATTGCCAAAATGAGTAAGGAAGGGATGCTGCAAAAAATCGATCAAAGTAAACTGAGTAACTTTAGCAACCTTGATCCGAACCTTACCCATAAAGAGTTCGACCCAAATAACGACTACTCGGTACCTTATATTTGGGGCGCGACGGGGATTGGTATTAATAATGAAGCGGTTGACCCGCAGTCTATTACCTCATGGGCTGATTTTTGGAAACCTGAATATAAAAATAGCCTATTAATGATGGATGATGCACGTGAAGTCTTCCAAGTGGCGTTGACTAAATTAGGGTATTCAGGGAACACCACTGATCCGAAACAGATTGAAGAAGCCTATCAAGAGCTACAAAAACTGCGTCCAAATATTTTAGCCTTTAACTCGGATAACCCGGCTACGCCGTTTATTGAAGGCGAAGTGGATGTGGGTATGTTATGGAATGGCTCGGCGTTCGTCGCAAGGCAAGCAGGGTTGCCTATCGAGGTTGTATGGCCAAAAGAGGGGGGCATTTTTTGGATGGACAGCTTAGCCATCCCTGCCAATGCGAAAAACGTGGAAGGCGCCCATAAGTTGATTAACTTCTTACTGCGCCCTGAGATTGCCGCACAAGTAGCAGAATCCATCGGCTACCCAACGCCAAACTTAGCCGCGAAAAAACTATTACCTGCTGAAATTGCGAATGACCCATCCCTTTATCCAAGTGAAGAGGTGTTGAAAAAAGGTGAATGGCAAAGCGATGTTGGTAATACCAATATTTTGTACGAAGAGTATTTTCAGAAGCTAAAAGCAGGGCGTTAATGGCCTGATTATTACGATTACTCATGTAAGGGGC
The DNA here is from genome assembly GCF_050487165.1 of Providencia sp. Me31A. NCBI lineage: Bacteria > Pseudomonadati > Pseudomonadota > Gammaproteobacteria > Enterobacterales > Morganellaceae > Providencia > Providencia sp. Me31A. The sequence continues at coordinate 147,705 of NZ_JBKQGZ010000010.1, forward strand.
ATTTTAAGAAGTGCCCTGAGGTTGTTGACAAAGCGGGATAAACGCGTGTTTTTCCCGCTTTGTGTTATCAGCCGAAAATCAATGGATTGGTTTTTCTAGCTTATCTTCAAAACCTATATGACTTGCCGCCAAACATTATATCTTGTATTTATGCAAAACTAAGTGGAATGATAAAAATATAAAAAACACTTTTGCATCAAAAAAATTTTAAATATTTAAATTAATTATATGGTTAGATATTCTTGATAGGGGATACTGTGAGTCTCATTCCACTATTGCCAATTACCCATTAACAAATCAGGGTTACTTGATTTTAGTCAACATGAAACATACCGACTGGTCGGTATCATTCGTTTCATGAACAAAGCAACGCAACATAGAAAAAAAGATCCAGCCAAACTCCAAGGTGAGCTACTGAAAGCCGCTCGTATTATTGCGGGCAGGGAGGGTTTTTCTTCGTTATCACTCAATGCGGTAGCAAGAGAAGCAGGTGTCAGCAAGGGTGGTTTGATGCACCATTTCCCAAGCAAACAGGAACTCATTCACGCGTTGTTTCTTCAATTATTAGGGGTTATGGAAGAACGAATTCATTTGATTATGGAGGATGACCCAAATCCTTACGGGCGTTTTTCACGTGCCTATTTGCATTATATTGGCCGCCTGAAGGAGTCTGATGAGAGTTTTCAATTGGCTTTGCTTTCTTTGGCGATGCCAACAGAACCTGTATTACGGCAATGTTGGCGCAATTGGGTTCTTGAGCACCTCGTTAAAGGTGATGAATTCGATAACAGTTATTTAGGTGCGCTTGTACGTTATGGCGCTGATGGATTGTGGCTTTCCTCTTTGACTGAGGGGGAAACGCTACTACAGCAAGAACGAGAGGCGATAATCAGTCGGTTAACTGAAATCTCATTTGAAAAAGTACCCTAGAGTAACGGTGATATCGGTAGTGCAATTTCATTAATATAATAAGCACGTGAGGCGACAGTGAAATATAAAATCAATGCTTTCATTATATATGATGCAGTTGATGGATCTTTATCTTTAAAAGAAGATGAGGTTGATACGCAATTGTCTATTACGGCGAATGCATTATTGTTTTATTTTATACAGCACAGAGGCATTATTTCTCGTGATGATGTATTAAAGGCCGTATGGGATGATAATGGTCTTGTATCATCGAACAGTAATTTAAATCAGTATTTGAGCTTATTACGAAAAGCATTTCGCCAATATGGTATTGAGAATATTATTGTGACGGTTGCTCGCGGGCGGCTAGAGTTCAATTCAGAAGTTTCATTAGAATTAATTGATGATATTAAAATCAACCCGATCGAATCTATCAGTAGCTTAAGTGAAATAGATGAAGCTGCTGTTGTGTTATCTCCTCCAATGGATTTGCTATCACAACCTAATGAAGAACCAAAAGTTGTGTCTTCATTACCCCCTGAAAAGAAGGAAATTTGTTGGTATCTCGCCAGCGCAGCTTTTTTACTCTGTTCAGTTTTGTTAGCGATAATGGCCTATCTTTCTAACCAACCATCATTACCCATTAATATGACTGTGCTGGAACACTCGAATTGCGATGTGTTATCAAATGAAAAAATGATCAATGCTACCGTAGCACTGAATTACGTGAAAAATTTTGACAAAGTAAGAAATAATTTAAACTTAACTTGTGTTGAGAAAGAACGATTTGTTTTTTTCTACGGTGACAAACTACAAACAAATGGATTGGGGCGGGTATTTCTCGCGCATTGTGCAGTGAATGAAGACAATCCATTTAGCTATTGTGATAATTATTTTTACTATTCTTGGAATCCGTCATGAAAATATCTGGAAAAGTATTATGTTTTTTGAGTGCTTTGATATTTATCATTGTGGTGATTTATACCCAGTCAGTCTTATTTTCAAATAAACAAGATGGTTTAATGGTATGTTCCACCAAAGGCATCATGCGCTTTGAAAATATGAAAGATGAAAACGTTAACGGTAATATTCACTTCAATTTTGGTCCGAATGGAAAGGGGTCGATTGTGGTAGAAGGTTATACCGACTCTAAAGCGGGATGGTTGTACTTGCAACGCTATGTGAAATTTAACTATACGACAAAGCGTATATCATCGACGGAGCGGCACTATAATATTAGCCAATGGGAGTCGAGTGCATCGTCTATTGATGAATCTCCTGATGTGATTTTTGATTACTTTATGAGAGAAATGTCAGATAGCCATGACGGTTTGTTTATTAATGCACAAAAGCTCAATGACAAGGCCTTATTGCTAAGTTCAATTAATTCCCCACTTTATATTTGTACCCTCAAACCGGGCAGTAAGTTTGATTAACCCCTTGTGATAATATCATGATGACTAGAGGGGCGCAGGCTCCTTTTTCGTGTCATTTTATCCGCATCGCTATACGGCCTTTTCCTTTTATGAGCTGAATAATTGAATCCCTATTTTACCGGCATTAACCTAGCTTATATTCGGCTTATTTATCGTTTTCAAAAGAAAGGATTTGGTTGTTTTGTACAGCTCTCAAAAATATATGACTTGCTATCATACATCGCCGACTCCGTTAAGCTTATAAGCAGGTGAGCTACCCCACAGTTACTACTCTCTAAATTACCCCCTTGTATCAGCTCGATAATATCTTGTTAACAACTCTTTTGATTAATATCAAATCAAGTTTTTGTCATTTTTTACCTACCAGATAGATACGTGAATTTTTGTTTTTTTTAGCATAGCAATGTGAATTGACTCGTCAATATCGTTATTTTTTAGACTAAAACACTAAGTATCTTCTTTTTGTGGATTTATATTTTGTTTTTATTTTTCAGCTTTATAGTGAGTTTGAAGCCAAAGGCTGCGTTCAATAAATCACCGCGCAGACACCATTGGCGTAAATGATTACTCAGATATTTCAAGGGACATGTACTCGGACACATCAGCTTGGATATCAGCGGTAAAGAAAAACAAAGAAGGCTTCTCGGAGGAAACAACAATGGGTGATGCATTAGGTCTTATTGAAACTAAAGGTCTGGTGGCTTGTATCGAAGCCGCAGATGCCATGTGCAAAGCGGCGAATGTTGAGCTAATTGGTTATGAAAATGTCGGCTCAGGGCTCGTGACTGCAATGGTTAAAGGCGATGTGGGTGCCGTCAAAGCGGCTGTCGACTCTGGTGTTGAGTCCGCTCAACGAGTTGGCGAAGTCGTGACCTCATTGGTTATTGCGCGTCCACACAACGATATCAACAAAATCGTTATTAAACATAAGGCATAACTTTTTCCGGAGGAAAAAACATGGGTGACGCATTAGGTCTTATCGAAACTCAAGGGTTAGTTGCTTGTATTGAAGCGGCAGACTCGATGTGCAAAGCCGCAAACGTTGTGCTGATTGGTTATGAAAATGTTGGGTCAGGTTTAGTTACCGCCATGGTCAAAGGCGATGTAGGCGCAGTGAAAGCTGCTGTGGATTCAGGTGTTGAGTCGGCCTCTCGTGTTGGCACAGTCGTGACATCTTTGGTTATCGCGCGGCCTCACAGCGATATTCAAAAAATCGTCGCCCAGTATAAAGTCACGGAATAAAACAGGAAATTACTTATGAAAGAAGCACTTGGTCTAATTGAAACCAAAGGATTAGTGGCTTGTATTGAAGCAGCGGATGCCATGTGCAAAGCCGCAAATGTTGAGCTAATCGGTTATGAAAATGTCGGCTCAGGGCTGGTAACAGCAATGGTTAAAGGCGATGTGGGTGCCGTTAACGCTGCTGTTGAATCAGGTGTTGAGGCAGCAAAACGTATCGGAACTGTGGTGACTTCACGTGTTATTGCAAGACCACACAACGATATCGGCAAAATTGCGCAGCAGCACAAAGCCTAAGTTGTTGGCTGATAAGCAAATAAAACAACAAGTTAATTAGTTAATTTTTGACTCCGATACGGGGGAAGACATGGTTGCATTAGATAAAGATCTGCAATCCAGACAACTAGCAAGAGAGCTAGTTAGAAACGCGAAACAAGCGCAGAAAGAGTTTGCGACATTTTCGCAGGAAAAAATCGATAATATTATTAAACACATCGCGATTGAGTCCGCACTTCATGCAGAAGAGCTGGCGAAAATGGCCAATGAAGAGACTGGGTTTGGTAAGTGGCAAGATAAAGTCCTAAAAAACACTTTTGCTTCAATGCGTGTTTATGAGCACATTAAAGATCTAAAAACCGTTGGCATCATTAATGATGACAAAGTCAACAAAGTGATGGATGTAGGTGTACCTCTTGGTGTGATCACGGCATTAGTTCCTTCAACTAATCCAACATCAACCATCATCTATAAAACGTTGATTGCCTTGAAGGCGGGTAATGCCATTGTCTTCTCCCCTCATCCAAATGCCAAAGCATGCAGTTTCCGCACATTAGAAATTGTCAAAAAAGCCGCATTAGAAGCGGGTGCTCCCGCCGGTATTGTGGATGGCGTCACAATGTTAACGCTTGAAGCAACGAAAGAGCTGATGCATAGCAAAGATGTTTCTTTGATTTTGGCAACTGGTGGTGAAGGCATGGTACGTGCAGCTTACGCATCAGGTACGCCGACCATTAGTGGCGGCCCAGGTAATGGTCCTGCGTTTATTGAACGTAGCGCCAATATTAAACAAGCGGTGAATGACATCATCACCAGTAAAACCTTCGATAATGGTGTGATCTGTGCATCTGAGCAATCCATCATTGTTGAACGCTGTATCTACAATGAAGTCCATCGTGAGCTTCTCGCTCAAGGCGCCTACTTCATGAATGAAGAAGAAGCGAAACGCATGGCATCAATGTTGCTTAGGGCGAACGGTACTATCAATCCAGAAGTGGTGGGTAAAGATGCGATTACCTTAAGTCAGCGTGCTGGTTTTACCGTTCCGGCTAACACCCGCGTGTTGATTGCTTTGCAAGACACCGTCTCACCGAAAAACCCATATTCCCGTGAAAAATTATGCCCAATCTTAGGGATGTATATCGAGGAAGATTGGAAATCAGCGTGTCACCGCGTGGTTGACTTACTGACTAATGAAGGTCTCGGTCATACTTTGGTGATCCACACACAAAACGAAGATGTCATTCGTCAATTCTCACTGGAAAAACCGGTTAATCGTATTTTGATTAATACACCAGCTGCACTGGGTGGGATCGGTGCAACAACCAATATCACACCAGCGTTAACACTAGGTTGTGGTGCGGTTGGTGGCGGTTCTAGCTCAGATAACGTGGGCCCGATGAACTTATTGAACATTCGTAAAGTCGGTTATGGCGTGCGCTCAATTGATGATTTAAGACAGCCCGTTCAACCTTGCGCTTCAGCACAGCCTGCGGTATCGGCAGCCGTAAATCAACCGCAAGTCAGCATTTTTGATGATAACCGCTTCCGTAGCCCTGTTGCTGCGACAGCATCACCGGTGACGATGAATTCAACAGGTGATGACCGATTCGGGAGTGCGGTAACAACGGCTGCGATTGCAGAGGCGGTGGTTTCTCAAGGTGATATCACTGAAGAAAATGTTGAGCAAATCATCAAGGCTGTTCTCGGACGTCTAAATAAGTAACTCATTGGAATAAGGCGGTATAAACCATGATCCTCGCAAAGGTAGTCGGACATGTTGTTGCAACGCAGAAATGCCAAGAACTTAGCGGCAGTAACTTATTGATGGTGACAAAGCTAGGGGATGACCTTGAACCGTTGAAAAACAAAACGTATGTGGCAGTCGACAGTGTTGGTGCAGGTATTAACGACATTGTGTTAGCTGAAGCTTACTTCGCTTTGAATAAAGATAATTACAAAGCCATGTCAGTGGTTGCCATTGTTGAGAAGGTTTATACCAAGGAGTAAAAACAGCATGAACCAGTTTTTGATTAAACCTAAAGTCCAATTCGGTGCTAACGCATTGGACTTTATCTCACAAATGCATGCTCACCATGCCTTTATCGTTACTGACAAAGCGATGGTGAAATTTGGCTTAGCTGATGAAGTCACTCGCAGGCTAACCCAAAGTGGCATCACATTTTCTATCTACGATGATGTCATGCCAGATCCAGATATTTCAGCCATCGTTAAAGGGATGAAAATTATGGATATGCAATACCCTGATGTGGTGATTGCGCTCGGTGGTGGGTCGGTTATTGATGCTGCGAAAGCTGTTATTTACTCCCTTTGGCACACGAAAAAAGACGTCAACCGAGTGAAACCGCAGTTTATTGCCATCCCAACCACCAGTGGAACGGGCTCGGAAGTGACGTCGTTTTCAGTGATCAAGTCCCAGTCTGAAAAGCTGGTTTTGGTTGATGAATTTATGTTGCCAGATGTCGCTATTTTAGACCCTGTACTGGTGAAGTCAGTCCCCGCATCTATTACGGCTGACACGGGAATGGACGTGCTGTGCCATGCACTCGAAGCGTATGTTTCTCGGACTGCATCTGACTTTTCTGATGCCTTAGCCGAGAAAGCGGTGCAATTAGTTTTTGGACATCTAATTGATTGCTATCGCGACGGCAGCAATTTAGTGGCTCGCGAAAAAATGCATAACGCTTCCTGCATTGCAGGCATGGCCTTTACCAACGCATCACTTGGAATAACGCACAGTTTAGCCCACGCATTAGGCGGTGTATTCCACATTCCTCATGGCCGTGCCAATGCGCTATTGATGGCACAAGTCGTCGCTTTCAATGCGGATTTAGAAGGGCGCTGCGACAACGAAGCCGCAAAACGTTATGCCAATCTCGCGAAAAATTTAAATTTACCTGCATCCACAATGCGTGAAGGTGTTGAAAGCCTAATTGTGGCAATTAACGTATTGAAAGATGAAATGAATATGCCAAAAGGCATTCAAGCAACCGGTATCAATGAATTCGATTTTAACGCCCGTTTAGGGGAAATGGTTGGGCAAGCACTGCGCGATAGTTGCACTCCGACCAATCCACGGGATGTGAGCAAGGTGCAACTGGAAGTGCTGTATAGACAGTCTTTTTAACAGTTAACGCTTTATGTGATGAACAACAAACTAGAAAGAACATCAGGATAGGCTAACATGAATAAATATGCTTTGACCCCACGCGTAAAAATGCTGGCTGAACGCTTAAGTGCCCGCAATAGCTCAATTATTACTGAACGTGCCAATATTTTAGAAGCGCTTGGCAACCAACTGTCTGGCGCACCGCAGGCGATTAAACCTGCTCAACGTTTTTATGAATTTATCCGTCATTTTCCTGCGTTTATCGCACAAGATGAGTTAATTATCGGTAGCCAATCATCAACTCCTCGCGGTGCGATTTTCCATACTGAAAATGAAATCAATAGCCACAGTATTTATACCTTTTTAGCTGGCGATAGCACCGTTGATGCACCCGATTATTTAGCGGTTTTAAATATGGGTTTCTTGGCTATCAAAACACAGTTAGAGAACAAAGTTAGAAACATCGGTAGTGCAGTGAGTCGTAATAGTATTGATGAGGCTAATAATTGTCGTTCTGCAATTTATGCATGCGATGCCGCTATTCATTTTGCACAAGCTTTAGCATCTAAAGCTGAAAGTATGGCCGCCGTAGAGTCTAACCAATACCGTCGTGCGGAATTACAAGAAAGTGCAGCGATTTTACGTAATGTGCCGGCAAAACCTGCGCAAACCTTCAAAGAAGCTTGCCAAGCTTTCTACTTACTTCAATTGATCCTACATTTGGAAAATGGTAGCTATGCCGTTAATCCAATGGGCTTCGATAAAGCAGTATACCCATTCTACCAACGCGATATTGAGCAAGGCCGTTTAACTCACGCACAAGCTTATGAAATAGTGGAAAGTCTATGGTTGAAACTGGCTGAGCTTTCTGAAGTTCGCTCGACGAAGCAAGTCGATGGCTACCCCATGTTTGATGCATTAAAAGACGGTATTTATCTGAATGACCCTCGTGTCTGCATTAACGAATTATCAGCCATGATGTTATCCGCTAATGAAAACATCAGTGCCATCAATAATGGTTTGAAAGTTCGTTTATATTGTGGAAAAAACAGCGTTCAGCCGCAATATGCCGCACCAAATGCCAGCTATGTTGCACCAATGGCTCAAGCTGAAAATGAATTCAAAGTGATGGAAGGATTGACGCCACGTTTACAACGTTTGCGTAATCGCTACTTAGAAGCACGTCCAAGTGTGTCTATCTATCGCGCACTCGCCTTTACTGACGTCGTTAAAAATAACCCAGGTTTACCGCCAATTTTACTGCGTGCGAAAGCATTCCGCCGTGCATGTGAAACTGCACCAATTTTAATCCAACCTGAAGAACTGATTGTGGGACATCCATGTGGTAAAGCCCGTGCGGGTGCATTCTCACCGGATATCGCATGGCGTTGGGTAGTCGAAGAGCTCGATACTATGAGCACTCGCCCACAAGACCCATTTGTTATCTCTGAAGAAGATAAAAAAGTGATCCGTGAGGAAATCGCTCCATTCTGGGAGGGACGCTCTTTAGATGAAATTTGTGAAGCGCAATACCGTGAAGCGGGAGTATGGGAATTCAGTGGTGAAACTTTCGTCAGTGATTTGTCTTATCACCAAATTAACGGTGGTGGTGATACCTGCCCTGGCTACGACGTGCTGTTATTCACCAAAGGAATGAATGGTATTAAGGCAGATGCTCAGGCGAAATTGGCAGAGCTGAGCATGGAAAACCCAGACGACATTGACCGCATTTATTTCTATAAAGCGTCAATTGAAACCTGTGAAGGGGTAGTGGCTTATTCACACCGCATAGCCGCGCACGCTCGTGAACTAGCCATGCTTGAATCAGACCAAAAACGTCGCGAAGAATTGCTCACTATTGCTCAGGTCAATGAAAATGTACCCGCAAACCCACCAGTGACATTACAAGAAGCGCTACAGAGCATTTGGACTGTCGAGTCTTTATTTGAAATCGAAGAAAACCAAACCGGTCTTTCTCTGGGGCGCCTCGACCAATATTGCTTACCAATGTACGAGAACGACATCAAAACAGGCCGCTTAACCCAAGACCAAGCATTAGAAATGATGCAGGCATTCATCATCAAGTGTGCTGAGTTAATGTGGATGTCAAGTGAGCTAGGTGCGAAATACTTCGCAGGTTATCAGCCATTTATTAACTTAACGGTGGGTGGGCAAAAACGCTCAGGCGGTGATGCATGTAACGACCTAACCTACTTAATTATGGATGCGGTTCGCTTTGTGAAAGTGTATCAGCCATCGCTGGCTTGCCGTATTCATAACCAATCACCACAGAAATACATGGAAAAAATCGTTGATGTCGTGAAAGCCGGTATGGGCTTCCCTGCATGTCACTTCGATGATTCCCACATCAAAATGATGTTGCGTAAAGGCTTCGACTTTGAAGATGCGCGTGATTACTGCTTGATGGGTTGTGTCGAGCCGCAAAAATCAGGCCGTATTTACCAGTGGACTTCAACGGGTTACACCCAATGGCCTATTGCGATTGAGTTCGTATTAAACCGCGGTCGCATGGTGTTATTCGATAGCTATCAAGGTTTAGATACCGGTGATTTACGTGACCTGAAAACATTCGAAGACTTTGATAATGCAGTGAAAGCGCAGATAGCACATATTGTTCGCTTATCAGCTATCGGCACAGTCATCAGTCAGCGTGTACACCGCGATGTGGCTCCAAAACCATTGATGTCCTTGCTGGTGGAAGGTTGTATGGAAAAAGGCAAAGACGTTGCAGCGGGCGGGGCGATGATCAACCACGGTCCTGGATTGATTTTCTCTGGTCTAGCGACCTATGTTGACTCCATTGTCGCTATTCGAAAATTAGTTTATGAAGATGGCCGCTATACCCTTGAACAAATCCGTGATGGCTTATTAGCCAACTTTGAAGGCTATGATGAGCTACGCCGTGACTGCTTAAATGCGCCTAAGTTTGGTAATGATGATGACTATGTTGACCAATATGCGCTGGATATTACGGAGTGGACAGAGCGTGAGTGCCGTAAGTACGACATGCTGTATTCCACATTGAGTCATGGAACTTTATCCATTTCCAACAACACGCCAATTGGAGAATTAACCGCTGCGAGTGCCAATGGTCGCTTGGCGTGGATGCCGTTATCCGATGGGATCAGCCCAACACAAGGTGCGGATAAGCAAGGCCCAACTGCCATCATTAAATCAATCAGTAAAATGAATGTTGAAACGATGAATATTGGTATGGTGCATAACTTTAAGTTCTTAAAAGGCTTATTGGATACACCGGAAGGTCGTCATGGCTTAATCACCTTACTGAGAACCGCATCTATCTTAGGAAACGGGCAAATGCAGTTTAGTTATGTTGATAACGAAATGCTGAAAAAAGCACAGCAAGAGCCTGAAAAATATCGTGATTTAATTGTTCGTGTCGCTGGGTACAGTGCGTATTTCGTTGAGCTTTGTAAAGAGGTTCAAGATGAAATTATTAGTCGTACTGTGATTGAGAAATTCTAAATCAACCTTGGCGGGTATGGCTTCATACCTGCCATTTCATACCGGCTATTTCATAACAACAATAATAAATTTTGAACTGATTTTAGAGGTGCATGATGAGCGCGGCAGAGATTAAAGGTCGGATATTTAATATTCAAAAATACTCGATTTACGATGGCGATGGTATTCGAACGCTGATTTTCTTAAAAGGATGCAATATTCGTTGTCCGTGGTGTGCAAATCCAGAAGGGTTAAGCAGTCAGTTTCAAGTGATGTTTTCCCATGATAAATGCGTCAACTGTGGAAAATGCGTCGATGTTTGCCCTACAGGTATTCACTATAAAACCATTAATGAGCATGGTGAACAAATTCATCGTGTGAATCGCAGTATTGATTGCATTGGTTGCCGTAAATGTGAAGAAGTGTGCATTGCGGATGCTTTAGACATTATGGGGAAAGATGTCACTGTAGCCGAAATGATGGAAATCATCATGCAAGATTATGATTTTTATATTTCTTCCGGTGGTGGTGTGACAATCGGTGGTGGTGAAATGAGCCTACAAACCGATTTTGCCGTTGCGTTACTGCGTGAGTGTAAAAAAATGATGATCAATACAGCGGTTGAAACCCAAGGTACGACCTCGTTAGCGAATTATGAAAAGTTAGCTGAAGTTGTCGACTTGTTCCTCTATGACATTAAACATATCGATACAGCGCAGCATAAAAATTTATTCGGCATTGGCAATGAAAATGTTCGGCGCAACCTCGAAAGGCTGGTGGATCTCGGTGCTAACGTGGTCGTTAGAATGCCGATTGTTCGTGGCTATAACGACTCCTTTGATGCCATCACGGGTGCGATTAACTATGCGATGGAATTGTCCAAACGCGGCAATGTAAAACGCATCGATATTTTGCCTTATCACCAGTTGGGCCGTGGTAAATACGACAAACTGGATATGATTTATCCCGTTAAACAAGACCCAACCTATAGCGCGGAAGAATTAGATCAACTTGAGGCATTCTTCAAACAATTTGATTTCGATATTCGACTGGTTCGTCACTAAGTAGGAGAGACAGATGAAAAGTTTAGGCGTAATTGAAACTCGGGGGCTGACATCCGCCATACAGGCTGCGGATGCGGCATGCAAAGCGGCCAGTGTAGAAATTATAGGCTATCGGAAAATAGGTTCTGGACTGGTATCCGTTTGTTTTCAAGGGGAAATTAGTGCGGTTCGTACTGCGGTTGACCACGGCATTGAGGTAATTGCGAATAGCCAATTATTAGTCGGTTCATTGGTGATTGCGCGTCCTGAAGAAAGCGTGATCAGTAAACTGCTTACCGTGAAAAGTAAAAAAGGTGAATTAGAGAAAAGTATTCAGCCAGAAGTCAAAGTAGAAAAGTTAATGGAAAAAGCGGCTATGGAAACCAACGCTGAATCGCCAGTGGCTGAAGTAAAAACCGATATTCATGGCAAAGATATCAAAAATGACCCACGTAAAGGGAAAAAATCATGATGAATGAGCAATTGATGGGGAAGATACTTGCTCGGCTTTGTGCATACACACCGGCACAAGGTGGTGTGGCTAACATTGCTATCCCTGTCGGAATATCTAACCGCCATGTTCACCTTTCACAACAGGACGTTGAAGCATTGTTTGGTCAAGGTTATCAACTCACGCCATTCAAAGATTTAAAACAGCCAGGGCAATTTGCGGCGAAAGAATGTGTCATGGTGGTTGGGCCAAAAGGGTCAATTAGCAAAGTGAGAGTATTGGGGCCGGTTCGCCCAAAAACACAGCTTGAAGTGTCTAAAGCAGATTGTTTTGCCCTTGGTATTAAAGCTCCTGTTAGAGAATCAGGGGATTTAACGGGGTCTGGTAACGCGTTACTGATTGGACCTGCGGGGCATGTCAATCTTGAGTCACAAGTCATTTGTGCTCAGCGCCATATTCATATGAGTGTGATGGATGCGAGATCCTTAAATGTGATAAATGGACAAAAGGTGAATATCCGTACAGAAGGTGAGCGTAGCTTGATCTTCGATGAGGTTGTTGTCAGAGTCGATGAGCGGTTTTCCCTTGAGTTTCATATTGATACTGATGAGGCAAATGCTGCGGGATTACGTAATAACGATAGCGTATTCATTGCGGGTTAAGGGATGGTGGCAAAATGAACGAAAAACTGATTGAACAAATAGTACAGCAAGTTTTACGTCAGTTGCAGAGGCAAGTTTTGGTTGTGTTATCCCCTGTTGAAGGTTATCAGCAAGCAATTTATCAAAGGTTGGCGCAGCTAGACTCAGTCTCTTTTTCCTTTTATGCCACCGCATCAATGCTTCAGTCTTCACATATTGAAAAATGGGCTAAGCTAGGACGTGTTATCAACAAAAGTACATTATCAATAAATACGTTAAGCTGCTATGGCTGCTTATTTTTACCTTTTATTGATGTCAAAGGGATTAGTGAGATTGCCAATGGTTTATTGGTGAGTGAAGAAAGCGAATTGGCGCTGCATGCATTATCACAAAACATACCAATATTCGCATTGAAATACCATTGTTGCCCTGAAAGTGAGTTAAGCCAGATTTTAGGTTTAAATAAAAATGAAAATTATAATCGTCTGATTAAAGAAAATATTAGTAAAGCAATTAAGTTAGGTATTCATTTTGATTCATTAAATGAAATAGAAAATAAACTTTTAACTAATGTTTTTTCTGAAGATTTAAAACCTGAAATAAATAATGAAAATCCAAATCGCTATATTACTTTAAAAGAAGTAATGAATAACCCTAGGGGGTATTGTGCGAATGACAATAAATTAACGGATTCTGCAATCGATTATTTAAAGTCTTTGAAATAACAAAGTAATTTAATCTAATTAGAAATTAACTTTAATCTTTCTATTCATTGTAGGAGTATTATCTATGTCCCCTAAAGCAAAGTCATGGCTTTGGATGCTGGCGGTTATTATTTCTGAAACCTCAGCAACATCGACCTTAAAAATGTTTGATAACAGTGAAGGTATGACTAAATCATTATTATTGGCATTAATCGTTGTGCTGTATGTTATTTGCTATTATTCACTTTCTCGTGCAGTTAAATATATTCCTGTTGGTTTGGCTTATGCGACATGGTCAGGTACGGGGATCTTAATGGTTTCTACTCTTGGGATGCTATTTTACGGCCAACATCCAGACACTGCGGCGATTATCGGTATGGCCGTAATTGCTTGCGGTATTGTGATCATGAACCTATTCTCCAAAATGGGCTCAGATGATCCAGAAGAAATAGAACAATCGAAAGAAGAAACTGAATCTTCATTATTATCAGCAAAAAATAAAACAGCGCATTAATTCAAAGCTAAGGGGAATATTATGTTTACTGGCTTTTTATGGTTAGCACTTTCTATTGGCTCTGAAATAACGGGCACCTCGATGATTAAAAAGACAAATAGTTTTAGTAAGTTGGCTCCATCGGTATTAGTGATTATTGCTTATTGCTTGTGTTATTTCGCTTTAACACGTGCAATGGGGTATATCCCAGTTGGTATCGCTTATTCATTATGGTGTGGGTTTGGTATTGTGGGTGTCACATTAGTTTCTATGGTTTTATATAAACAAAAGCCAGACTTCCCTGCTGTATTTGCAATGGGGCTCATCATTACAGGTGGGATCATTATGAATACGTTCTCAACCATGTAGTCAACTTATAGGTTACAGCTGCACTCTTTCTTTCATTTATTATTTTGCCCTCATACTGTGATTGTGAGGGCTATTTTTTGCTTATCATCTTAGCTAAATGATGGTTTGGCTATATAAAATGACGTTCTAGCGATAAAAAGCAAAATCTATTTTATGTTAATTTATAACACATAAGTAATTTAATTTAGGAATGGATTTATGCAAATTATTGAATGGGATGATTTTACCCGTGTTGAAATGCGTGTTGGAACCATTATTAGTGCACAAGTCAACAGTAAAGCCAAAAAGCCGGCCTATGTGATGGAAGTTGACCTAGGAGAATTGGGTATTAAACGCTCTAGCGCCCAGATCACCGTTAATTATACACCAGATGATTTGATTGGTAAGCGAGTATTGTGCGTGTGTAATTTTGAGGTCAAACGGATTGCGGGAATTAAATCTGAGGTATTAATTACAGGGGCGCCTGATGAAACGGGGGCGATTGTCCTTGCTGAATTTAATTTGCCTCTGCCGAATGGTGCGCTTTTAGCCTAATGCTCGCCATACCTCGCTTTATCGCGTTGTTGCCTTCGTGTATTAACCCTAGTCACATACTTACCTTTGTTTCTAGGGACTCATTTGCTTGCCGCTTAGCGATAAACGAATTATTTAGAATATATAACGCGTTTGTTATATTTCCCTTCCTCAATCGGTGGTATGTTGGTATCACTGCCATTTATCAGTAAAAAGGTTATACTGCTGCCAACTGTATCAGTAGGAGTGTAACCTTTTGCGATTACCTGAGCTTCATTTTCGCCAATACTCAGACGAAGTCATTTCTCATCAACATGATGGGCAGTGGCAACTCGTTTTGTCGTTATCTGGCCAAATGGAAATCAATATGCATCGGCAGCATTTTTTACTCAATGCAGGTAAAGGGATGGTGATCCCACCGAGTGTTAATCATGCTTTTAGTGGTCAGGTTGGAAATCAAAACTACGTATTAGAAATACCTGCTACAGCACAGTGGGCATTGAATGAAAAAATGACGCAATTTACTCTGACCCCTGCCGCAGTAGGCCTTTTGAGTTGGTTGCGAAGTTTTCCTCAAGCTCCCGAGCATAATTTTACTGTTGCTCGTTTGTTATTGGCTCAGCTAACACCTGAAAATAAATGGATTAATGAGGTTTCTCAATGGGTGGAACTACGTTTACACCATCCTATTAGTTGTGAAGATATGGCGACAGCTTTTTGTATGTCAGTAAGTACGCTTCAACGCAAAATAAAAGCAGAAACGCAATTGACGGCTATGCAATTCGTGTTGCAAAAACGCATGGAAGCAGCGGGGAGATTATTATTAACCAACATCTCAATAGAACAGACCGCATTAGTGGTGGGCTATGAATCACACTCTGCATTTAGTCATGCATTTCGCCAATTTTATGGAAAAACACCGAATGAATATCGTGTGCAATGTGTTCATTTGAGGTAGATTATTAACGGTTGGTTTGGTTTTTATATCATGTATCTAATTTTCATCATGCTGAGATAAAAATTAGCCACCATTAAAGTCGCCAATTTTTATCTTCTATAATTACACCATGCGCATCCCTTCGAGTGGATTCCAACCATCTAACCCTTTAGTTTCTTTAAGATAGTAGTTGTAATTAGCGAGCATAGCCCACATAGCGGAAATACCGACTGAAAGTCCATTATAAACGCCATCAGGGAAAGACCAGCCAGTTAAACCATCAATAATCGTGACGAGGATTGCTATCCCTAAACTCACACCCAGTAGAACTAGCCCCTTTTTCCACAAACCTAAAATTAAGAAATAAATTAAGCCAAAGAAAAAGGCAAAAAAGTTCATGTTAATTAAAAGACGTTGACCAAACGATGCTGTTTTTAACGCAGTTTTGAATTCTGGTGTATTAGGGGCTCCATGTTTATCATAAAAATCGAAACGTTTTTGCCATTTATTAGAATATTGTTTTTGTTCCATTTTCTAAACCTATTAAATATAAAATAAGAATTGATAATACTTGGATATTTTCATAAATACAGAGGTAAATAATCTTAATATGAATATGGTAAGGCTTACTTAATTAAGGACTAAACGAGAAAGATAAAGGTATAAAAAAACATAAAGTAAACTGGCGATATATTCGTTTTTCAGAGATTTTTTTAGCAAATATTATTTTACATTTGATTTATTGGCTATTTGTTCAGAAATGGCATCTGCATAATGACTATGTAAAAAATCGGTGTTTACATTGGCTTGCTTGAGTTTGAGCTCAAGTAACGCTAATTGCTGACTTAGCGATGCATAATTGGGGTCATCCAGAGAGAGCCCTTTTAGCATATGGCTAAGTGTTAGAGCATCTTTCCTTTGTTGCAATTCGGCAGGTAAATAGCCTGAATTTTTTAATAGTCTGTACCCAGCTCTGAGTTCAGGCGGAACCAAGCTATCATCTTCAAGTTGTAATGCTTTTCCTTCTCCATTTAAATTTGAAAGTTCCCCTTTACTTAGAGCTTCTTGAATATAGCGTTCTGCCCAAAGATCAATAACTGACATGATAATAACTCCATGAGTTGATTTTCTCACATTATAGCTGTCCATGTTAGTGGAAACAAAGTCAGTATATTATTCTTTATTGGTATTGTTATTCCGAATAATAAACAAGGTTTTATCGAATGTTTATAAATAAGGGGTTAGCTGTTTATATAAAATAAAATCGCTAAAAATTGACATATATTTAGTGATAAGTAATGAAAAATAGTCATGAATAATGTTTAAATTGTTACATTGACCACATTTATTGAAATTGATTTTGCGTGTTATTTTCGGATTTAATTTTTATCTTTTTTTAAATTTATGAAACTAATAACTAATAAAAATAAATAAAATCCAATTATGTTGATTTTTATGTCTAATTTGTGTGAATTTTGTTGATTTGGAATTATCTATTTGTAAATAGCAAAAAGGAAAAACATTGTGTAATGTCCATTTTTCTTGTTTATAAGGAGAAAATATGGAACAAAAAAAGCAAGATGGCAGCCGTTTTTTACGAACGGTTGAGTGGCTAGGCAATGCGCTACCACACCCAGTCATTTTATTTATTATTTTGATTGCGATTTTATTAGTTTCCTCAGCAATTGGTCAGTATTTTGGTGTGAGTGTACCTGACCCTCGTCCAGAAGGGGCAAAAGGGCGAGCAGAAGACGGCATCATTCACATTGTCAGTTTATTGGATGCCGAAGGAATTCGAAAAATTATCGCTAATGTTGTAACAAACTTTACAGGGTTTGCACCATTAGGAACGGTATTAGTGGCTTTATTAGGGGTTGGTATTGCAGAGCGAGCAGGTTTACTTTCTGCCGCTATGCGCTTGGTTGTAACCAAAGCCCCTCGGAAATTAACCACGATGGCTATCGTGTTTGCAGGGATCATGTCAAACACTGCGGCAGAATTGGGGTATGTGGTGCTTATTCCACTGGCTGCCATTATTTTCCACTCATTAGGTCGTCATCCTTTAGCCGGTCTTGCTGCTGCATTTGCTGGCGTTTCAGGTGGTTATTCAGCAAACTTATTATTAGGTACCGTTGATCCGTTACTTTCGGGTATTACTCAGCAGGCTGCACAAATCATTGATCCTACGTATATCGTAGGCGCTGAAGCAAACTGGTACTTTATGTTTGCTAGTACATTTTTAATTACTCTTTTGGGTTATTTGATCACCGAAAAAATTGTAGAGCCACAGCTGGGTCCCTACACGGGTGGTGCAGTTGATGAAGATGAAAATAGCCTCTATGCATCAGCCAATGTCACTCCGCTGGAGAAAAAAGCTTTATTTTGGGCTTCTATCACTTTTTGGGGATTAGCCGCGATATTGGCATTGATGGTGGTGCCAGAAAGTGGAATATTGCGTAATCAAGATACAGGGTTAGTCAGTAACTCGCCTTTCCTAAAAGGCATCGTGGTCTTCATTTTTGTTTTCTTTGCTATTCCTGGGATTGTGTATGGTTATATTGCGAAAACAATGCGCTCAGATAAAGACATTGTTGACGCAATGGCAGGGGCAATGAGTACACTCGGTTTATACCTTGTTATTATTTTCTTTGCAGCGCAATTTGTGGCCTTCTTTGGCTGGACGAACATTGGGCAAGTCATCGCAGTTAAAGGTGCTAATTTCTTAAATAGTATCGACCTTCATGGCGGTGTTCTATTTATTGGCTTTATTCTTATCTGCGCTTTTATTAATTTAATGATAGGTTCCGCATCTGCTCAATGGGCAGTCACCGCACCTATCTTCGTACCAATGTTAATGTTGGCAGGCTATGCCCCCGAAACTATTCAAGCGGCGTACCGTATTGGGGATTCAGTCACCAATATTATTACGCCAATGATGAGCTACTTTGGACTGATCATGGCGATAGTCGTTAAATATAAGAAAGATGCAGGTATCGGGACATTGGTGTCGATGATGTTGCCTTATTCGATTATTTTCCTAATCGGTTGGTCATTGTTCTTCATTGTCTGGGTATTTGTCTTGGGTATTCCAGTTGGCCCAGGTTCCCCGATTTATTTCACTCCGGGAAGCTAGCTATTCTACAAGGTATAGTCCGTCTCAAAGAGGATTATACCTTTTGCGGAATCATAATATAGACCAAGGCATTATTCTTTTATTTGTCATGCTAGTACGTTAAAACTAATCAAACCCTTCCCACAAATAGTCTTGTAATTTTATTTTATCATTCAAATTAAAAATAATACCTTCATCCATGAGGGCTTGCTTATGGCGTAGATAGCATTCGCCTTTGACTGATAACTTTCCTTGACCATTAATGATACGGTGGCAGGGTAGGGTGCTATCCGCAGGGATAGTTCTAATAGCTTGGCAAACTTGACGCACATGAGCAGGATAACCTGCCATTTTAGCCAGCGTTCCATAAGTCACGACTCTACCGCTAGGAATACTTCCTATGAGGCTATAAATAATATCTCGAAAAGATGGTACGCTATTCATGGTTATTGCCTCAATTACGATGAGTATTTATCAATTTAAATATATAGGTGTAGGCGATATTGGTCATTATTTTATTCTAAGCTTATTCAAGATGGGGGAACACCCTATATAAACGTCTACGTGAATATTAACGCCTCCTAGTTAGAAATAACCAAATATGTCATTCAGGATAAATAGATTGTCGATGAATTTGAGGCCTCACAAAGGATACATTCTCTGTCATTATTTGATGAATATCTCATGGTTTAAATTGAAAATAACAGCTTAAATTATAGAATAATTCGTAAAATGACTAAGTGTAAAATATATCGCCAATAAATTTATTTTAACAGTTTAATTATCTGGGTTATTTCAGGGCATATTCTGCTCAAACAGATAAAAATCGATTTCATGAAGTTTATTTCAATTAAATCAATTAATTAAAATAATTTTTAATTAATAACATTTGGTTACATAGTTTATTTCTATGTACATTAGAACTTACTGGGCTCATCGTAGTTTGGTGCGTTTTTTGTTCGATGATTATTCTGATATAATTCATTTGAAGTGTTTTAACTGGCATTATATATCGATATTTCAACCAGTTTACGCTAAGTCACTTATCCTAGAGAGATACAAAAAAGTCATCAGGTTTACAGTCCCTTCATCCGCTTTTATTATCCTTAACGCAAATCTTACCGTGCGCACTGGCTGAGATAATGGAAATTAATAGGTAGAACTATTTACCTAACTCAACTCATTATTATTGATAAAGGACATCGCTATGCCAACTCCATGTTATATCGCTATTCAAGGCAAAACCCAAGGTAACATTACCGCGGGTGCATTTACCCCAGATTCAGTGGGTAATATCTACGTTGAAGGTCATGAAGACCAAATGTTGGTGCAAGAGTTTTCTCACGTTGTGACTGTGCCGACTGACCCACAATCTGGTCAGCCTTCCGGTCAACGTGCGCACAAACCATTTCGTTTTACCGTAGCGTTAAACAAAGCGGTTCCGCTGCTGTATAACGCCTTAGCGTCGGGTGAAATGCTGCCGAAAGTGGAACTGAAATGGTACCGCACCTCGGTTGAAGGCAAGCAAGAGCATTTCTTCACCACCACACTGACCGATGCGACGATTGTTAATATCGATTGCCAAATGCCGCACTGCCAAGACCCGGCAAAAGCGGACTTCACGCAGCTAATTGAAGTGTCACTGGCCTACCGTAAAATTGATTGGGAGCACACCGTTGCAGGCACATCTGGTGCTGATGACTGGCGTGCACCGCTCGAAGCGTAAGAAATATAAATTAGTAGGTATTGTTACAAGCCTCACATGACGCGAGAACTTTATTCGCGTCATGCTTCAGAAGAAATAAATAAGGAAGTAAGAGATACCTTTCAAATCAATTATTTTTCTTCATTGTACCTTATTTCAATCTTTTAATGACAATGCATAAACGTGAAGGTTTCTTTGATGAATGACAAAAAATCACATACCGATAAGGCCGATATTGCTTCTGAGGGATTAGAGGGGGGCTGCGATACCTTTAATTCGATAGGTGACATTTTGGCAGACGTATCCCCAGAAGCTGAAACTGCAATGAAATCAGTAGGTATTGCAGCAGGGGTTGCTAGATCAAGTGCAAAAGTTATCAGTAAAGTAATGGATGGGAGCGTTAACGAGAATCCAGCTGAAGTCGTTAGTGATGGATTAGGTGGTGCTAAAGATTTAACAGGTTCAGTTGGTGAACTTGTTGGAGAAGTATCCCCTGAGGCAAAAACTGCATTAAAATCAGTGGCGGTCGGAGTTGGTGTAGCCACAACTATTGCCAGTATGTTTAAGGTATCAAAAGAGCAAAAAATAAATAAGAAAAAAGATGAAGAGATAGAAGAATTAAAAAAGGATGTTGCTGATTTAAAAAAGGTTAATTCACCAACCAGTGGCTCATCTTCAACACAGAGCCAAACATCAGCAACATCGAATGCGGCAAGTTCGGCGACAACCTCAACTTCAGGTGCATCATCCGCACCAACCAGTGGCTCATCTTCAACACAGAGCCAAACATCAGCAACATCGAATGCGGCAAGTTCGGCGACAACCTCAACTTCAGGTGCGTCATCCGCACCAACCAGTGGCTCATCTTCAACACAGAGCCAAACATCAGCAACATCGAATACGGCAAGTTCGGCGACAACCTCAACTTCAGGTGCGTCATCCGCACCAACCAGTGGCTCATCTTCAACACAGAGCCAAGCATCAGCAATATCGAATGACGATAACAAAGGCTCCCCAAAAGCAATCATTGACCCAGCTTCCATTGTTAAAGATGAAGCGGTAAACCAAATTAAAAATAACGTGCAATCTCAAGTCAATAAGTTGGTGTCCAGTAAAGCCCAAACAGCGGCGGCATTTGTACAGCAAGGTGGGGCTTTGGCATCAACCGCGGCATCCATGACAACTCAGGCGACATCGCAATTAAACAGCGTTGCCAATAATCCACTCATTCCCGGCGGTGGGTTCGGTGGCGGCATGAAACTCGGTGGTGGGCACACTTTTTCAGAAAGTCAGGCGTTACAAGCTGCTCATGGGGCATTATTAGATGCATTAGGCATGAGAAGTTTGGAAAGTGGCTTGGTATTCACCTGCTCGATTGCTGGGCTACCGGATGAGACCTTTCAAGTCACCGAATTTAATTTAACAGAAGGGTTATCATCGTTATTTTCCCTTTCGATTAGTGCGGTCAGTGCCTTACCGTTTATTGATTTTCAGCAACACCTTGGCGTCGCCTCATCTTTAACCGTCAAGCGTGATGGTGTTCAAGTCCGTAAAGTGAATGGCATTTTAGCCGGGGCAGTTCAAGGAAACACGGATGGCGTGAAGACGTGGTATCACTTTGATATTCGCCCTGAAATGTGGGTCATGACCCTCAATCAAGATAGCCGTATTTTTCAAAACCAAAATGTCCCGACGATATTAAAAACCTTGCTGGATGAAGCGCATGTGAAGTCGGACTGCAAATTTTACCGTGAGGATTTACATCCCGAACGGATTTACACCACCCAAAAGCGCGAGTCTGCGTTTGATTTCTGGTGTCGCCTTGCCTTTGAGGAAGGGATTAACTTTTGGTTTGAAGAAAACCAATTATTTTACAGTGATGAACACATGGGGATGACGGCAGGGATTTACCTGACGTATAACCCCCAAGCGGATACGGATATCAGTGACAGCACCGCCATGACATGGCAATACGGTGAATACCTGTGTGTGGATGAAACTATTCATAAAGACAATAACTTTATTCGCCCCTCTTACCCCCTCAAACATGAAAATAAAGTGGAAAATGGCGGGCAGCACAGTGTCTTTGAAAGTTACGGCCGCTTCCAATTGGATGACGAAGGTAAACCACTGACCCAAATCCGATTTGAACAGTTGCGTAATGGCAGCAAGGTGGGCAATGCCACAACGAACTGTTTTGCCCTGATGCCGGGTAAAATCTTCACGCTATCGAACCACCCGCACCTACCAATGAATGACAGTTGGCAGGTAATTAGCGTCAGCCATCATGGCGTGCAACCTCTGGCAGACAATGGCGGCGGCGAAGGCACCCAGTTGTCGAACAGCGTGTCCTTTATCCCCGGCACGCAAGAGTGGCGCCCACCTTATCGTTATAAACCAACCGCGGATGGGGATGAAGTTGCGACTGTCGTGGGTCCTCCGGGTGAAGAAATCTATGTGAATGAACACGGGGCAGTGAAAGTGCACTTTCACTGGGACAGACGGGGCGAGCCTGACCACAGTGCCTCGTGCTGGGTGCGTGTTGCGATGGGGTGGAGCGGCGGTGGCTACGGTTTTTCTGCGGTACCACGCATCGGAACGGTCGTTCAAATCAGTTACCTGAATGGCGATATCGATAGGCCGATTATTACGGGTTGTACTTACGATGGGCGCAATGCGACCCCAATCAGTTTTCCTGAAAACAAAACCCGCACTACGTTTCGGACGAAAACCCACAAAGGGGATGGGTTTAACGAACTGCGTTTTGAGGATGAAAACGGCAAACAGGAAGTGTTTATACATGCCCAAAAGGACATGAATACTAAAGTGTTGAATGACCGCACCACACACGTATTGCATGACCATGCGGAAGTGATTGATAACAATCAAGCCATGCGGGTGAAAGGCAATCGCACCGAAAATATTGATAAAGATAATACGGAAACGGTGGGGCAACACAAGCGCATCACGGTGGGGAATACCCTCTCAATCAATGTGGGTGATGTGATTGAGCTACGTTGTGGCGCAAGTGTTCTGCGTATGGACAGTGGCGGTCATGTCACGATTAATGGCACGGAATTTACGTTTAATGCATCAGGTCCTGTGCAAATTACGGGTAAAGATGTGGACATTAACTGAGGTCTTTTCATGTTAGCTCAAGTGATAAATAAAACGCCGTTTCCCCATTTTGCGTTTGAAAAGCTCGGTTATATTAATGAGCACTGGTTTACTGTCGTTATCAAGGCAACGTGTGATATTAATCCCACAACAAACCATTGTGAGTTTTCTGATACGCAATTGCCCGTTGTGATGGCTGATAAATACCGGACTACACCCGAAAATAGCAGCTTATTAGTCGAAACGGATTTAGTGTCCCATAAACCGCGAGGGGAATTTTATCTAACGGGGACTGCACGTGCGCTCGAAGGGCAAGCAGTCCCTCAGTGGGAAAGTGGATTTACCCTTGGTTCACTCAATAAGCAACTAACCTTGAGTGGACCGCGTTATTGGGCATACCAAGATACATGGCGACTCACAGAGCCGTTGCCGATTGCGGCATTGCCGCTAATTTATGAGCATGCATTTGGTGGTCACTATGAGAATCAAGCTTATCCCGATAATCCGATAGGGTTAGGCTGGTATGACGCGACAAAATTCAATACATCTGAGAAATATGCGGCACCGCAAATCACCTATTCACAACTAGACAATGAAATTGGAGCTACTTTCCCCGTTGCGGGGTTTGGCTTATATAGCCGATGGTGGCAACAGCGGCTGCAATATGCGGGAACGTATGATGATATGTGGCTCAATGAAACTCGCCCTTATTACCCTGCTGATTTTAAACGTGATTTTTTAATGGGGGCGCCTGTTGACCAACAGCAAGTCTATTTTAAGGGGGATGAAACTCTCACGTTAAAGGGGGTATTTGCTGAAAATCCCGTAGTCATGCTCTCCTTACCGAAAATCGGTTTTTTAGCAGAACAGCAAGCGCCAGAACAAGCCAGTGAATATCATCAACTCAATCTTGATACTGTGCATGTGTCATTAGATGAGCGAAAACTGTATTTGACATGGCGTTACAGTCAATTGGCTTTACAGGCAGGGACAGTGCTGCAATTAAATGCTTACAAGCTACCATAAGGATAATGTCAGGCATGAAAAAAGTCGTCGGAAATAAAAATGGGGATTATTGTGTTGTCTCATCAGGGCCTGATGTCTGTAAAGTAGGTAATAGTGTCGTTCCCTTTGATAGCTATCAGCAATTAAGTTCAGAGCAGTCGTATGTCAAAAGTGTTCGTGTCAATGGCGTGCCGACGTTAACCGTCGGGAGTATTATTAAAGGCACTCAGAGTAATGCGGGTTCGGGGATTATTTCGGGCACAAGTCAAGGCAGCGGAGATTGTATTATCACCAGCGGTTCACCAACGGTGCGTTTTTGTGGTAATGCGGCGGCGTATCACGGTTCTGATGTGCTGATGAATAACGGTAATGTACCGGGGCTGCTGTATACCGTTGAGAAAGTGTTGGATATTGCAAAAGAGGCTGCACTAATTGACGGAGATAATATAACAGGGTCGGTAGATTCAAAATCAAATTCTTATTTTAAATCAATAGTTAGTACGATTAGCGACATCAATGATGCACAGAACATGATGACTATCGGGGTGATGAGTCAGCTTTATAATAACCGAGCCTCAGATATAGAATTTTTTGCGGAACAATTTAATAAAAGTTCTGCTGCAAGCATTCAATCAGCGGCGTATGGCCCCGCCACATGGGGTATGTCAAAAGAAGGCAAAGCCGAATATAATAAAGCGGTAATGGGGGTTGCTCAAGGCATACGTGAAAAAGAAAATCCTATAAAAATTCCTAGAGTTGAAATTGATGAAGGATTTGAACAAGTTGGTGCTACCGCAGAAACGGCTGCTGAATTGGTTACTGGCGTTGCGGCAGTTGCTAAATGGTTTAAAACAGGTGTTAAAGCACTACCTCGATTCTTTAAAAAAGAAGCACCCACGACAAAAAATACAACGCTTGCCACGCCCCCTAAAAATGAGCAAATAGTCAGTACCAACAAACCCGATGGGCCTGCAAGTAGCGCCGTGTGTAAGCTCGACCCAGTAAATGTGGCTACAGGGGATTTTATCCAGGTTTGGCCCGTTCTCTCATTACCTGGACTACTACCAGTTCAATTACAAAGAAGTTATCGTTCAACTGCTTCGCAAACAGGGTTGTTTGGTGCAAAATGGGCCGACAACTGGTCAACTCGCATAGATATTACAACTGGTGAGTTAGTTTATTGGAATGAAGAAGGAACATCTATCACGTACCCCGTGCACAGTGAGTCCTTAAATATTCGTCATTCTCACTATGCTCATGCACTCTTGTCGGGTGAATTAGACGGTGAAATCACGCTGTTCGATAACCGCACTCAACTGACTCAGCATTTTAATCACCTTGATGGGCAAATTCGCCGATTATCGGCCATTACGGACAATAACCAGCAACGTATTGATTTTCACTATGATGATGAACACCGATTAACCCTCATTACCCGTAATGGGCAAGCCTTATTACGTTTGGAATACCAGCAACATCAACTCCAGACTATCTCGTTAGTTGATTCAGCAATGACGCAACCTTTAGTGACGTGCCAGTATGATGAACAGGGGTATTTAAGCGAATGTGATGCTTTCCAGCAAAACCATTTGTGGCACGAATATTCTCCTGAAGGGTATATGACCCGTTGGTATGATACCGACCAAACGGATTACTACCTTGAGTATGACGAACAAGGACGAGCCGTCCGCAACCACTCCCCATCAGGTTATTGGTGCGGTGGATTTATCTATGATGATATTCATCGCATGACCACCTTCTATGATAATGAAGGCGGGCAATCTTATTATTACTACAACGATGCGGGGCTGGTGACCCATGCCATTGACGCGTTAGGGCGAGAAACCGTAACAGAGTGGGAAAATAATCTCAAAATCAGTGAGACCAATGCCTTAGGGGAAACGACCCGTTATCTTTATCATTATGACGGTAACTTAGCCCAAGTTATCTATCCCGATGAGCGCTCAGTTGAATATCACTATAATGCGCGTGGACAACTCATTGAAATGGTGTCCCCGACTCATGATACTTGGCAATTAGATTACGACCCCCAAGGCAACCTAACAACCCTCACAGACCCCCAAGGTCAAACGCAAACTTACGAATACAGCCAACACGGTGAGCTGCTCAAAGCCATTCAACCCAATGGGGCGCAGTGGCAATATGAATACAATGATAGCCATCAATTAATCAAAACAACCAACCCGTACAAAAACAGCACAGAATATCAGTTTGATGAACTGGGGCGTTTGCAAGAATATACCGATGCCCTAAAACACACCACCCGCTATCGTTACAGTTCAGAGCATGCAGGCGTCAATGGCAGCGTCAGCGATATTTTGCTGCCGGATGACGCGCATCAACACATTGAATATGACAGCGAACGCCGTGTGGTTGCCGTCACGGACGGTGAAGGCAAAATCACCCGTTATCGTTATGGTCCCTTTGATTTACTGCTGGCGATGGTGCGTCCCGACGGCACTGAAATTCAATTTGAATATGACTCGTTGACCCGCCTGAAAGCGGTCATCAATGCCACTGGGGAACGTTATACCTATGAACGCGATATTGCGGGGCAGATAATTCGAGAAACGGATTTTACGGGGCGCATTCAGGAATATCGCTATGACCGTCTGGGGCGTCGTACTGCGACGCGCTACCCCGATAATCATGAATTACGTTGGCGTTATGATGTTTCAGGGCTGATTACAGAACAAAGTGAGTGGCTCGATAATGGCATTGAAAACAAATGCCTCTCGGTGACGACGTATGAGTACAACGCACGTTTACAATTGGTGAAAGCCACCAACCCCGATTCAGTGGTTGAATTTGACTATGATGCACAAGGGCGTTTAACCTGTGAGCGAATCAATGGTCAAGAAATCAAACATGATTGGGACAGCGACCATTCGACGTTAACACGCACCGCTTTTGGTGACCGTGAACTTCATTATGCCTTTGGGCAACTCGGCGAATTAACCTCTCTGCAAATCAATCAGCATGCGCCACTGCAATACAGCTACAATGCAGTTGGGCAAGAGTATCTTCGCCGCAGTGAGGCGGGGTTTGTCAATTCAAGCCATTACACGGCCACCGGATTACTCGCCCATCAACGGGCAGGACGGGGCAGTGAACATTTCTTACAATCACTGCAACATAACCCGCATCAGCCGCCATTTTGTACCGATGTGCACCGTTCGTATCAATACGACCGCGCACACAATGTGGTGGGCATCGAGGATGACCGCTGGAAGCAAACCACCTATCGGTATAACGCGAACGACCAAATCACTGAGGCCCAATACAGTAACCAAATTGGCAATCGTGATGAAAAGTTTCTTTATGATGCGAACTTAAACCTCACCGAGCACATGACATTGCCGTCGGATGCGCAAGGGGCGATGTTGCAGTTATTCCAGCAACAACAAGCGGGGCGTGTTACACGGCGGGATACGGCAAGGGGCTATCAGCTTTACCACTACGATGTAAACGGGCGGCTAGAGAAGAAAATCGTTCATGAACAGGGTTACCGACCGAGAGAATGGCGCTATCTGTGGAACACACAAAACCAACTGACCGCGTGTTTCACACCTAAAGGGGATTGTTGGCGCTATACCTATGATGCGTTTGGCCGACGGCTGAGTAAAACGCAAACCGTGGATAGCCAAGCGGCGCATGTTAATCCACGGTTTCCCCAACTTAAGCCCAAAGTGACGGCATGGCACTATTTGTGGTCAGGCGACCAAATGGTGGAGGAAACGCCAATTTATGCCGATGGAACACCGGCTTATGATTCACAAATTCAATGGCTGTACGAGCCCGGTGCTGTCACACCGACCGCCCGTTATCAAAATGGCAAATTGCACTATGTGGTGACCGACCACCAAGGCACGCCGCGAGAGATTTTCACGGAAGCAGGCAGGGCGAGTTGGGCAGGGCGCCTGAATACGTGGGGGCAGATGCAATTTTGGCAATCCCGCGATGGCCTTGCTGACAATGACCCAACTTATACCGAATGCCACTTCCGTTTTGCGGGCCAATATGAAGACCGAGAAACGGGCTTGTATTACAACCGCTTCCGCTATTATGATAAGGATAACGGGCAGTATATCTCCCCCGATCCGATAGGGCTATTGGGTGGATTGAATCCGTACGGGTATGTGCATTGTCCGGTAGGGTTTATAGATCCGTTTGGGTTAGCGGGTGATTGTTGTAATGAGCTTACTGGTACACTGAAAAGCTCACCTAAAACAAATCCACCTAAACCTCATCAGCTTGAAGCTATGAATAAAGCTATAAATGATATCTTTAATGGAAAAGGTATACCAAGAATTGACCGACAAACAGGAACTCAAACTATATTCCAAGGTAGAGGAAATGCAGCTCAGGCGAGATGGAAAGGTGCATCAGAGTGGGAGGTTATCCCTGGGAATAATGATCTTAGAATACTTACAAAAGACTTAGGTAATGGTAAAACACAGGTTGGTTTTAGTAATGACCATTATGATAGGATATTTGACGTTATTATCAAAAAAACAGAATGATGAGGAACTATAATGAATGGCGAATATAAAATATTTAATAGTTCTGATGAGTTGATTTTGTCTTTTAGTGACTTAATCGAGTGTTATGATTATACTGGAAGAGGAGAAAGATGTTCTTATTCCTTTATCGGCATAAATGAAAAAAAAATAAATATAAGCAGGGATATACCTTATTATCTTCAAAGTGATTTGTTCGAAGGTAGATTGGATTTTTATTTTAATATAAATGAATTTCAGTTAGTTAATAATGGATTACTGTTGAATATGAATGTTTCATCTGGAATGTATAAATTTGGTGCGCTATCAATACTTGATTTTTATTTAAATAGTAAGGATCGGATTTGGTTAGATATGAAGGGGATAGCTAAAAAAAATTATATTTCAGCTAGTTATTTGAAGAATGGATTCCAAAAGAAGATTAAAAATAATGATATCATTTTTCATGGCAAATACATACATGACTACTACTCATTCTATTGTGAGTTAGGGTATTCTATTTTTGGCAGCTATGGATATGTAGGTAATAATCTTAATGCATTATATGATATACTGAATGATACTATCGAAAAAAAGAGGGACTTAATTTGGAAAGATAGTGAGTTATCATTTAAGGCTATAGATAATAGTATGCCTGCCGATTACTCTCAGGCTTCTTCAGAAGATATGTTGTCATTACTGGATGACTTTTTTAATATAATATATGAATAACTTATATAAAAAACATTCACCTTTACTTGGATTACATGTTCCGAGTGACTGGTTAGTTGTTAAAAATAATATGTATGATGTTGCACCTGAGATATTAAACTTACCTCATACTGAAGATGAATTATTTTTAATAAAAGATACTTTCTTTGAAAATGATATTTTTATATCAAAATCAAACCTACCAATATCAACAAAAAAAATAGCAATATCAATAGTATCCATATTTGCTAGATTACAAGAAAATTTTAATGACAAGAATCACATTTATTGTATTTATGATATAGAGTTATCATTAATCTTAGATGATAAGGAGTTTTCATTCACTAATGAATATGGTGCAACAAATCGATTTGATGCAGCAAAAATAGCGTCTGAATATATGATTATCTTTACACAATATATTATGCCAAATTTAATTTCAGGTGAAAAACTCACCCAAAATCTATTTGAATCATATATTAGAGCAGCTTATGAAGAAAGAAATTAAGTTTTAGGTTCATTTTAATAACCAGAAGATCATCCAATCTTCTGGCTTCTTCGTTTTTAAGAGCCGCCCAGTTTACCCTTTAGCCGCTGATATACTCTGCCATCAACTCGCGCATGGTGTGCCGTATGGCAGTTAGCTGCGCTTGC
The DNA here is from genome assembly GCF_050487165.1 of Providencia sp. Me31A. Taxonomy (NCBI): domain Bacteria; kingdom Pseudomonadati; phylum Pseudomonadota; class Gammaproteobacteria; order Enterobacterales; family Morganellaceae; genus Providencia; species Providencia sp. Me31A. The sequence goes on from NZ_JBKQGZ010000010.1 coordinate 178,156, forward strand.
TGTTGTTGGTTCTGCTGCTTGATGCTTCGAATGTCTTCGCTGTCGGGGATTAACACCAAACAGCCGTTTAAAATCTTCACCGTGAACGTGAAAATGGTAGAATCACTGTACCCATGGAAACGCCATAGAAAACTGTTGTTTTGTATTCGGATGAGAAAGTGTATGAAAAAAAGATTTATAATAAGCATGATGGCGATTTTTCTATTCGGATGTGACGATAAAAATAACCAGCTTAGTGAGCTATCAATTAGTCAAACAGCCCAGTTTAATGGCGTTAAACAGAGTAATCTTATCAAGTTTAATGGGGATAAAAATAGTAAAATTAGTGATTTCAATGGGGATTATACTTGCGAGATCAGCTTGAGTATGAACCATTTAGCCATTCTAAATAGAAATAAGAATGTATTTCCGTCTGTAGTGACTCACGCTAGATTAATGGTTAAAGATGGTGTTATGACAATTTATGGCATGCAACACGGTGATTATATTAGTCATAAGATGACCGTATCAGCACCTTACATTGATGAGGCTGGTCGAATATTTAAGTCAGAGGTTCAATTAGAGTATAAAAATGACTATATGAAAGAAGATTTTTCAAAAAAATATGGTATTGCAATGATTTCAGAAAGATACCTAGTGGGTAAAAGATTTATGCAACAATTTACGAATTGTAAATTAACTTACAATGAATTACACCATTAACACGTAAATTAAATTTGATAATGTATGGAGAACTTATGATTAAACGATGGATTGTAGCTGTCTCAGTAGTGTTTATGTTTGCTTGTAAGGATGGTAATTCTGAATATATAGAAGGAAATTACATTTGTCAGATAGGTTCTTTATTTAATGCTATATCACATGATAGAAAAGGTGATTTTACTTTCCCTTTTGGAGCAAGAAGCACAGAAGTAAGTATTAAAAATAATGCAATGATGGTGAGCGGGATGGATATTGGTTCTTATGTTGGTCATACTATGACTCAGCAGCATAATAAGAAAAAAATAACAAGCATTAAGGATGTTAATGTTCAGATCGATGTTGGTGATTTTTTATATGATGATGGTATGAGTATTGAAGTTTTTTCACCTAAAAATAAAAAAGTCAGTCTTTATTCTGTTGATGTTTTTTCTAAAAAAACTACATCGATGCAATTATTATCAAACTGTAAAACGAAATAGGTTTCTTACTTAATGTTCTGCGCAACTAAATCAGGACACTTTTCTTAAGGAATTTTGTTCATACTCAATGCGGGGCAGATCACCGTTGGCAGTATGAAGCCTTTCTTGGTTGTAATAGCGCATATACGCAGTAACATCTTCTTTCATCTGTTTACGAGTCAGCTGTGGAATTTTCAGGATCCAATCGTGCTTTAAGCTACCAAAAAATCGTTCTACAACGGCGTTATCCCAACTATAAAGGTGATACGATCATTCACCACCATGTTGATTTTGTCCAATATGCGATTCCTGTACCAAGCTCTACTCATGTTGGTAGTGGCGGTATATGGCATACAAAATAAAGAGGGTTCATTGTGTTGCTAACATTAGAAGAAATACGTGAGCAATTAGATTATAAATTTTCTCCATTAGGTAGTGATTTTGATGATTTAAGATTATTGAAACGTGATCAGCCATTACTGAATCTTAAGTCGTCAGAGGAACAGCTGAATATTTCATTTCCTGAAAAATTTTCTTCATTTTTAGATAGCTATAATTTGGATAATTTTTCGCTATGTAATATCTCATTTGGCAATGGCTCTGATTACCTTAATATGTTAGTTAGCATAAATGATAGAGATAATATTAATAAATGGTGGACTGGACAAAATAGACCTACTGAATTTATTGTTATAGCAATATCAGATCCTTATACAATCCTTCTAAATGTTGATACAGGTGAGGTTTTTTCTATGACAAGTGAGTCATCAATGGACAATTTTGAACAAATTGTATCTGATTTTGTATTATTTTTAGGGGACTTGGTACGCTTTTTATAAATAAAGAATCTCCGATAAAAATAGCAAAATTAGTTTCATCTCAATCTATTGAATTTTGGGATGAATTATCCAACCAATAGAATAAATTGAATGGCCAGAAGACCCCTTCAATCTTCTGGCTTCTTTTTTTTAAGAGCCGCTCAGTTTACCCTTTGTAAGCGCTTAATGAACCAGTAAAGCTTTACTCAACCTCACTGATTTCTACGTTCCATGGCATGAGATCCGACACATCATCTTTCGGACTTCGTTTTGGTAACTCGGTAAACAGGTGTTGGAAGTAA
>NZ_JBKQGZ010000011.1:0-178799 GCF_050487165.1 Providencia sp. Me31A
TGCAGCTCTAGAATTGCAGTCCAGTATTCTCGTTTACTTTGTTGTTCCATAGTCCCTCCAATGAAAAAGCTACTATGGCAAATGACGAGTTTGTTTAGTATGTGTGGTTCATTAACCGCTTACGTTTTACGTAAAAAATTAGGGTATTTTTCTGAAGACGTTATCAAATACTAAAAATGTCAAAAAAGTTACCAATAAACCAAATGACAAGTAAAACAGCAACAATGCTAGCTATACCTGCGGCAGCATACAATAGAAGAGAAATAGCGAGAACACTCCCATTTAGTGCTAATGCTATTCTGGCTGAGTTTTTGTTTTCATGGCGAATAAATGAAATAGCAGCAAAAATAATACCAAATACACCGAGCGTTATACTGATTTGTTTTGATAATTCAATTTTATCTAATAAAAGCTGTCGCTGTTCATTGGCAGGATCTCCGGTAGGGGTTTGATACGCTTTTCCTTTAATTGCATCTATTGTCGCTTTTTTTATACTACTTACCTTTTCATGAACAATCTGCTCTAGCTTAGGTTTAGATCGGACATATTCGCGTTCAACGCTTTGATTAACAAGTATTACAAGAATACTAAAAGCTCCAATGATGATAGCAACTAAACTGAATCGATTATAAACAATATTCATTTATTGCTAGTTTACATTATTACACTAAGTCGGATTTATGAATGACGCTTCAAAGGTAAATAATGTTTTTCTAAATATTTATCGACATGTTTAGCAAGATTAATTAAATCCGCATAGGTTACCGGTCCTAGTTCAGGCATTTTTAGTGATAAATATTCTGCCTTTGTTATCATCAATCTATTAGCTTCATCGATTACTTCCTGCTCCAAAAAGATAGAAGGTACTACTGCCCAATTATATTCAGGTGTGTTCGTTTTTTGCCGTCCCGTTAAAATCCAGTCGATTTTTCCATGATAAGAGTCAACAGCTGCTTTCAAGACAGCAATAAAATCTTGATGATTACGCTCATCTACAGGACGAAAGTTTGTTGAAGGAGCTCGATTTATAGTATCAACAATATAACGTTCTCCATCGATAAAATTGCTTGGGTCAACATATTTTTCTTTAAATCGTCTACTGCAATGTACCCATTCTAAATCTATATATTTTTTTATAACCAGTAACAACTCATCACCTTGATTATTTTCAATTTTCATTATTTTAATCCTGTAGGCTTGTTAGTAATCGTTAGCTTTCCGTCATTAATACCTTTGATGTGTTTCTCCCAATCTCCTTTAGGGATTGCTTGAGATGAAATCCGGGGTTCATAAATATATTTCCCATCGGAATAAACTTGGTGATACCCCATATCACCTTCAGTAATGCCATTTTCAAATACATTTATTGAACCGTACTTTTCAGTTGATCTGACTTCAAGAATCTCACCTTGTCCTCCCGCAGCTTCTTTCAAATCTCTGGCGATTTTAGAACAATCATAATACTCATCTATCCACAATTATAACTTATGTTTAGCCTTAAAATTAATATATTTTTCAATACCCTTTTCTATTAACTTAATTGGTAATTTATATACCATTAAATAACCATCATGATTGAATAATAACATTTCTTTTTTGCTTATAGAAAAGAAAATAGTATCGCCCTCAATAAAACAAGAGTTATATTTTTTAAAATACCAATCCAAAAAAGAATCAATATCTTTAGAGTCTAATAAAAATGCTATCTTTCTTTCGTATAAGGAATCATTTAATACAATCACTTCACCTAGTTGATATCTTTTAAAATCAATTTCCTCTAATATATCAATATCATCTTTTTCTTCCCAGTTCTTCAGTTGTTTAACTAAAAAGAAATTTTCATCTTCGGCATAATCTATGAAATTAATTATTTCAATATTATCACCTAAAATAGGTGACAATATTTCATTTGCCTCTATCAGATTAATGCATTTATGGTTTTCCATCATACTTCTCTCTACCTTTTATAAAAACTTTATCCGTCACACCGTATCGTTTACCATTATAGTCACGGATAGTTACATGTGGACCCTCATTAGTATTTTTATGCCCGTCTGGATTCCACTCAATTCTTCTTGTGCCATCTGGACTTTCATACCAGTGTTCTTTTATTGGTTTAAAATTATCTAAGCTGCCACCTGCCGCTTTTTCTGCTTCTTCTAAAAGTCCATCTTGATCCTCTACAAATTTTCTTTCTACGGTTTCACCAGCTGAATTTGTGACATTTTTAGATTCATTTAAACTTACGTAAACAGGCTTAACATCCTTCCGGTCTACTGTCAGAATATAATCGCGAAAATCCACCGGTTCAACATCGTGCCCCGTATGGCGCCAAACTATTCCGTCATCTGCAATCGGCAGTGTTTCAGGCCGAGTATCAGACTCATGAATAGCAAAACCTTCGGGTTTCTCGACCTTTTGTGGCAGAGGCGAAGGGCCCGCATGAATGGTTGGTCCTTTTGGAATATCATCAATCCGCGCAGAGATATTAATAATCCCACCCGATGCCGACACACCCATGTAAAGAATTGTACCACCTGCATCAAAACGATAAATTTCAGCTTGGGTATTGGCGTTCGGTAATCCATTTGGGGATTGATATATCGGTAAGCTCAACACCTCTCGCGCTTCAGCTTCGGAAGCCAATTCACCTTTAATTACGGGTACTTGGTCAAAGCCACTGTCTCGCTCAGTATGGTACGCAATCAGTTGAGACGCGCTCGCCATCGCTGCCGCTGTGGTTCCCGTTGAGGCAAACCCTACTCGCATACGCGTCGGTGCAGAGCCTCCCATCACTGCGATTTCCAGCAAATCAGGTTGCGTTAAGCTGTCCCCTTCATAATAATTCGCTACCATGGCAAACAGAATATTTGCACTCAAAACCAACGGTGACGGTTGTCGCAGTTCATGCTCAAGATGTCGAGCAATGCGGTGATTTGCACTTTCTTGTGAATTATCCCATCCAAACGATGTATCTTGCTTCCCCACGGCACCACCGACAACACCACCACTTGCCATAGCACCACTGCCCATGGCTCCCCCAATTGGAAAAGCCTGTGCGGTGCCAATCGGATTTAATGCGCTAAAGAATGAAGATACCCAGCTTGACTGGGGAACAGTTTGTGTCGAGTTTGATGTCGTGTTGCAAGTATAGTTACTGTAATCACACACCCCAAAGTTAGCTAAAGACTCTACGTCGAGCCCCTCATCCGTATTGCCCAGCCCTCTCAGAGTGGATTTGGCAAACACCGGCTCTGCTATCCGTTTAATCGCAATCACGCGACGATGGTTATACGGGAACAACAGAGGATAGCCCTTATCACGTTGCTGATAGTGGGTAGAACGGTTTATTTGCCCCGCCGTCATCCGATGGACGGTCGTTGGGGCATTGGGATTAAACGCCCCTGCGCGGTTGTTCTCACTCAGGAGATACCTCTGCTCACGGCAATAATCACTCAGTGACTTATCGTTGCCTTGAATAACCGCCGGAGGCGACATCGTTGTAAGAGCATCGGCTAAGGGTTGCGGTTCAAGGCTCAGTGTATACGGGCGAGCGGTTAAGCCTTCCGCTTTGATTAATCCCTGTGGGTCGCTGCTGCCTTGCATCGTACGGCCTGTACCTCTCTCCGCGAGCGTATACGGCACGTTGGCTAAGGGTTGGCCCTTGTCATCAACCAATTGCAGTTCTAACCAAAATCGGTAGTTTTCACAGATAATGCACGATTCGACTTTCTGACTCATGACGGCTCCGTTGTCGTGGTTAGCCAGCCTTGTTGCTGGGCATAGTCCGTAAACTGTGTGGCGGTACGGGTATGGATATCCCCCGCGAGTGAGGGATGAATATGTAACCAATCCACTAAACGTCGGTGAAGGTGACCTTCCGGGGTGTCGAGGGATAAGGCGATATCAGCGTGATTTTCCCACAGGTCACACGCGAGGTTTTCCGCTAACAATTGGATAAACTGTGTAGAGTTTTCCCATGCAGCCTGTAAGTGGGCCCCCATGAGGAAAGGGCGGGCTTGCAGTTCAGGAATAGGCAAGGGGTTATGGCGGGTGGGCGATTCAAAAAAAGCAGGGGCGTTTGGGGTTTCCAACATCACCTCATGGACTGGCGTCATCAGCACAGACCAATCCACCGCACACATTTTGGGAATAAGGACATTCGCAATGCGCGTATCCATTAATCGCAGCACCACGAGCTCTTCATTCAGCTCCACCAATTGGCGGTTTTGCCAATGACGTAACTGGTATTGCCAATCCAGCGAACTGCGATACGCCCAGCCCCATGTGTTATCACTCAAGCCTTTACGGTCAAGCAGTTGCCCTAAGGGGGCATACGCACTCGGCTTTAATTGCACAAGCCACGGGCTCTGACCGATTAAATGGGCCAGTGAGGTGCCATTATAAATAGGAAATGCCTGTTCCACCCAATCATTGGCAAACAGCAAATCCGTTGGGTTTGGTGTGGCTAACGTATTGAGCAGTAAATAGACAGGGTCGGTATTGGATGCGGTTAACCATGTTGTCCAAGGGGGGAGTCTCATTGATTTCCCCCATTAGGCTTAATCACCCAACTGCCCGTCGCTTGGGCTTGCATCGCGCAATAGGGTTTAATGGGGTAAGGCGGTGTCGCAAACGGGTCAACGCCATCCGGCAATTGAATGTCTACCGCTTGCCCTGAGCCCCCGCCACTGTCACCTATCGCCACATTGCCGGAGGTAAACACATTGCCCGATGTCACCCGCACAAAACTGCCACCCACTTTTAAGGTAATTTCCGTCGCCGCATCAATCACCACTTTCCCTTGGCTGGTAATGTGGGTCTCTTGACCACTTTCACTCACCAGTGCACCGTTAATTTGTTGGTGATAACTGCCGAGCACCTGTTCAGAGATATCGCCTTCTATTTGAGCTTTGTGTGTTCCCTTAACGTGAAGATGCTCATCCCCTTGAATGTCAGTAAAACGGTGTTGGTCAATACGCTGTTTGACATCCTGTTGAACATGGGTATGGCTGTCATGCTGAATATGCACATTCATGTCACGCTGGGCATGAATATACACTTCCTCTTGTCCCGCCTCGTCTTCAAAACGCAATTCGTTAAACCCCTCACCTTTATGGGTACAGGTTTTAAAGGTGGTGCGTGTTTTTTGGGTCGGTAAATCTAGAGGTGGCGCATTGCGTCCATTGTACAAGCACCCCGTAATGACGGGGCGGTCAATGTCGCCATTCAGGTAACTGATTAAAACCTGCTGCCCAATATGGGGAATACTCATAAACCCATAGCCACTTCCGCTCCAACCATGCGTCACCGGCACCCAGCAAGAGGCGCTATGGTCAGGTACGCCTCGCCTATCCCAATGAAAATAGACCGTCACTTCCCCTTTGCTATTAGTGTAGATTTCCTCCCCTTTCGGCCCGACGACGGTAGCAACTTCATCCCCATCGGCGAGAGGCTTATATCGATAAGGAGGACGCCACTCTTGGGTGCTGGGAATAAAGGAAAGTTGATTGCTTAGCTGAGTCCCTTCACCACCACTGTTATCCGCAAGGGGTTGCACGCCGTGATGTGAGACACTCACCACCTGCCATGTGGTATTCATTTGAGGGCTAGGGTGGTTTGATAGGCTAAAGATACGTCCCGGTGCTAATTCAATACAGTTGGTGGTGGCCGACCCCACTTGGCGCTGGTTTTGTGATTGTTCGTAACGAATTTGATTGAACGGTTGCCCTTGTGCATCCTCTTGAAAACGACCATAGCTTTCAAAAATTTCATGTTGCTGATGAACTTCCCCCGTCACTTGATGACTCAGCGGGTAAGAGGGTCTGAGTTGATTGTAATCTTTGTCCACGCGAATATCGCTGCATAGCTGCTCAGCGTAACGCCATGTGGTGGCGGTGCTATCAGTGATATCCGTTTCAGATTGTGGATTATAGGTGAGCGAAATACCCGCTTTCATGCCTAAATGACGGTCACTGTAAAACAGTTGCGGGCCGTCTTCGAACCAGAACGTAATTCCTTCCTCGGCGGCTAGACGGCACCAAAAGTCATACATCGTTTCGCGCTTTTGGGTGATGTAGGGGCGTTTTAGGTGTTCTTCGACGTGGTAAAACTGCTTATCAAATTTAATGTGAGACTCGCTTAATAGCGTCTCAAGGATATTCGGGACGGTGGTATCTTGGAAAATACGGCTGTCTTGTTTGAGGGTCATTACCCACATTTCGGGGCATATCACAAAGTGATACCACGTTTTTACCCCATCGGTATTGCCTTGCTCAGCCCCGGCTAAAATCCCTTGTACCCTGCGAAGAATTTTTCCATCGCGTTTCACCGTCAATGATGAGGCCATTCCGAGTACGTTTTGAAAATCAATCTCCGGTAACGGGCTGACCGCCTGAATCGACAATGAAAAGAGTTGGGAAAGCCCTTCTTGTAAATCAAACTGTGTCACTTGAAACGTGTCTTCCGGTAACCCACCAATGGTGCACGTGAACACCAGCCCTGAGCCAAATTCGCCACTGGCTATCCTGTCCAGCAATTCTTCGTGGGCCTTTTGCAAGGCTTGGTCTTGTGCGTAGGTTCTGCCGCCCGTGTATCCACCTCCGTGAATGAGCGGGTTGTTTTCAGGGCTACCGAGTCGCTTGTTTTTATTGGGGTCTTTCCAAGACATGGGGATTTCCTCTGCGGGAGAAAAAGCTAAAAACGCAAACGAGCCTCGAAAGGCTCGCTAAATTCGAACTTACGCTTCAAGCGGCGCACGCCAGTCATCAGCACCGGATGTGCCTGCAACAGTGTGTTCCCAATCGATTTTACGGTAAGACAAAGACACTTCGATTAACTGCGTGAAATCCGCTTTTGCCGGGTCTTGGCAGTGCGGCATTTGGCAATCGATATTGACAATTGTCGCATCGGTTAATGTAGTGGTGAAGAAATGCTCTTGTTTACCTTCAACTGAGGTGCGGTACCATTTCAGTTCCACTTTCGGCAACATTTCACCCGACGCTAACGCGTTATACAGCAGCGGAACGGCTTTGTTTAACGCCACAGTAAAACGGAATGGTTTATGCGCACGTTGGCCGGAAGGCTGACCAGATTGTGGGTCAGTCGGTACAGTCACAACGTGAGAAAACTCTTGCACCAGCATTTGGTCTTCATGACCCTGCACATAGATGTTACCCACAGAATCCGCAGTAAATGCGCCTGCAGTGATGTTGCCTTGGGTTTTGCCTTGAATAGCGATATAACATGGAGTTGGCATAGCGATGTCCTTTATCAATAATAATGAGTTGAGTTAGGTAAATAGTTCTACCTATTAATTTCCATTATCTCAGCCAGTGCGCACGGTAAGATTTGCTTTAAGGATAATAAAAGCGGATGAAGGGACTGTAAACCTGATGACTTTTTTGTATCTCTCTAGGATAAGTGACTTAGCGTAAACTGGTTGAAATATCGCTATATAATGCCAATAAAAACGCTTCATATGAGTCGAAACAGAATAATTGTCGAGTAAAAAACACACCAAACTACGATGAGCCCAGTAAGTTCTAATGTACATAGAAATAAACTATGTAATCAAATGTTTCATTCAAATAATTGGTTGTAACTTATTTATTTTATTAGATTAATAGCAATATCACCATGCGACTATCATAAGTCCGACATCTACACAATTATTTTGATAGTATATTCATCCATAAAGATTGCATTTGTAAATATTAAAATTAAGTAAAGTTTGATTTTAATTTATTTAACTCTGTTTTGGCCCGCTTTTTATAATGTTAATAATAATCTCACCAGTAATAGCGTATATCAATTTCAAAAAAATATCTGGTGCGGGTATACCTGTAAGTATCTGGAATGCTTATACGGCCATCAGTTGATGGTGGCTATAGGCGGGAGTTAGGTTATAAAGTAAATAGCTGTATAATTATTAAAATCTATTAATATTTAAATCGCTTATCTGGAAATTACCTATTTATTTTAGGCTGATGTTCTTCTGTAACATTCTGGGCAGGAATACACCAAATCCCCTCATGGCACTTCGGGCAACATTTTTGATTACTTGTAAAATACTCACGACACTGCACGCAAAACCAATCCGTGATCTTTAAAATAGGGGACACTGATCGAACCTGTGTGCTCAGTCGTGCCTTGTCTTCTAAGCTCTTGATCTTACTGATGACCCGCGGACAGTGCTCTGCGGTCTGAGGATCAAAATGGGTAAACCATGACTCCGTTGGCGTCTTGTGCAGTGTGACGGGCTCACCGCAGTGAGCACAGTAATAGTTTTCTCGTGAATAACTCGGTTCTTGGGTGGCTCCGGCGAATCGATTGTTTTGTGTTAGGGCGAGAGACATTTTGACTTCATGTAATTTAAGCATGGTTGTGCTCCTTCTGTAAAATTTAAACTAAACGTTCTGAGTACCTAACATTCAGGATCCACACTCGGCAACCCACCTTGAAACTCAGAAGACCACTGAGCATAGGCTGCATGCATATCGAGTCAGGTTCGTATATTTAGGACGTCGCTTTGCCTAGAACGCACTCAATGGCATCAGGTGTGGTTGAAAGTGAGTTGGTGGGTAATGAGTGGGTATGCTATGAAAAATGCACGGCGACTAGCTCTAGCGCCTTAGGATTCAAGGGCGGAGTTGCCCCCTCTCGATTCATCAATGCGCGCTTGTAACCACTGTACGACTTCGCTCTTTAACCAGCGCGACATGCGACCAAACTTGATGGGTTTGGGGAACTCACCCTCTTGGATTAATTTGTAGAACCACTTATCCGTTAACCCCGTTAGTGCGGTGATAAATTTCATGTCAATAAATTGGTCATCAAGTAATGCAATATTTTCAGTTTGCGTGCTCATGGTAAAACCCCTGTTTTTAATGTGGATAAAAAGCAGGAGCGATATCGAAAAATGGGATGTGGATATCACTCCACATCATTAACCGGATGTGTAAAAAATAATTTGGTTGCTAACTACTGGCGTTTTCTCGGTTTGATTTCGCCTCGCCAAAAGGTGCGTTTGAGTTCAGGTACAGCCAGACGGACCCATGCATCCGCTTTACATAAATACCTCACTGCATTGAGTAATCCTTTCTTACTCTCGGCATCAGCACGTTTTAGTAAGCCAATCCCCAGTTCGCGATATCTTTCTTTCTGGTAATTACAATTAAAGTACAAACCCGCCCACTCTGTAATACGTTCTTGCCAGAGTTCACCAATGAGTTTGCCCAGCGTGATGTCTCTCCAAACCTCTTGACCGTTAAAGAAAAATAAGGCGTGGTAGTGAAATCCTTTTTCCATGCCGAATTCCAATTTCAAGATATACCCGACGCAGCATGAAAAGAGTGGGGCGCTATTGATGGCTTTGTACAGGGCTTGGCGATGTTGGCGAAGATGGTGAGCTTTGACTTTGTGACTAATTCCACTTTTGTAAGACAGGTCCACTCGTACAACTAGCAATTTGGAGTAACGTTGATACAACGAATCAATGTACTGCTGAGCCCGTCGGTAGTTCTTCTGAGCGCCTTGTTCAAAGGTACGGATTTGCTTTTTGTAGTCAGGGCTCTTTAACGTGCTTTGGAACTCATGGAAGGCCTCGTTAAGCCACTGAAGGTGTTCAGGAGTATCCACCAGCCAGTACTTATCTTTGTCTGTGAGTATGTCGCTTAAGCGGTATTTGTTAACAAGAGAGACCAAAAGCACAAGAGTGGGATGCAAGTGCTGTATTTGCGGTATTTTCATTGATTGAATGTAATTGATGAACTTGAGCGTTTCTAAAAAGAGCTCACCTTTGGAGGACGCAGAGGTGAGTTGCAAGCTTGGGTTATTAGGTGACAAGGGAATGCCTTGATATAAATCTAATTTATGGGTTAGACGTTTTGAAAGGTGTTTAATGTTTCCCATGAGCAGTGAAACCAATTCACGTAGTGAGTGGTCTCGAGTGAGCGTTAGACGGTCATGTTCAAATGTGGTTGAGAGAACAACTTGATTTAAGTGAAGTGCGCGATTTGTCATTTTATTTGCCTGTGATCGAATAAAGGTTCGTATCATCAGGCAGGGGAATTATTTTTAATTTTTTATAGGCCTCGATGTGAATAATGCTGATTTAGGTAAAAATCAGCATGGAGTTGTATTGCTTATGCGTAATGTTTTTCAGTGACAATTGAGCATGGTTTTACATGCTCTCATTCTTCTGTAGTTAACATGATTGTGAACGAGTCAAGATAAACAAGAGACATACTGATTAACTCATTAATAATAAACAATCCTAGACGCTGAACTCGGGATTCAATGTTTAATGTATGGCTATACTTGAGTTATTATGTCTATTTTTTGATTTTAGGTACTTTTTATATGCTTTAAGTTAGTACTTTTTTGCTTTAACCTATTGAAAGTAATTGTTCTATGATTATTCTGTCTATACGTATGTAAGACATGAAGTATAACATAAAAACATCGTAAATTGTGACGTAATAGAGACTAATTAAAGACAAAACAAACTACACTGTTACTACGTAGTTCTTGTGGGGAAATTTATGTCTAATCAGGATAAATACATAAAAATAAGCAATGACAGAGAACGGTATTTTTATAGTTCTTACATTTCAAAAATGTTGAATATTCAATTCATGGAGGCCCGGCCACGGAGTGAAAGAGAGCTTAATAAAGCCATAAAAAATAAGCTGGAAGATACGACAGAGCGTGTACGGTTCATTCGTGAGGCGAAAGACGAATTTAGTTGTAAAGTTATACAGAATGAAGCTTTTGATTGGATTAAATCCAATGATCGATGTGCCTTTTTTATTCTCTACTACATCGATAATTTTTTAACGAAAGACGATATTTTTGCTATTCGTAATCATCGAGATCGAGGCATGTATCGAACATCTGAATATGAGCGTGTCGATTACCCCAATCCATTGGGTAAGTATAAGCAAGGTTTACCTCCATCCCCCAATAATGTAAAAGATGCATTAAATAATATTATGTATTTTTTTGATTTACTGGATTCTTCAATAGAAAAGAAAATTGAAGTTCTTGAGTATTTGAAGCAGGAATGGATGTTAATTAAGGATGAAAATTACTTGTCATGGATTGATGAACGTAATCCAATGCAGATGGAATGGGCAAAAAATTACATTGAAAAGTCTCATTTGTTTTATCTATGGACTCGCTCAGACGTTTATACATTTGCAAGTGAATACGTGAAGTTAGTTGGGTATTTTGATGTTAGTTTTGATGTATCGCCGGATTCAAAAGAGCTACTGATCATTAAAATGAAAAAAGCGTGGTCACAAGAAAACTATCGAAGCCAAATATCGGAAAAGAAAGTGCTGAACACATATTTAGACAAAGATGTGAAAGATAAGTTATCAAGATTAGCTAAACGGCACAGAATGAAAATCAACGAGTATTTAACTTATCTGATTGAAAAAGAAGATGAATAAGTAAAGTTCATTATGATTCGATTTTTTTTCACATATATATTATTCAATTGATAATGCGTCTGGTTATTTTATTTATATATCAATAAGTTAAGTTTAATTCGTGACACAACCTGTCATTTCCCTTCATTTATCTCTCGAAAAAAAGTCAAATAGCCGGACATAACCTGTCCGGTGAGGTTGTTATCGTGGTGTTCTCTTTTTCAAGCTAGGGAATAACACTGATGGCAACTTACCGATTAGATACCGATTTAGCGTTTTTACGTGAATGCAGTAATGAAGAGCTGGGCTTGCTTGTGTCTGTCCTGACTCATGACAGCAAAGATGGACAAAAGCGCTGGACTGAAACCTTAACCAGCTCACCTGAATATCAACTCTACCACCCTGAGCACCAACAATATTGGATGTCGATTGCGGCAGAGCTGCAAGCTTTTGGGGCCAACAGCTTGATGAGTCTGGTTCGAGGCAATAAAGGCGTGTTGTACCGTGAAATTTTACAGGATGTATGTGACCACCTTGATGTCAATTATCCAAAGGCCGGTAATACCGAAACCTTGGAATTAAATTTGTTATTGAAAGTATTAGAAAAAAGCTTAAATGAGCTGACGACTGAAGAGCTACAAGCCTTCTCTCGTGATATGCAACTTAACCTCACCAACCCCACGCCTCAACTGATTTTGATTGCGGTTCAAGCGGCTATCCGTACCTCTGGCATTGCCGCACTGGAAGTGGCCACACTCTCTGCCATTGGTGTGATTAATGCGCTCGGCGGGGTAGCCACCCTCGGAACACTCTTTGCTGCGCATCGGGCGCTGTCTTTGATTGCGGGCCCGATTGGCCTTGCAGTGAGCTCGGCATGGCTTGTCGCTGACTTAGCGGGACCCGCTTATCGCGTCACCGTACCCGCCTGCATCATTGTGGCGTACTTACGACAAAAAGCCTTATCGCAATAAGGCCCATCACTCCCATTCTATCCGCTTGCCGGAGCTAGTTTAATAAGGACAACATCATGTCGACATCAGTGTCTCGCCATGACCGGCTTGCGTCTCGGTTGGCGTTTATTATCAGTCAATTATTTCGAGGAGAAACCGTTTATTTATCAGCGCTGTCAGAGGAGCTGAACGTCTCAACCCGCACCCTACGACGTGACTTTAATGAGCGCCTTCAGTATCTGGATTTGGAATATCACCAAGGTGGCTATCGATTAGCGGCGTCACAGCGTCCCTTCCGTACCGATAAGGACATACTGCGCTTTGCGGCTATTACACATATCACCTCACTGTTTCCTGCCTTAGACAGGAAGCTGCTGACAGTCCTGCTCGACCCGACGATTGATTCACCGTTCATTGTCTACCATACGCCCCCTAAGCAGCGTCCCTCGCTGTTTGGGGGCTTTTATGTCCTCACACAAGCTATTGTGAAACGGCGTTTACTGCAATTTGCCCACCAAGGAAAAAGCATCACGAACGTTGCCCCGTATAAGTTGATTTATTACCATGGTCATTGGTATCTCGCCGCCGATATCGCGCAGCACATTCATGTCTTTGATGTGATGGCCTTGCAAGATGTGGTCATGACGGCGCGGGGCTTTCGTTACCGTGAAGACCTCAACCAACGGTTATGTGAAGAGGCGTTTATTCAAGCTTTGCCCCATTACCAATATATCCAATCACTCTTTAAATTATAAGGCATTAAGATGAAAGCTATTTTTTATACTGTTTGCATCAGCAGCGCACTCTTGCTGGGATGTGATGATGCAACATCAACCCCCGCGAAGACGGTTTCCCAAGATATTCTGCGTGTTCAAGGATTGATTTATGATTACGACCGCAGTGTCACACTCGGCGGTGTACTTAATCACCGTAAAGATTGTGTTTCGCCAACATGGGAAACCTTAACAGATGAACAAGAAAGACCCTTGGTTATCTATAAGTGTCAGTTAGCTGAAGGGGCATTACAAACTGCCATTAACCACAATTTAAATTATTGGTATCAAAGGTCAATAGACGGTATGACTAAGCTGATACCGCGTTTTGCCAATGCGGAAACACCGAAAACAGAGTCAACCCTTGAGGAGCAGAGGCTCACTCAGGTTTTACAGGTCATCACAACACTGTCTCAACAGGACTGGTCATTGCTCCGAGGCAATGTTGGTCAGCCCTATGCGATGACGACACCGATTGCATTTAATGCCGGTTATACCCCGTCAGAGCAAGCCGAGCGCCAGCTTAAAGCGTGGAATGCGTTAACGCAGACATTGAATGACCACGCCCCTGATGTTAGCTTGTATTTATTACCGTGGTTAAACCAAACGGAAAATGTTGAGGCAACGCTCCGAAAAGAGGTCTCCGAGCTTCAGCAACACAATGCCAATGCGCTAACACAATTTAAAAATCAGCAAAATGAAGGCGTTCAAATCACGGAGCAATACATCACAGACCTAAAACGTGCACAACAAAATGCGCAAGACTGGTCAATCACCCAAGTTTTTATTTGGAGCCTCGTTAACCCTGAAAAGCCTGTTCTAACACATGTTCTGTATAACCTAGAGGATAAACAAGGGCAGGAGGATTTTACCCCTATGATGGAAAAAACATTGAGCCGTTCAGCAAGAACGGATGCCGTCGCATGGGCGTACCAAGGTAAACTTGAAACGCCTCAAATTATTAACGGAATAGCGAAAGCATTATTTTACTACCAAACACAATCCTTTCAAAAACCGGATATCGCCCGATATCAATACTGAGTTTTCACACACTATTCGGCGTTCATATTCAGTGAACGTCTGATTAAAGGCCAATCTATGTCCATTTTTAAACTTATCGCAACCTCTGTGAGCGTTGTGACACTGGTGTCTATCACCTACTACGCCCAGAAGACGGTCAATGAGCAACTTACGCTTGAAGGCGAGTATTCTGATGCGGAAATTCAAGCCGCTCGACTTGGGGCGACTCTTGCTTGCACAACCTTATTGGGGGGAGCCATTGAGCGACTGCTTAACGGATTATTTAGCGACAACTAAAATTCAACTATTTCAATGTAATAACAGCATAACGGCAGGCTAATTGGTCTGCTTTTTTTATTTCGTCATATCCACAAAAGGGCTTTCTTATGACACTTGAACCCATCATCGCAACACACGTTTCTAACCACCAGCGCACACATTTTTGGCAAGCCCACTTTGGCACAGTAAAAGGCTTCGCCACGTTTGAAGTGGTGATTTTCACTATCATGGGCCAGTTCTGTGATGAATATGCAGGTGGCTATTGGGAATACTGCACCTTACCCAACGGAGGGGCATTTATTTATCCGGATTTGGGCCCCGAAAAATTAACACTGTTCAATATGCACAATGGCAATGAAGCAGTACTGAGCCCTGAAGCGGCAGGTGTGGCTATTTGCTTGATGCTGTACAGCCAATGGTCATTTAGAACCGAAAGTGAACTACTGGTCGACCGTTTTTACCAACTTCGTGATTACGCCATTCAACATCCTGAGAGTTCGGCTATTTTCCATCTTATCGATTAAATCTCACTTAATTCACTCTTTTAGTTTTACCTATCTTATTTATTTTCAAGGAAATTAATTATGACTCGTTTAGCTTCCCGCTTTGGTGCGGCGAATAGTATTCGTCGCGACCGCCCGTTAACCACAGAAGAATTATTTCGTACCGTACCGAGTGTTTTCTCTGAAGAAAAACACGAATCCAGAAGCGACCGATACACTTATATTCCAACCATTACCTTGCTTGATAGCTTACAAAAAGAAGGTTTTTATCCGTTCTTTGCCTGTCAGACTCGTGTTCGTGATACGAGTCGTCGAGAATATACAAAGCACATGTTACGTCTCAGACGGCACGACCAAATCACAGGTATACAAGTACCTGAAATTATTCTCTTAAATAGCCATGATGGATCCAGTAGTTATCAAATGCTGCCGGGTCTATTCAGAGCTGTATGTCAAAATGGTTTAGTGTGCGGCGATACCTTTGGTGAGGTGCGTGTGCCGCATAAAGGTGATGTTATCGGCAAGGTAATTGAAGGCGCTTATGAAGTATTGGAAACATTTGATGTAGTTGCTAAAAAACGTGAGCAAATGCAGTCATTATTGTTACCGCCACCAGCACAGCAAGCCTTAGCGCATACGGCTTTGACGTATCGCTTTGGTGAGGAGCATCAACCGATTACCGAGCAACAAGTATTACAGCCTCGCCGTTGGGAAGATAAGAAAGATGATCTGTGGACGGTATATCAACGCTTGCAGGAGAATTTAATCAAAGGCGGATTATCGGGCAGAAATGCAAAAGGTAAGCGAGCTCGCACTCGTTCAGTGAATGGCATTGATGGGGATATCAAATTGAATAAGGCGTTGTGGGTGATGACAGAAAAGATGCATGAGTGTTTTGAAAGTCGGCATGCAATTTGATAATGTTAGTTGGTTTACATAATTGTGGGCTTATGAAAACGGCGGCCTTCAGTGTAAATTAAAAAACCGTAATTATTTTGCAGAAAAATAATTGTTGGTATATTTGTTGGTATAAAATTTATCGAACACGATATTTTCATTATAAAACAATGTGAATTTACTCGTGTTCGAATCCTGTAGGGGTACCATTTAAAATCAATGAGTTATGCTAGTTTTAATCCTGCTTGATTTCCTCCTTGTGTCGTAATTGTGTCGTTATCATCAAAAATAGTGTCAATATGTCTCGCGTGTTCACTTAAATGATTAGGTGCAAGATGTGCATACCTTCTGACCATTTCTATGCTTTCCCATCCGCCCATTTCTTGAAGTGCTGAAAGAGGAACGCCTGATTGTATTAGTCAACTCGCCCAAGTGTGCCGTAAGTCATGAAATCTGAAATCTTCAATTCCAGCTTTTTTTAATCCTGCATACCAAGCGTTATTATCATCAACTCTCATTTTTCTTACTGCTGGGGTTAGTGATCCGTCTGGCCTGTGCTTTGCTGTTGTATGGACAAAAACCCATCTTGAGCTTTTGCCAATTTGCTCTCTAAGCACTTTGCAAGCAGTGCTATTTAAAGCTATCCCAATAGCTTATTTAACAATGAAGTAGCTGAATAACCAATCACAAAGCCAGTTCGAGTGAGCCGAATTTTTAATTGGATTTAACTTTTATATTTTGAAATGCTCATACGTTGTTATCTCATACTTATTTTCATAAGGGTCTGTGAAATAGATAGATATGGATACTTCATGGTCAACTATTGAGTTAGGAATGTTACAGCTACTTAAATGCTCAATGAATCCTATTAGCGTGGGCTTGTCTACGCTAAAAGCAATTGTGTTGCCGATATTTTGGGTAGTTCTTTTGAATAATGACAGATGGACATCATTGTTATTAATGACCAGTGGCCCACCCTGATCAAACCAAACCTTGAACTTGGATGTAACTTCAAAGAATAAAATATCCTTATACCACTTTACGGCTTCATTTAGGTCATCAACATATACATGCACATGGTCTATTGCGATTAGTTTCATTGGTCTCTCCTTTAGCTACTCAAAGTAACACGCTTTAAAATAAATAGTTACACCAAAAAAGGTTTTCTAATTTGTTATGAGTATATGAATATGGCTGCACCTAAAGGCAACAAGAATGCCGTCGGTAATTCGGTATTAAAGGGCAATTATCTACTTACCGACCTGAGTATGCAGAACAGGCGAGAAAGTTATGCTTGCTTGGCGCTATAGATAAGGAGTTGGACGATTTTATAAATCTCCTAAAATATATAGACCCTAGAGTCACTCGCAATATGTCATTTAGTCTTTCATATAAAGAAATTGAAAATGCAGCAAAATAAGTGGTATCGTGTATTGAATATCGTGATGAGTACAATAACGACAGCAAATTTTTGCGACTACTACTGTCTGACTAATTTGATTTCTAGTTTTTCCAGAAGCTTGTCTTCATCAACACTAGCGTTATCATTTAAGTTAGCTGTCTCGTTTCTGTATTTCAGCAAGCGTCTCCCTTGTTATCTGTTTTGATTCTTTCGATAAGTCATGAAAACTCATATCTATCCCCTCGCCGTAACACTTCCATCAATCATAATCGGCTTGCGTAGCCGTAGTTGCTCACGTTGTGCATCGGGTGGATTTTTTATTGCCTGAACTTCGCATCTATCCTAGTATTTTCGTGCTTAACTTAAATATGATGGTATATGGAAAAGGGATTGGTGGTTTTGCTCTTAGGTTTAGCTTCGTTTGGCTCGTTTGCGAGCACTACAAACCTTGGTGCTAATGAGCGACCTGAAATTACAGAAGATGATGTAGTGCCAAATATGGCGGCAAGCATTAATCGACAGAAAGCGCTTCTAGCTTCTATGTGGTGAGTTCGAAAAACAGAGCAACAGTCGTACTTGTAAACGTTTAGTTGATAATATGGTATCTATGGCGTATTTCCAAGGTAAGGCTAGTATGGGTTGCAAGTTAAAAGCGGATGACTCTGAGTTTAAGAAAGTTCCAAAAATTGATGAGTTTTGTCATAAAGCGCGGAATTTATTGAGTGATTTAAGTCCTAGTGAATAACCTGCTTCGGCAGGTTTTTTGTTAGCTTGGAGTTATTTACTCCACCACCTAGGGTAATCCTTAAACGCTTCTACAATGTTAGGGTAAAAATCGTTAAGCTCTCTTCTAGCTTTAAATGTTGAAAATGTATTTTCTGAATATCTATGTTCTACATGTGACCATTCGATATAATTTTCACTTGAGTCAACTGTTAGGTTAAAATCTCCACCTAAATTAGTTAGTTTTGACTCGTTGTTTTCACGCAGGTTTTTGATGAACTCATCTATATCATAATATGAGAACCATGTGTTTAGGCTCATCGATTGGTGATAATCGAATCCACTCGTTATTATTGTTATTTTGAATTCAACTGAGCCATATTTATCCTCAAACCCAATGGTTTCAAATGAAATATCAAGTGGCTGTCCTATTTTTATGTCCATAATTCATCCTAGTCTAGTGCGCTATTATCTTTGTTTAAGATACTGGCATGTGAGCCTATAGACAATAAGCAGAAATGTGGTGGTTTGCTTCAATTTGCACTCCCGCTAAGCTAGCATTACTGAAACTAATTGATGGGATGGTGAGATGAAAAGAGTACTAATGATAGGAATATTGACTTCACTTTTATCCGGATGTTACGAGTCGGATGAATAGCCACCGACTTGATAGACACCTTTAGGTTAGACAAAATAGCAAAAATAGAGGTGTTTATGAGCAGCAAACGATATCCAGAAGAGTTTAAAATTGAAGCTGTAAAACAGGTCACTGAGAGAGGACACAGTGTTGCAGTGTTGCTAACCGAATCGGGACGACAACACACAGCCTTTATGCATGGATTAAACGATATGGTTCAGGCTCCTCGCAATATCAAACAATATCCAATGAAAATGATGAAATTCATCGACTCAAAAAAGAGTTACAAAGAGTCACTGAAGAGCGCGATATATTAAAAAATGGGAAAGAATTAAGCGAAAGATCTACGCAACACGAGAAGAAGCGCGAATGGATATTTTTGAGTATATCGAAATGTTCTACAACGTTAAACGCAGGCACGGTTCCAATAATTAACAGTCGCCTGTAGAGTATAAAAAACGGTATAAAGAAAGATTAGTTCATGTCTACTGAATTGCTGGCTATTCACTATTAACCCTGAAGAAAATATTATTAACAATGGTAGTTTTGATATGGTTTCTGATTGGATCTCTACTCTTCAAAATCATATAAAACATAAAATTGAATTTAGTAAATATGATTATCAAGTTTCATTCGATTATCGGGATGAATGGTAATTATTATTCACATTTGAATATTATTAAATAAAGGGTGTTAAGCCCCCTTTATTTGTATTCATCAAGTTGCATTTGTTAATAACGTTGGCGAAATCTCAAACTAGGTTGTCGAATTTGCATAAGCAAGGTGCTTTTTTCATCGATAAGATAACTTTTCACTGACTCATGAGGACTTATCTGTGGATTGGCTACTGTGTTTGTTTGGATTCATTTCAGGAATAACAACGGCATTATTCGGTTTTGGTGGCGGTTTTATTACGGTTCCACTGCTATATGCTTTGATTACCTTAGTGTGGGGGCCGCAAAGCGATGCAAGCAGTGTGGCAATGCAAATTGCGGTGGCAACATCAACCTGTGTGATGATCTTTTCATCGACGCTTTCTAGTCGAGCTCATTATCTCAAAGGTAACCTGAGTTGGCCCATTATTCGTCCTTTTATTCTCCCTATTTCAATTGGTGGAATTTTAGGGGCAATAGTGGCACTATCAGTAGATAGTGCATTGATTCGTTGGATATTTATTGGTTATCTAATCATTACTATTTTAGATTGTTTTATCCGTCCTGGTTTTATGAATATACAGTCAAATGGAATATCGGCATCACGAGGGGGCATTTTTGCAGATACCCCGATTGGTGTGGTTATTGGCGCTGTAGCGGCCTTTCTTGGGGTAGGTGGGAGTGTGATGACCGTTCCTTTAATGCGACGTAGAGGCGCGAGTATGATCCAAGCGGCTGCATTTGCTAATCCATTGACGCTACCAATGGCAATTACAGGGACATTGACGTACTTTTATTTTGCCATTGATAAACATATTGATTTAGGTTCTGGGTTCCTTGGAATGATTTACATTAAAGGGGCACTAATTCTAATTGCGGCTTCGTGGCTAGGAATTCGTTTTGCTTCTTTATTAATGCCTTATCTGAGTGATAAGCGTCATGCACAAAGTTACCCATTATTATTGCTGGTGGTGTTAACGGTGATGTTATTGACTTAAAATAAACGATAGGGTGAGCGCTAAAATGGTTTTTTTTGTTCTAAATTCCTGTTTGTCGCACCTTTTGTCAGCTAAGCGTAATCAAACGGTTGTTTCCAGACTGATTATGGTAGAATATAATTGGTTACTATACGCTTTTAGCGCGCTTTTGGCATTGAGGAATGATGACAATGAATGAGGCAGATGCTCGCCCAACAAATTTTATCCGTCAGATCGTAGATGAAGATCTGGCGACCGGGAAACACACGTCAGTGCACACGCGTTTTCCACCTGAACCGAATGGCTATTTACATATTGGTCATGCGAAATCAATCTGCTTGAATTTTGGCATTGCTAAGGACTATCAGGGTCAATGTAATTTACGTTTTGATGATACGAACCCTGTAAAAGAAGATGTCGAATACGTTAACTCGATTCAAGAAGACGTTAAATGGCTTGGTTTTGAGTGGAGTGGCAATGTTCGTTATTCCTCTGACTACTTTGATACCTTGTATCAATATGCGATTGAATTGATCAAAAAAGGCTTAGCTTACGTTGATGAGCTCAGCCCTGACGAAATCCGTGAATATCGTGGAACGCTTAAAGAGCCCGGTAAAAATAGCCCATACCGCGAGCGCCTTATTGAAGATAACTTAGCATTATTCGAAAAAATGCGTGCGGGTGGATTCGAAGAAGGGAAGGCGTGCTTACGCGCGAAAATCGATATGGCATCCCCATTTATGGTGATGCGTGATCCGGTTTTATATCGTATTAAGTTTGCGGAACATCACCAATCAGGCAACAAATGGTGTATTTATCCAATGTATGACTTCACGCATTGTATTTCCGATGCGCTAGAAGGCATTACACACTCTTTATGTACCTTAGAATTCCAAGATAACCGTCGTTTATATGATTGGGTTTTAGATAATATCACCATTGATTGCCATCCACGTCAGTATGAGTTTTCTCGACTGAATTTGGAATATACGGTGATGTCTAAGCGTAAACTGAACCAATTAGTCACCGAAAAACATGTCAATGGTTGGG
This sequence comes from Providencia sp. Me31A, assembly GCF_050487165.1. Lineage (NCBI taxonomy): Bacteria > Pseudomonadati > Pseudomonadota > Gammaproteobacteria > Enterobacterales > Morganellaceae > Providencia > Providencia sp. Me31A. Next base: position 21,300 of record NZ_JBKQGZ010000011.1, read on the forward strand.
ACGACCCTCGTATGTTAACCATTTCAGGTTTACGTCGTCGTGGCTATACCGCTGCATCTATCCGTGAATTTTGCCAACGTATCGGTGTCACGAAACAAGACAACAATGTCGAAATGGCTTCTTTAGAGTCTTGTATTCGTGATGATCTGAATGAGTCAGCACCGCGTGCTATGGCTGTTATCGACCCAGTGCGTGTTGTGATTGAAAATATGCCTGCAGGTGAAGAGATATTAACAGCGCCAAACCATCCAAATAAACCGGAGATGGGAACGCGCCAAGTGCCATTTAGTAACGAAATTTATATTGACCGAGCAGATTTCCGTGAAGAAGCGAATCGCCAATATAAACGCTTAGTATTAGGTAAAGAAGTTCGTTTACGTAATGCCTATATCATTAAAGCTGAGCGTGTTGAGAAAGATGCAGATGGCAATATCACGACCATTTACTGTACTTACGATGCAGGCACATTAAATAAAGACCCTGCGGATGGACGTAAAGTCAAAGGTGTTATTCACTGGGTTAGCATTGCTCATGCCCTGCCAGCAGAAATTCGCCTGTATGACCGCTTATTTACGGTACCAAACCCAGGTGCAGAAGATGATTTCTTATCGGTTATTAATTCGGATTCACTGGTTATTCGTCAAGGTTTTGTCGAGCCGAGCCTGAAAAATGCAGTTGCAGAAAAAGCGTATCAGTTTGAGCGTGAAGGGTATTTCTGTGCGGATAATAAGTTAAGTCGCGCAGATCATTTAGTGTTTAACCGCACTGTTGGCTTGCGTGATACTTGGGCGAAGATTGAGTCTAACTAAAATCCTCATCATAAGAGTACGGTACTTAGCGGCTTAATGTTAATGATCTTCGCTGCTAAAGTCAGTATTCGATTAAACAAAAAAGCCGTGATATTTCTTTACTGAATATCACGGCTTTTTCTATTGGGAATCATGACTTATTGAAGCGTGTTATCCACTTTATCTTTTAATAATTCATGCAGATATTTGTTAGCAGAAACCATATTACCTTGTGCATCTTTAACTTGGTATTCTTCACCGGTGATTGATGATTTTGATGCAACATTATCAATAAATTGTTCAGCAGTATTGAGGCGTTTTTCTGTTTTACGTAATTTTAATCGTAAATGGGCTTCTGCATCGACTGCGGAGTGCTCAGTACCATTACGTGTGAAAGTAAGGTTTTGTTGTTTACCCAGCTCCGCCAACAAGGATTCGGTACGCACTTTTTCTTCAGGGCTTAATGCGAGGGCCTGAGTGGTTACAAAAATACTTAAAAAGGAAACCAAAGCTGAAGACATACGGGTTGGCTGTGATGATGATAAAGTTAACACATTTTTCTCTCCATAGAATAAGTGCAAAAATTATAGCCAGCCTATTAGTTTTAACTATCGGTAAGATTCTTAGAATATTATTTTTGCGATCAGGGCATAAAACGATAACCAATACCTGTTTCAGTTAGCAGGTGAATAGGTCGGGTGGGGTCATTTTCAAGTTTTTGTCGTAAGTGCCCCATATAGATACGTAAGTAATGATTATGCTCAACATAATTAGGCCCCCATACTTGTAGTAATAAATGACGTTGTGTCAATACCTTACCACTGTTGGCGATTAATTCGCTGAGTAATCTAAATTCAATTGGAGTGAGGTGCAATTCTTCATTTTGCTTAGTCACTACTCGGTTAATAAAATCGATAGTCACATCACCAAATTGGCACTGTGAGTTTTCTTGAGAGGCTTTACCAAAGCGGCGTAAAGCCACTCTGACTCTTGCTAGTAACTCACTAATACCAAAAGGTTTTGTTAGGTAGTCATCAGCACCTGCATCAAGCGCCGCCACTTTTTGAGATTCTTCTTCCCTTGCGGATAACACAATGATTGGGATGCTGCTCCATTGACGCAAATCACGGATTAAATCTAGCCCATCACCATCGGGGAGCCCCAAATCTAAAATCAGCAAATCCGGTTGACGTGTGCCTGATTCAATCAGTCCACGTTGGTAATTTTCAGCTTCAAAGACTTTCCAGCCTTCACCTTCTAGCGCGAGTCGTACAAAACGGCGGATTTCTTTTTCATCTTCAACGATCAGGATTTGATGAGTACTCACAATAAGGGCGATCCTCCTAAATTTCAGACTCAATATCAGGATGTTGCTTTAAAGGTAAAACAAAGTGGAAGCTAGCTCCACCTTTATTATTATTTTGTGCCCAAATTTCTCCTTCATGTAATTGAATAATAGCACGACAAATAGCAAGACCAAGGCCAACACCGGGAATAGCGGATTCTTTTTGAGCTCGAGAGAACTTATCGAAAATCGTTTTTTCTTGCCCATCGGGAATCGCATTGCTGGCATCCCAAATTTCAATATGAATTTTTTTCCCTTCTACCGCAGCTCGAATACCAATAGGTGTATCTTCATGGCTATATTTAACAGCATTTTCTAATAAATTGATTAGCACTCGCTCAATCAAATTTGCATCACAATAAAGCAATAAATCTGCTGGAATATCAATTTCTAAAGGATGGCTGTGCAAGGTGTAATCCAATGTCCTTACAGCACTACTGGTAATTTCTTGCAGTGATTCCCATTGTAAATTGGGTTGAATACTACCTGATTGCAGTCGAGCCATATCAAGTAAATTATTGACTAAACGTGAAGTACTCAGCACCTGTTGGCGCATTTGGTTGACTTGTGCGGTGTGTGGTGAATTTTCTGCTGATAAATTCAACATTAAAATTTCAGTTTGCCCAAATAGAACGGTCAGCGGTGTTTTTAGATCATGGGAAAGTGCGGCTAATAATGAGTTACGTAATTGCTCACGTTCAATATCTAATTTCGCCGACTCAGCTTGCTTGGTCAGGTGTAAACGCGCAAGGGCACTCGCAATTAACCCTGTAAAGGTTTGCAGCATTCGTTGCTGTTCGGGGATCAATAGCTGGCGTATATTTCTTGGCTCGATGGCAAGAACAGCAAGCGTTTGGTCGGCTGTGGTTATGGGTTGTAATTGATAGGGGACACTCGGTAGCGTATCAGTACCTGCGCCAGCGGGCTGACGTTTGTCAAAACTCCACTTTGCAATGGCTTTATCAATCTGCATCTCACTGTGGCCTTCACATGTCAACGGTGATAGCTGACCATTTTCATTTGGTAGCAGTAAGCAACTTTTGGCTTGAAACGCATTATTGAGAAAGTGGTATCCCGTTTTACCAATATCATCGGTACTGAGTGCTTGCCCTAATTCTTTTGTCATTTCATATAAATGGCGTGTTCGTTGCTCTCGATAGCGGGCAATACGAGCTTGATAACGCATGCCCGCAGTTAAATTCCCGACCACCACACCTACAATTAGCATGACGGTGAAGGTGACGAGGTATTGCATATCCATGATAGCAAGGGAAAAATGAGGCTGAACAAAGAATAAATCAAAGCTAATAACGTTAACTAGCGCAGCAAATACCGAAGGGCGCCGTCCATAAAATAAAGCAATCAGTACGACACCCAATAGATACAAAGTGACTAAGTTGGCTTTATCAAGTGCTAATAAAAAAGTTCGTGAAAATAAGGTGATAGCCGTACACATGACAATCGCCATTACATACCCATTCATGTCTGAACGCCATTTCTCCGAAAATGGTTTTCTTTCAGGCTCTTTGTCCCACTCACTTTTTTCTTCTAGGGCGACAATAATTAAATCAAGATCGGGGCCAAGTTTCCCCAAGCGATCAGCAAAACCTAGGCGCCAATTAAGGCGTGGCCATTTACGTTGTTTGTCGCGTCGACCAATGAGTATTTTGCCTAGATTGTGTTCTCGCGCGTAACGCAATATGGCTTTTTCTTCACAAGGGTCAGACAAGGTTGCAGTTTCTGCCCCTAAATCTTGAGCAAGACGCAATGCTTTTAAAATGGCTCTACGTTGCGTCTCTGGTAATTGGTGGAGCGCCGGAGTTTCTACATAAACTGCATGCCATACACTGCCGAATTTAGCCGCAAGGCGAGCCGCTGTGCGAACAAGTTTTTCATTGCCAGTATTATGACCGATGCACAACAAAAGGCCATCACGAGTGTGCCAAACGGGAGCTTGGCCTTTGCCATCACGAAACTCTCGCATCTGGTCATCAACGCGATCGGCGGTACGACGCAAAGCCAATTCACGTAGAGCAATTAGGTTGCCTTTGCGGAAAAAATGTTCAATCGCCCGCTCAGCTTGCCCTGGGATGTAAACTTTGCCTTCTTTAAGGCGCTGGCGTAGATCATCAGGGGGAAGATCCACTAATACCACCTCATCGGCAGCATCAAAAATATGATCAGGAACCGTTTCGCGAACTCGAATACCTGTGATACTTCCTACGATATCATTTAAGCTTTCAATATGTTGAACGTTAACCGTCGTCAGAACATCAATACCGGCATCTAATAATTCTTCGACGTCTTGCCAACGTTTAGGATGGCGGCTGCCATTGGGGTTACTAAACGCTAATTCATCCATTAAGATGATGGCAGGGTGCCTAGCAATAGCTGCATCAATATCAAAAGCATTTAAACGGCGGCCTCGGTGATGAAGTCGCCTAGGTGGTAAGTGGGAAAGTCCATCCAGAAGGGCAGCAGTTTCTTCGCGCTCATGAGTTTCTACAATCCCGACGAGTACATCTAACCCCTGTGCTCTTAGCCGCTGTGCTTCTTGAAGCATGGCATAGGTTTTTCCAACACCAGCGCAGGCGCCAAAAAAGATTTTTAATTTGCCACGTCCTATTTCATTGGCTTTTACCAATAAATCATCGGGGTTAGGGCGAATGGGTTCCTGATTTTTCATAACGGGCCTTAACGCGTTTGGCTATTCATTTGTTGCTGATAATCATCAAGAGCAATGTTTAGTTTTAATACATTAATGACGGGTTCACCTAAAAAAGGCAATAATGCATTCTCAGTATATGAATTAATGAGTGATTTTACCTCCTCTAAGGAGAGCTGTCTGTTTTTCGCTACCCGTGGTGCTTGGTATAAGGCGGCATCGACAGAGATATTTGGATCTAACCCACTTGCTGACGCAGTTAGCAAGTCAACAGGGATAATATTGGTAGCATCTGGGTTTTCTGCACGTAATTGTTCGCTACGTTGTGCCATAGTTTGTTGCAACAATGGGTTACTGACGGCTAAATTACTGCCACCTGAGGCTAAGGTATTGTATGGGGCTTCAGCTGTGGCAGAAGGGCGGCCGTGAAAGTAGTCGAGTCCTAGCTCATTTTGCCCAATTAATGCGGAGCCAATTATGCGGTCATCTTGGGTGATAAGAGAGCCTTTAGCTTGCCACGGAAAAAAGACATTAGCGAGGCCAGTCACTATTAATGGGTAGGCAATACCCGTAAAAATGGTGAGTACGACTAACATGACAATCGATGAGCGGAGCATGTTCATAATTAATTCCTTAAATCCCAAACAAGCTGATAAACATATCAATTAATTTGATCCCAACGAATGGCACCACTAACCCACCTAAGCCATATAGGCCTAAGTTACGTTGCAGTAAAGATTGGGAACTCATTGGGCGGTAGTTGACCCCTTTAATCGCAAGAGGGATCAAGAAAATAATGATTAAGGCATTAAAGATCACCGCAGAAAGAATGGCAGATGCAGGTGAGTGTAAGTGCATTATATTTAATGTATTTAGTTGTGGCCATGTTACGGCAAAAGCCGCAGGAATAATCGCAAAATATTTTGCGATGTCATTTGCAATACTGAACGTCGTTAATGAGCCACGAGTCATCAACATTTGTTTACCAATATGAACGACCTCAATTAGTTTGGTGGGGTTTGAGTCCAAATCCACCATGTTCCCAGCTTCTTTGGCGGCTTGAGTACCTGAGTTCATCGCGACGGCGACATCCGCTTGTGCTAATGCGGGTGCATCATTGGTTCCGTCACCTGTCATGGCAACCAGTCTGCCTTCTGATTGATATTGGCGGATCAATGCCAGTTTTGCTTCAGGCGTTGCTTCTGCAAGGAAATCATCAACGCCAGCCTCCGCAGCGATAGCCGCCGCAGTTAAGTGGTTATCTCCCGTGATCATGACAGTTTTGATGCCCATATTACGCATTTGAGCAAAACGCTCTTTCATACCGCCTTTAACGATATCTTTGAGTGCGACAACCCCTAATACAGTTTGGTTATCGACGACAACGAGTGGCGTTCCCCCCAAATGAGCGACTTTTTCTACCAATTGGTCGGCTTCTATCGGGAATTTACAGTGGTTTGCCTCAACATAGCGACGGATTGCATCCGCAGAGCCTTTGCGGATCATTCTGTCGCCGATATTGACGCCACTCATGCGAGTCATGGCTGAGAATGGAACAAAGGATGCATTTAGGCCATGAATATCTCTTTCACGTAAATTGAATTTTTGTTTTGCGAGGATCACAATACTGCGCCCTTCAGGGGTTTCATCCGCTAAAGAAGACAATTGTGCAGCATCCGCAAGTTGCTGTTCAGTCACGCCAGTTAGTGGTAGAAACTCAGAGGCTTGTCGATTACCCAGTGTGATAGTCCCTGTTTTATCAAGTAATAGAACGTCGACATCACCCGCAGCTTCTACTGCTCGGCCGCTGGTGGCAATCACATTTGCTCCCAACATACGGCTCATTCCTGCTACTCCGATGGATGACAGTAAACCTCCAATGGTCGTAGGGATTAGGCAGACTAATAGAGCAATTAAAACTAAAACGGATACGGCACTGCCTGCACCCGCATGCTCTGCGGCAAAAATTGTGAAAGGGGACAAAGTGGCACAAACTAACACAAAAATAATCGTTAGCGCGGTTAATAAAATAGTTAAGGCGATCTCATTTGGTGTTTTACGGCGTTGCGCTCCTTCTACCATCGAAATCATTCTATCTAAAAAGGTTTCACCGGGGTTGACGGTACACTCAACAATTAACCAATCAGAAAGGACGCGTGTGCCGCCTGTTACGGATGAAAAATCGCCACCGGATTCACGGATCACTGGTGCTGATTCCCCGGTGATAGCACTTTCATCGACGGAAGCTCCACCTTCGATAACTTCACCGTCGCAGGGAATGGTTTCTCCAGCGTTAATCAGGACGATATCCCCTTTACGTAACAGGTTTGAGCTGACGACTTCTTTTGTGGCATCTAATGATGCAGAAGCTAAACGTGTCGCGTTACTTTGTTGTTTTACCCCTTTTAAGCTCTGTGCTTGGGCTTTGCTGCGACCTTCAGCAAGGGCTTCTGCAAAGTTAGCAAAAAGCACAGTAAACCATAACCAAAGGGTGAGCATGCCGCTAAACCATGCATTCCCCTCGGTGTAGTGGGTTGCCATTGCTAACCATAATAATGTGGTGATAATGCTACCAATAAACACGACAAACATGACAGGATTTCGCCACTGTGCCTGCGGCGTGCATTTTTTTATGGCTTCAATAATGGATTGTTTGATTAATTTATTATCGAATAATTTAGTATTTTTATTGTTCATTTTTCCTCCTCATAGTCCTAATAAACCAATTTGTAATTGTTCAGCAATTGGACCTAAAGCAAGGGCTGGTACAAAGGTTAGTGCACCAATGAGAAGCACGGTGAAAACAAGTAATCCAATGAATAACGGACCTGTTGTGGGCAAGCTTGCATGGCTTTGCGCCTGTGGTTTTTTCAGTACCATTGAGCCTGCAATGGCTAATACGGGGAGGATCACACCAAAACGACCAACAAACATAGCGATAGCCAGTAGCACATTGTAGAACGGGGTATTGGCATTTAAGCCTGCAAATGCGCTACCGTTATTATTGGCAGCAGATGAAAATGCGTATAACACTTCACTAAAACCGTGGGCGCCGGGGTTTAAAATGCCAGAACGGCCAGCCTCGGTCATTAAAGCAAGTGTTGTACCGAGTAGCACAAGGGTTGGCGTGACTAAAATAGCCAGTGCAACCATTTTCATTTCACGTACCTCGATTTTTTTACCAAGGTATTCCGGGGTGCGACCAATCATTAAGCCCGCAAGGAATACGGCGAGTAAAACAAATAGCAACATGCCGTATAAGCCGGAGCCAACGCCACCAAATACGACTTCACCAATTTGCATTAGCCACATGGGTACCATACCGCCCATAGCCGTAAAGGAATCGTGCATTGCATTGACTGCACCACAGGATGCAGCTGTCGTAACTACGGCAAAAACAGCCGATCCTAATATGCCAAAACGACTTTCTTTTCCTTCCATATTGGCGGTTGTTGAGGCATGCAATTCAGTTAAAAATGGATTACCTACATACTCGGCGTGGATCACCACGATAGCAGCAATGATAAAAATAATTCCCATTACCCATAATAAGGTATGCCCTTGTTTGTTATTACCGACAGCTCGACCGAAAGCGAAGCACAATGCGGTAGGAATTAAGAAAATTGCTAGCATCTGTACAATGTTGCTTAAAGCTGTTGGATTTTCAAAGGGATGGGAGGAGTTTGCGCCAAAGAAACCACCGCCATTAGTACCGAGAAGTTTTATCGCTTCTTGGGATGCGACAGGCCCCATTGGCAATAATTGATTGGTATTGTCTAAACGGCTAACCAATACATAATCCGAAAAGTTTTGGATAACGCCTTGGCTGACAAAAAAGAGCGCAAAAATGAGAGCTAGTGGAAAGAGCAGGTAGGCGGTGATGCGGTAAATATCGACCCACGCATTTCCTATGGTTTTACTACCATGACGTGAAAATGCACGGATCAGTACGAAAACGATGGCAATCCCCGTTGCTGCGGAGAGAAAGTTTTGTACTGTAAGCCCTGCCATTTGGCTGAGATAACTTAATGTATTTTCACCGCTATAAGATTGCCAGTTGGTATTGGCGACAAAGCTGATTGCCGTATTAAACGCTAAATCCCAGCTCATACCAGGAAAATGTTGAGGATTCAGTGGTAGGTGGCCTTGAAACATGAGTATCGCAAACAGCAAAATAAAGCCTAACAGGTTGAATAGTACAATGGCTAAGGCGTACTGTAGCCAAGTCATTTCCGCCATTTCTCTACCGGGCTGCTTTATCCCACTTAAGCGCCAAAGGAGGGTTTCACTTTGGGTTAAAATGTTGGGAACATCGCTATCAATTAGGCGAGCGATGCCGTTACCTAAAGGTTTCGCCAAAACGAATAACACCAATAAAAAGCTGCCAATAAATAAAAATGTTGTGGTGGCCATATCAGAAATCCTCCGCGTTAAGCAGGGCATAAATCAGATAAACCAGCAGTAAAACAACGAGAACTGCCCCAATAATGGAAAGTAATGACACAGTATTTTCTCCTTATTATTTCCATGTCATAAGGGTAGAGATTCCGTTGTAAAGAAGCTGATAAAAAAGGCCATTTGGGTGTAAAAATAGTATAAAAATTTATTGTTATTTTTATCAAATGGATGGTTAACATTGATGAGTAAAGAAAGGTAGATGTAGTTGCTATATGTAAAACACCAATTGTTAACTATATGTTTCAATAATGTTTGTTTTAAACGGAATTAAGTTAATAAATGTAATAAAATTACGAAAACAGCATCTTTTAGCTATTTTTTTTTAAATTAAGTGGTCAGATGAGTATTTTTATTACACAATTTGCGGTATCCTATATTCAGTTAATTAAATACATATTATCTGTTCGATTTTGGTAGCTCTCAGATACGGTTTTTTGGGAAAGGTATAGAGCAAGACTGGAGTCGACAAATAAAGTGGCAACTGAAGGAGGATATCGATGTCCACATATCGCGAATATTCCCGTAATCAGGTACTTGCACGTCGCACTGCTGCAGTAACAGCTGGCATAATTGCGTTTCCGGTTATGGTGTTTCATCCAAAAAGAGCAAAGTTTTATAGTCATTTACACAAGGTTTGGGCAAAAACGAGTGATAAACCAGTTTGGTTACAATGCTCAGAAAACACCCTCGAAAGTCATCGTTAATACGATCCGCTAAATGACTAAATACAGCCCCTGCAATAGTATGTTGTGGGGGATAGTTGTTTTTATTTCCTGCACTCATTCAATATCAACCTCGATTTTTTCTCAATTAATCCCTTCTGTTTGCTCCAAATAACACAGAAAAAAATGATGTTTCCGTTTATGCTTATTGATTATCACTAAATTATATTCAAAATGATGAATAAATCGTTTAGCTGCGCAGTAAAAAGGACAACAGAATGCATAATTTAAGGTTAGAAGAAATCATTAATGATGAGTTGAAAGTTAGTGAATTCCAAGATTTTGCGCCGAATGGATTGCAAGTTGAAGGGCGGCCACATGTGCATAAAATCATTACAGGGGTGACGGCTTGCCAAGCATTATTAGATGTTGCTGTTGAAAAGAATGCGGATGCGATAATTGTTCATCATGGCTATTTTTGGAAAAATGAACCTGCCATTATTAAAGGCATGAAGAAAAATCGCTTAAAAACATTATTAGCGAATGATATTAACCTGTATGGCTATCATTTACCTTTAGATGCACATCATCAATTAGGTAATAATACTCAGCTTGCTTATATCATGGGGGTACAGGTTAATGGTCAAATTGAGCCATTACTGCCTTTTGGTTTCTTCGATCAACCCGTTAAACCTGCGGAATTAACTCAGCGTTTAGAGTCGCGTCTTGGCCGTCGTGTCTTGCATTGCGGTGATAATGCGAAAGAAGAAATTCGCCAAATTGCATGGTGTACGGGAGGCGGGCAAAGCTTTATTTTGCAAGCGGCTGAATTTGGTGTTGATGCGTTTGTAACCGGTGAGGTTTCAGAGCAAACAATCCATATTGCGAGGGAAATGGGTATCCATTTTTACAGTGCAGGGCACCATGCTACGGAGCGTTACGGAATTAAAGCGCTGACTAAGTGGTTAGTCGATGTGCATGGGTTAGACGCCGAGTTTATCGATATCGATAATCCCGCCTAAATTCTCGTCATATTTCGAGCTGTGGCGGTGTTGGCTTCACTCGGCTACTTGGGTCACATACTTGTGTATGCTCCCCAAGATATCCTCATTTGCCGCCTAGCCACAACTCGAACTATTTAGAGAATTAAATTTTCATCTAATTTTCATTTACGCTTTATTTTTCAAAACGACTGCATAGTTGACGACACTCGGCTACTTGGATCACATACTTGTGTATGCTCCCCAAGATATCCTCATTTGCCGCCTAGCCACAACTCGAACTATTTAGAGAATTAAATTTTCACCTAATTTTTATTTAAGCGGTATTTTTGTTCTAAGCTACCACATTGTGGGCCGCCTTCGCGAACTCGGGTCACATACTTGTATCTGCTCCCCAAGATATTCTCTTTTGCCGCCTAGCGGTGATTCGAAATGCATAGCTGATTGATAATTATAAAAATAAAAAATGGCTACTGAGTGCGATATTTTAACGATGCAAAAACCAATACTAGTCCTGAAATCGTTAGTACTAAGCCCAAGTGTTGACTCCAGCCCGCCACCATTAACCCAAGCGCTAAACCAATGTAGTAAAACAAACCTAAAATTGCACCGGCGGTACCTTTTCGGTCACTATAATAGTTTAATGCATGAGCAAGTATGTTCGGGATTGCAATTCCGTAACCAACAACAATACCAATGACAGGTAAAACGAACCAAACCGAGCTCATTAGAGTAAAAACTAAACAACCACTCACCAAGGAAATGCCGCTAGATAGTTTAACCAGTTGCTCTGATGAGTATTTTTTAGCCAATAAATAGCGGTTCAAGAATGAACCTAAGCCAACTCCGAAGGCTAATAAAATGCCTGTTAGGCCAAATTGTTGCTGAGTGAGCATTAATTGTTCAAAACTGAAAGGTGCCAGCTGGTAATAGCTAAATAAATTAATGTTAAAAAATGCAATCAAGATCACATTTCTAATAATTTCTTTATCCGCGCTCATTCGTAAAAATGTTGTAACAAATGAGATTTGGATCACGTTCTGTGGGCGAGTTTCGGGTAAACGATACATTGACCACAGTAAAAGTACGATGGCTAAAATGGCTAATCCAATAAAAACACCACGATACCCCGCTAAACTGACCAGCCCAGCGCCAGATAACATACCTAATGCAGGACTAATGGCTAATGCAATTCCCATAATTGAGAAAACTTTCGCTAATTCATGACCTTGGTAGCTATCACGCATGACGGTTTGTGTACCAATTGAGCCCACAGCAGCACCAAAAGCGGCTAACATCCGCAGCAATAGTAACAAATAAAATTGGCTAATAAATAAGGCGCTGATTGAGGCAATCCCATAAACCAGCAAACCCGCTAAAATCGTTGGCCGACGCCCTAGTGTGTCACACATGCGCCCCCAAAAAACCACGCCTAATGCAAAAGCAAAGAAATAAAGCGATAGTGTTTGTGACGCTTGTTCCGCATTTACTGAGAAAGCACTGGCGATATCAGTGAGTGCAGGGCTGTATATGGTCTCCACTATTTGTGGAAACATCATCAAGGCAACAGCAAGCCACAATGAGAGGGGATGTTTCATGTCTATTTTCCTACCCTGTGTAATAAAAAATAACGATCTAATCTTTTAATGGCGAGCAGTTTAGTGGACATTTTCATGTCTTATTACAATAATAAAGACTTTAAATATCAAAAAAAGGACAGTTATGGCATGGCTAAATCAAACGGATGAATTTCAAACCCATTGGTATCAGGCTCCTGTTTTAGGGATTGCAGCACAGATGGGGCTGCATGATTCAGGGACGCACAGTCATGAAATGGGACAACTTTTGTTTACTCAACAAGGATGTATTCGCATATTGCTAGAAAATCGCCTAACGCTGCTGCCTCCAGGTAGGGTGGCGTGGCTTCCACCATTTGTTCCTCATCGTGCGCAAATGCGGGCATCAGTAGGTTATCGTTCCATTTATTTGAGTGAAGAATATGCGCAAAAAATCGGTAATAACGTGGTAATTTTGAGTATTTCGCCATTACTTAGAGAGCTACTGGAACGTATTGCTATCGCACCATTTGACAGTGATTGGCAAATGGGAAGGTTGGCAAATTTGTTACCTGTTTTTATTGATGAGTTACAAGCTGCGACAACTGAGCCGACTTTACTTCCTTTACCACAAGATAGGCGCTTTAGCCGATTCGATGTTGAACAATTACCCCCAAATTTGAGCGAACTTGCTCAAATTGTTGGTGCTAGCGAAAAGACGATTACGCGTATTTTTTTGAAAGAAACAGGAATGACATATCAAACATGGCGACAGCAATGGCGGTTTATTAAAGCGATTGAATTGTTGACTCAAAATCGACCTTATCACTTTATTACTCAAGAGCTTGGCTTAAGTAGTGATAGCGCATTTATTAGCTTTTTCCGTAAGATGAGCGGTGTGACACCAAGAGAATACCAACAGTAATATGATATGATAAAACGAAAAAAGCCTCGATTTACCAAGGCTTTACTATGTGTAGAGTTTTAGATTTAACTAATATTATTTTTTTGCTAATCCAGAGTTGAATTCGCGTTTGTCATAACCCGTATACAGCTGACGAGGACGGGCAATTTTCAGCCCATCATCATGCATTTCGTTCCAGTGAGCTATCCAACCTATCGTACGTGCGATGGCAAAAATAACTGTAAACATCGAAGATGGAATACCCATTGCTTTCAATATGATACCTGAGTAGAAGTCAACGTTTGGATACAGTTTTTTCTCAATGAAATATGGGTCGTTTAATGCAATACGTTCCAGCTCCATTGCTACTTCCAGCAAGCTATCATTCAAGCCCAGTTCATTCAGAACTTCATGGCAAGTTTCACGCATGACTGTCGCACGCGGATCGTGGTTTTTGTATACACGGTGACCGAAGCCCATCAGACGGAAAGAGTCATTTTTATCTTTAGCGCGCTCGATAAATGCTGGGATATGCTCGACTGATTGAATTTCTTCAAGCATGCGTAAGCAAGCTTCGTTAGCACCACCGTGAGCAGGCCCCCACAGCGATGCAATACCCGCAGCGATACACGCAAATGGGTTTGCACCAGATGAACCCGCAGTACGTACAGTCGAGGTTGAGGCATTTTGTTCGTGGTCAGCGTGCAGGATTAAAATACGATCCATTGCGCGCTCAAGCACTGGATTTACAACATATTCTTCACATGGTGTAGAGAACATCATGTACAAAAAGTTACCCGCGTATGACAAGTCATTACGTGGATAAACGAAAGGCTGGCCAATCGAATATTTATAACACATTGCCGCAACGGTAGGCATTTTGGACAGCAAACGATAAGCGGTAATTTCACGGTGACGTGGGTTATTCACATCTAATGCATCGTGATAGAACGCTGCGAGTGCACCAGTAACACCGCATAATACTGCCATTGGGTGTGAGTCACGGCGGAATCCATTAAGCATACGTGTAATTTGCTCGTGGATCATTGTGTGGCGAGTGACCGTATATTTAAATGTGTCGTATTGTTCTTGTGTTGGTGCTTCGCCGTATAGCAGGATATAACAAACTTCGAGGTATGTGGCTTGAGTGGCGAGTTGATCAATCGGGAAACCACGGTGCAGCAGAACGCCGTTATCACCATCGATATAGGTGATTTTGGATTCACATGATGCAGTAGAAGTAAAACCAGGGTCGTAGGTAAAGAACTTTTTAGAACCTAAAGTTCGGACATCGATAACGTCATGACCAATGGTAGGGCTTAAAATGTCTAGTTCAATCTCACCCTTACTACCAGTCGTTAGCTTAGCTTTGTTATCAGCCATTTACGGTCTCCTTAGCGCTTGATAATCAACACCCAACAACCCAGAAGGCCAGTCTTATACTGTTTCTCCGTGCATTGTTCTACCGGTGTGCTTTAAAAATAAGCGCGTTATCACATAAAACCTGATATCTGACGACCGACGACAATGTAATTAGGTTGTTTATGAGTGTGTAGATGTTATGTTCTTTTTGTTGTTTGCCCTACAATATCATTATTTGTTGTAAGGGGAACAACTTTCATAACTTTTGTTATTAATACCCATCATAGTGCAAATTATGGGGCACTTAACATTGCAACATTCACGTTTTTCTCTTCAACGGAGAAGCATCAGCTATACCGCTAAGATAATTCTGTCAGTCCTATATGTAAGATAAATGTTGAATCATTGTCAAATAACATAAGCACATTTATACAAAATGTTTAAATCGTGATCCCTCTCACTGTTCGGGCTAAATGTCTCCAAACATTTTGTGTGGGAATTGTAATGGCATTGTGAAGACTTTATACTAGCGGCAGGTCTCCGGATTACCCTGTAGTAGGAGTTCCCAGCGTGATCAGTATGCAACTTTATTTAAACATGATGGATTAGAGTTTGTGTTAAGTTGCATTTTGTACCCCTGTCGCTGTCTGATTTCCACCCCAGGTCCGGAGGATGGAAAATAATAAAGAGCTGTGTGGGCAAAATTGTGAAAAAACAAAGACCTGTCAACCTTGATTTGCAGACGATTCACTTCCCGATCACTGCAATATCTTCGATCTTGCACCGTGTCTCTGGCGTCATTACTCTCATCGCAGTTGGTATTCTGCTTTGGTTGTTAGGGACATCTCTCTCCTCTCCAGAAGGTTTTCAATACGCGTCTGAAATAATGACTGGCTTTTTTGCTAAGTTCATTCTTTGGGGCATCTTGACAGCATTGGCCTATCACATTTGTGGTGGTATTCGCCATATGTTAATGGATTTTGGCTATGTTGATGAAACCCTTGCTGCTGGTAACTCATCTGCAAAAATTACATTTGTTATTACCGTAATTCTGGCAATTCTGGCGGGGATCTTAGTATGGTAAGTAATGCATCTGCTTTAGGCCGTACTGGTATCCAGGACTGGCTATTAATCCGTGCTTCTGCGATTGTCATCGTATTATACGTAATCTATGTTGTTGGCTTTGTGGCTATTAACGATATTACTTATGAAGTATGGCGTGGTTTTTTTGCTTCCTCTGTGACGAAAGTGTTTACTGTCCTCACGTTGTTCTCGATTCTTGTGCATGCTTGGATTGGCATGTGGCAAGTGCTAACGGACTATGTTAAGCCACTCGCAATTCGCTTAGTGTTGCAACTGGTTATTGTTGTCGGTCTGTTGGCTTATTTAATTTACGGAACAATTGTTGTGTGGGGTGCATAAATGAATCTGCCAATCAGAGAGTTCGACGCTATCGTTATCGGTGCTGGTGGTGCAGGTATGCGCGCAGCACTTCAAATTTCACAGTTGGGCCTATCTTGTGCTCTGCTGTCAAAAGTATTTCCAACCCGTTCCCATACTGTATCAGCACAAGGTGGTATCACTGTTGCATTAGGTAACACTCACCCTGATAACTGGGAATGGCATATGTACGACACTGTCAAAGGTTCCGATTACATTGGTGACCAAGATGCTATCGAATACATGTGTAAAACGGGGCCTGAAGCTATCCTCGAATTAGAGCACATGGGGTTACCGTTCTCGCGCCTTGACGATGGACGTATTTATCAACGGCCATTTGGTGGACAGTCTAAAAACTTCGGTGGTGAGCAAGCGGCGCGTACAGCTGCGGCGGCTGACCGTACTGGCCATGCTCTGTTACATACGTTGTATCAGCAGAACTTAAAAAACCATACAACCATTTTTTCTGAGTGGTATGCCCTTGATTTAGTTAAAAACCAAGATGGCGATGTGGTAGGTTGTACTGCAATCTGTATGGAAACAGGCGAACTGGTTTATTTCAAAGCGAAAGCCACTATTTTAGCAACAGGTGGTGCAGGTCGTATTTACCAATCAACCACTAACGCACACATCAATACGGGTGATGGCGTAGGGATGGCTGCTCGTGCAGGTGTGCCACTGCAAGATATGGAAATGTGGCAATTCCACCCAACGGGGATCGCGGGCGCGGGTGTTCTCGTGACTGAAGGTTGTCGTGGTGAAGGCGGTTACTTGCTGAATAAAGACGGTGAGCGCTTCATGGAACGCTATGCGCCAAATGCGAAAGACCTTGCGGGTCGTGACGTTGTCGCTCGTTCTATCATGATTGAAATTCGTGAAGGTCGTGGCTGCGATGGTCCGTGGGGGCCACACGCGAAACTAAAACTGGATCATTTAGGGAAAGAAGTTCTGGAGTCTCGTTTACCGGGTATTCTTGAATTATCTCGGACCTTTGCTCACGTTGACCCAATTAAAGAGCCAATCCCAGTCATTCCAACATGTCACTATATGATGGGAGGTATCCCAACCAAAGTGACGGGGCAAGCACTGCGTTATAACGAAAAAGGTGAAGACGAAGTTATTCCTGGCCTGTTTGCTGTGGGGGAAATTGCGTGTGTATCTGTACATGGCGCTAACCGTTTAGGCGGTAACTCACTGCTTGACTTGGTGGTATTTGGCCGTTCTGCGGGTCTGCACTTGAAAGAATCCATCATGGAACAAGGTTCAATGCGTGATGCATCTGAGTCTGACATTGATGCAGCAATGACTCGCTTTAATCGTTGGGAAAATGCACGTACTGGTGAAGATCCAACAGAGATCCGTAAAGCACTGCAAACCTGTATGCAGCATAACTTCTCGGTATTCCGTGAAGGTGATGCAATGGCTAAAGGTTTAGAAGAGCTGAAAGTAATCCGTGAGCGTCTGCAAAATGCGCGTCTTGATGATACTTCTACTGAATTTAATACTCAGCGTATCGAATGTTTAGAACTGGATAATCTGATGGAAACCGCTTATGCAACTGCACAAGCAGCAAACTTCCGTACAGAAAGTCGTGGGGCACATAGCCGTTTTGACTATCCAGACCGTGATGATGCGAATTGGTTATGTCACTCATTATATTTACCGCAATCTGAAACGATGACGCGTCGTGAAGTGAACATGCAGCCGAAACTGCGTGAAGCCTTCCCACCGAAAATTCGTACCTACTAATGCGTGGTGTTAATCCAGTTGCGGAGAAATAAACTATGAAACTACAATTTTCGATTTATCGCTATAATCCTGATGTGGACAACGCCCCACGCATGCAAGATTACACCCTTGAAGTACCTGAAGGTCGTGACATGATGCTGCTTGATGCGTTAATCCAAATCAAAGAGCAAGACCCTACGCTGTCATTCCGTCGTTCTTGCCGTGAAGGGGTATGTGGTTCTGATGGTCTGAACATGAACGGTAAAAATGGACTGGCTTGTATCACGCCATTGTCTGCTTTAATCCGGGCAGGGAAGAAAATTGTCATTCGTCCATTGCCAGGTTTGCCTGTTATTCGCGACCTGATCATTGACATGACTCAGTTCTATACCCAATACGAAAAAATTCGTCCGTATCTTATTAACGATAATAAGAATCCACCAGCACGTGAGAATTTACAAACTCCTGCGCAACGTGAAAAACTTGATGGTTTATATGAGTGTATTCTGTGCGCATGTTGTTCGACTTCTTGCCCATCTTTCTGGTGGAATCCGGACAAATTTATTGGGCCAGCAGGTCTGTTAGCTGCATACCGCTTCTTAATCGACAGTCGTGATACTGAAACGGATTCAAGATTAGATGATCTGAACGACGCTTTTAGTGTTTTCCGCTGTCATAGCATCATGAATTGTGTCAATGTATGCCCTAAAGGGCTAAATCCAACCAAAGCTATTGGACATATTAAATCTATGTTACTAAAACATAGTGCCTAGTAGTTGGTATTTAACCTGCGGTGCTTTGGTGCCGCAGGTTAAAAATAAATAGCACGAAATAAAAACATAAGACAAAAAGAAAGGGTAAAGTAAAAACAGTATTTTGATTTAAATAGCGCTTAAGGTCACAAAAGCGCGAAAACGAAATACCCATAAAGGTCATCAGAAAGTAACATTGTCATTCACAAAACGTAGCATTAAACAAAACGTTGTAATAACAAAAGCGTATAAAAGTGAAAGTACAGAAAGTAATAGTAAAAAGTAACAAAAATAGCCAACTGCAAAAGATAAAGATGAAGATAAAAGCGCAAGCTTAGGGGCCTTTAAAAACCGTAGTCAGTTTTTAAAGGTTCCTTAAAAGGGAAACCCTTGCTGATAAAGGGCCTCCCAAAGAGAGAACATGCATAAAGCACGTCCAAGAGAACCTTTATCGAGGCCGCTTAATGCGGAAACTAGTTAACCACGGCGAAAACTAAAGCTTTTAAAAGCTTAAGGGATCACAATGCAGAACGGCGTAATGAAGGACTGGCTGGATTCAAGCTTTCTGGCAGGCGCGAACCAGACTTACATAGAACAGCTCTACGAAGATTATCTGACTGACCCTAACTCTGTAGATGCCGAGTGGAAAGCCATATTTGAGCAACTGCCAGGTGCAGCTTTAGGCACTAGCGGAGAGCAATTCCACTCACAAGCGCGCGATTATTTCCGCCGCTTAGCAAAAGACTCTACACGTTATCATACCTCTGTTAGCGATCCAGCTATCGACGCAAAACAAGTCAAAGTTTTGCAATTAATAAATGCATTCCGCTTCCGCGGGCATCAGAATGCGAATCTAGACCCTTTAGGGCTTTGGAAACGTGAGTCTGTTCCCGATTTAGACCCTACATTCCATAACCTGACAAAAGAAGATTTCAACGAAACCTTCAACGTAGGTTCATTTGCTATCGGCAAAGAAACCATGCAACTAGGTGAGCTATATGAGCACTTGAAGCGCATTTACTGTGGTTCAATCGGTGCGGAATATATGCACATCACTAATACAGAAGAAAAACGCTGGATTCAACAACGTCTTGAGTCTGTTGACGTTGCAAAAATTTTCTCTGCTGAAGAGAAAAAGCGTTTTTTAGCTGAATTAACAGCAGCTGAAGGCCTTGAGCGTTATATTGGGGCTAAATTCCCAGGTGCAAAACGTTTCTCATTGGAAGGTGGTGATTCACTGATCCCAATGTTGAAAGATTTAATCCACCATGCAGGCAAACAAGATACCCGTGAAGTTGTTTTGGGTATGGCTCACCGTGGTCGTTTAAACGTTCTAGTAAATATTTTAGGTAAAAAACCGGGCGAATTATTTGATGAGTTCGCGGGTAAACATAAAGACCACTCAAGCGCGGGTGACGTTAAATATCACCAAGGTTTCTCATCTGACTTTGAAACCGCCGGCTCGCGTGTTCACTTAGCGTTAGCATTTAACCCGTCTCACCTTGAAATTGTTAGCCCAGTAGTTATCGGTTCAGTGCGAGCACGCCGTGATCGTCTGGATGAAGGCCGTAGCAACATGGTTCTACCAATCACCATCCACGGTGATTCTGCGGTAACAGGTCAAGGTGTTGTGCAAGAAACACTGAACATGTCTCAAGCCCGTGGTTACGAAGTTGGCGGTACAGTGCGTATCGTGATTAACAACCAAATTGGTTTTACCACGTCAAATCCGAAGGACACTCGTTCAACCGAATACTGTACTGACATCGTTAAAATGGTGCAGGCGCCTATTTTCCACGTAAATGCAGATGACCCTGAAGCGGTTGCCTTTGTGACACGTTTAGCGCTTGATTTCCGTAACACGTTCAAACGCGATGTGATGATTGACTTAGTTTGTTACCGTCGTCATGGTCATAACGAAGCGGATGAGCCAAGTGCAACTCAGCCTGTCATGTACCAAAAAATCAAGCAGCACCCAACACCACGTAAAATCTATGCAGATCGCTTAATTGCAGAGAACGTGTTAAGCGCTAATGATGTGACGGAAATGGTTAATGTGTACCGTGATGCGTTAGATGCGGGTGATTGTGTGGTTGAAGAGTACCGTGAAATGGGTCTTAACTCATACACATGGGCTCCGTATTTAAACCATGAATGGGATGCATCATACAAATCAACGGTTGATATTAAACGCTTAACTGAACTGGCAACTAAAGTCAGTACGATCCCTGAAGGCGTTGTTGCACAATCTCGGGTTGAGAAAATCTATGCTGACCGTGCAGAAATGGCAAAAGGCGAGAAATTACTCGATTGGGGTGCGGCAGAAACCTTAGCGTATGCAACTTTAGTTGATGAAGGTATTCCAGTACGTTTATCCGGTGAAGATGCGGGCCGTGGTACGTTCTTCCACCGCCATGCAGTTATTCACAACCAGACTAACGGTTCTGTTTATGTCCCACTGCAAAATATCCACCATGGTCAAGGCGTGTTCAATGTTTGGGACTCTGTACTGACTGAAAATGCGGTATTGGCGTTCGAATATGGTTATGCAACCACTGAACCTCGTGCTCTAACCATCTGGGAAGCGCAATTTGGTGACTTTGCTAACTGTGCACAAGTGGTTATCGACCAATTTATTAGCTCTGGTGAGCAAAAATGGGGTCGTATGTGTGGTCTGGTAATGCTGCTGCCTCATGGCTATGAAGGTCAAGGCCCAGAGCACTCATCAGCTCGTTTAGAGCGTTACTTGCAACTGTGTGCAGATCAAAACATGCAAGTATGTGTGCCATCTACGCCTGCACAGGTTTATCACATGTTACGTCGTCAAGCCCTACGTGGTATGCGCCGTCCTCTGATCGTGATGTCACCAAAATCCCTGTTACGTCACCCATTAGCGGTCTCTAGCATGGAAGAACTGGCGAATGGTTCATTCAAACCCGTTATCGGTGAAATCGATGAAATCAATCCGAAAGATGTGAAACGCGTCGTTATGTGTTCAGGGAAAGTCTATTACGATCTGTTAGAACAACGTCGTAAAAATGAACAAACTGACGTTGCTATCGTGCGTATTGAGCAGCTATATCCGTTCCCACACGATGATATCCAAAAAGCGTTGTCGCAATTTAGCCATGTGAAAGACTTTGTATGGTGCCAAGAAGAGCCATTAAACCAAGGTGCTTGGTATTGCAGTCAACATAATTTCCGTGAAGCTATCCCAGCAGGGGCAACTTTACGTTATGCAGGTCGAGCTGCTTCTTCATCTCCAGCAGTTGGCTATACGTCCGTACACCAGGAACAACAAAAAGCCCTGGTTAATGACGCTTTGAACATTGAATAATTAAAGGATAGAAAATGAGTAGCGTAGAAATTCTTGTTCCCGATCTTCCTGAGTCCGTTGCAGATGCTACGGTTGCCACATGGCATAAAAAACCAGGTGACAGTGTTCAGCGTGACGAAGTACTGGTAGAGATCGAAACAGATAAAGTTGTGTTAGAAGTCCCTGCGAGCGAAGCGGGTGTATTAGACGCTATCGTTGAAGATGAAGGTGCGACAGTATTATCTAAACAACTGTTAGGCCGTATTCGTTTAGGTGACAGCACGGGTATTCCAGCTGAAGTAAAAGAAGCGCAGGAATCCACGCCAGCACAACGCCAAACGGCAAGCTTAGAAACAGAAAGCAACGATGCACTGAGCCCAGCGATCCGTCGTCTGGTAGCTGAACACTCATTGAACCCAGCGGACATTAAAGGCACAGGTGTTGGTGGTCGTTTAACGCGTGAAGATGTTGAGAAACATTTAGCTGCCAATAAATCTGCGGCACCAGCAGCATCAGTACCGGCAGCTCCTCAAGCGCCTTTAGCTCACCGTAGCGAAAAACGTGTTCCAATGACGCGTTTACGTAAACGTATCGCAGAGCGCTTGCTAGAAGCGAAAAATACCACTGCAATGTTGACGACATTCAACGAAATCAACATGCAACCAATTAAAGACTTACGTAAACAATATGGCGAAGCATTTGAGAAACGTCATGGTGTTCGTTTAGGCTTTATGTCTTTCTATGTGAAAGCTGCGGTTGAAGCACTGAAACGCTATCCTGAAGTTAACGCTTCTATTGATGGTGATGATGTGGTTTACCATAACTACTTTGATATCAGCATTGCTGTATCAACGCCTCGCGGTCTAGTAACACCTGTTCTGCGTGATGTTGATGCAATGAGCATGGCGGATATCGAGAAGAAAATCAAAGAACTGGCTGTTAAAGGTCGTGACGGTAAATTAACTGTTGAAGACTTAAGCGGTGGTAATTTCACTATCACTAATGGTGGCGTATTCGGTTCGCTGATGTCTACACCTATCATTAACCCGCCGCAGAGCGCGATTTTAGGCATGCATGCCATTAAAGACCGCCCTATGGCTGTAAATGGTAAGGTTGAGATTCTTCCAATGATGTATTTAGCGCTGTCTTATGATCACCGTTTAATCGATGGTAGTGAGTCAGTCGGCTTCTTAGTCGCTATCAAAGATATGCTGGAAGACCCAACTCGTTTACTGCTGGACGTATAGCAACATAACAGGGTAGGGAACAACTTACCCGGTCTGAAGTAACCGATGCAACCCGCTTGCGGGTTGCTAAATCAGTAACAATTGCAGGAGGCGAATCGACGCCTCTTCAGACTCAATTATGGATAGAACATCATGAATTTACACGAGTACCAGGCAAAACAGTTGTTTGCACGTTATGGGATGCCTGCTCCGACAGGTTATGCCTGTTCATCAGTCGCTGAAACCGTAGAAGCTGCTAAAAAAATTGGAAATGGCCCGTGGGTCATTAAATGCCAAGTTCATGCTGGTGGACGTGGTAAAGCTGGCGGCGTTAAAGTCACTAGCGATATCAATGAAGTGAAAGCATTCGCAGAAAACTGGTTAGGTAAAAACCTAGTAACTTATCAAACAGATGCGAATGGCCAACCAGTAAACCAAATTTTAGTTGAAACAGCGACTGATATTGCTAAAGAACTTTATTTAGGTGCGGTTGTTGACCGTAGCACGCGTCGTGTTGTTTTCATGGCATCGACTGAAGGTGGCGTGGAAATCGAGAAAGTGGCTGAAGAAACACCAGAATTAATTCATAAAGCCATTATCGACCCACTGACTGGCCCTATGCCTTTCCAAGGCCGTGAATTAGCGTTCAAATTAGGCTTAACAGGTAAACAAGTTAGCCAGTTCGCTAAAATCTTTATGGGTCTGGCAACACTGTTCCTTGAGCGTGATTTAGCATTAGCAGAAATTAACCCTCTGGTTATCAGCACCGCGGGCGATTTAGTTTGCTTAGACGGTAAATTAGGTATTGATAGCAACGCGTTATACCGTCAACCAGAAATTCGTGAACTGCGTGATGAATCTCAAGAAGATGCGCGAGAAGCACAAGCGGCTAAATGGGAACTGAACTATGTTGCGTTAGACGGCAATATTGGTTGTATGGTTAACGGCGCAGGCCTAGCAATGGGTACGATGGACATCGTTAAATTGCACGGTGGTGCACCTGCTAACTTCTTAGATGTTGGCGGTGGCGCGACTAAAGAACGTGTAACTGAAGCATTTAAAATCATTCTTTCTGATGAAAACGTGAAAGCTGTTTTTGTTAACATCTTTGGCGGTATCGTTCGCTGTGACTTGATTGCAGACGGCATCATTGGTGCAGTTGAAGAAGTTGGCGTAAATGTACCAGTAGTTGTGCGTTTAGAAGGTAACAATGCTGAGTTAGGTGCTAAGAAACTGGCAGACAGCGGCTTGAATATTATCGCTGCTAACAGCCTAACTGATGCAGCTAAAAAAGCAGTAGCAGCAGCGGAGGCTAAATAATGTCTATTTTAATCGATAAAAACACCAAAGTCATTTGCCAAGGTTTCACCGGTGGTCAAGGTACATTCCACTCAGAACAAGCGATTGCTTACGGTACAAAAATGGTAGGTGGTGTGACTCCGGGGAAAGGTGGCACAACACACTTAGGTCTGCCTGTATTTAATACTGTCCGTGAAGCGGTTGAAGCAACTGGCGCAACGGCTTCTGTTATCTACGTTCCCGCACCATTTTGTAAAGATTCTATCTTAGAAGCTATCGATGCAGGCATTAAACTGATTATTACTATCACTGAAGGTATTCCAACTCTGGATATGCTGACTGTAAAAGTAAAATTAGATGAAGCAGGCGTTCGCATGATCGGCCCTAACTGCCCTGGTGTCATCACTCCAGGTGAATGTAAGATTGGTATTCAACCGGGCCACATTCATATGCCAGGTAAAGTTGGTATCGTTTCACGTTCAGGCACGCTGACTTATGAAGCCGTAAAACAAACTACAGATGCAGGTTTAGGCCAATCAACGTGTGTTGGTATCGGTGGTGACCCAATTCCAGGTTCAAACTTCATTGATATCCTGAAATTATTCCAAGCAGACCCACAAACTGAAGCTATTGTCATGATTGGTGAAATTGGTGGTAACGCAGAAGAAGAAGCGGCTGCTTACATTAAAGATCACGTAACTAAGCCAGTAGTAGGCTATATTGCAGGTGTGACTGCGCCAAAAGGCAAACGTATGGGGCACGCAGGTGCAATTATTGCAGGCGGTAAAGGTACTGCTGATGAGAAATTCGCTGCATTAGAAGCTGCTGGAGTGAAAACTGTTCGTAGCCTTGCAGACATCGGCGATGCAGTTAAATCGTTACTGAATAAATAAGTGATTCGCTAGGTAACTAGTAGAAGTAAGAGACGAATACCCGTGCTCATTTGAGTGCGGGTTTTTTTATGGTGCGCCTTGATTGGCGCTATCTGTTCGCTGAGGTGGCAAACAGACGACGTGGAGGTAAAAGTCCTCTACATGCGATGAGGGAGAAGCTGGATTAACAGGACAGTCGGATACTTGCGATGGTGACAATGGAAGTCACTGCTAATGAGCGTCGTGGCGGATTTTTTAAAGATCACTGAAAGAAATTGGTTCCCCCATCTTTGTACCCTAATATCGCAGCAATCGCTGCAGTCGAAGTCCCAAGTCGCTGATAGCCTTCTTTTTGAAGGCTATCAAGCTAAGTAATCGCGGGAGATAAGTACATCGGTCATTGCTGGAACCGTGATTTAAAGAAGCTGTCCTGCCGCACCACAAACAACGATTTTATCTTTAACAACGGCTTTCATTGCGTCCATACCAACGCGCATGTAGTAACGTGGATCGTTACCTTCTGGGTTTTCCTCAAACCAAGTGCGAACGGCTCCAGCAAAGGCAATTTTGAGTTCAGTTGCGACATTGACCTTACACACTCCCAGAGCAATAGTCCGGCGGACATCTTCATCAGGAACGTCACTTGCACCATGTAAAACAAGAGGAATATCAGTGATATTACGAATTTTTTCTAATCGTGCAAAATCAATTTTCGGGCGACTGGTATACAGTCCATGCGCTGTTCCAATCGCAACTGCGAGACTATCAACCCCTGTTGATGCAATAAAACGACGCGCTTCTTCTGGAGACGTTAAGAATGCACTTTCTATATCAACATCTAAATCATCTTCCACCCCGCCAAGCCGACCGAGTTCTGCTTCGACGCTACAATCTTGACTATGGCAAAAATCGACCACTGATTTGACTAAAGCTACATTTTCCTCAAATGGAAAGTGGCTACCGTCAATCATAGCACTACGTACGCCTTGGCCAACTTTAGTGCGAATGTCATCAAGTGTTTCATGATGATCAAGATGTAGGGCAATAGGCATTGAGTATGTATGAGAATAAGCTTCACACAGTGCATAAATTTCAGGAAAGTGAATGTGTTTGAATGTCCCTGGGGTACCCGCAAGAATAACAGGTGAGCGCATTTGAGCACAGGTTTCTAAAATAGCCTGAATAGTTTCTGCGTTATGAATATTAAAAGCAGGTACCGCATAGCCGTGAGACTGTGCATGAGTCAGTAGATATTTCGTTGAGATAATCCCCATCATTAGGCTCCTATGCATTGATTATTCCAAGGGTGGATAATCACACCTTGAACAACACGGTTAACGGTTCCGCTGGCTGAAGGTGTATCTGGTGTATTACCAACGTTCAGTGACTGATTAAGTGCAAATAGTTGTGCATATACAAGAAAACAAAAGAGTAGTTCGGTATCAGTGAAAGCGTCTCCTGCTGGTAGGTAACAGTGCATTCCTGCAGAAATTGCATCATCTTGTGTATCTGCTATAGCAATGACTTTTTTGGCGATTTGATCACGCCGTAATTCAGCCAGTAAATCTAAATCATACTGACGGGTGTAAGGTTGGTTTGAAATGAACATGACAACCAAAGTTTCATCATCTACCAAGGATTTAGGGCCATGACGGAACCCTGTCGGGGTATCGTAAAAGGCGGCAATTTGGCCTGCGGTTAGTTCCAGTAATTTCAGTGCAGACTCGCGTGCTAATCCCTGAAAACCACCACAGCCAAGGTAAACCACACGTTTAAATGTTTCATTTTTCGGTAAAACATTTTCACGACTATCATGGAGCGCAATAATATCCCGAACACGTTGTGCAACCAGAGCAAAACGCTCAATAGTGAATGTGTTGGGGGCTAAAGCAGCAAGGCAACTGCACATCATTGACGTGATGCTACTCGTCATAGCAAAAGCTTTATCATTGGTTTCTGGGGGCATTAATAGTGCAAATCCATTTTGGCTATTTTGCGCTCGTTGATACAGATGTCCTTCTTGATTGCAGGTAATGACCAAATGGGAGCAAGAGGCAACATATTGATTACAAATATCAAAGGCTGCAACACTTTCTGGGCTATTACCCGAACGAGCAAATGAGATCAGTAATACAGGTTGATGTGTGGGTAAATAATCTGTTGGATTGGTGACAATATCGGTTGTGGGGATTGACGTAACTTCTTTTTCAGTGAGACGTCTTAAGGTGGGAGAAATCATATCACCGATAAATGCAGATGTTCCAGCTCCCGTAAGAATGATCTGTAAATTATCTTGCGCTAGTCGGGGAGCTAGAAATGCATTTAATTTTTCTCTTTGCAAACCAATTGAGTGGAGTGCATTCATCCAACAATCAGGTTGCTGGCGTATTTCTGTTTCAGTCCAAGTTGAATAGCGGTCTGTTGAAGTAGAAAGAAGATCGAGCATAGCCTCATCCTTTACATGACTTTTAGCTGAAAATGAAATAAATCAAAAGATCTCTCTAGGGTATACTTCTTTCAATTTGTTTCGTTTTATTGTTGGGTTTAATCTATCATGAAAGAAAACGAAAGGTCAATATGAAAGCAATAAGAAAGTGAAACTTGCAGGGTTATTAATAATTGAAATGATTAAGCTATTGCTTATTCAATAGTTATATTTAATATTAAAAGTAAGGAAGTGAAAGGTGTGAATAATCACACCTTTAGATAAAAGGAAATTAATGAACAGGCTGGCCATAAATCCAAGTTTGAGCTATCCCCCAACTTGAATTTAGATCATTGAAATGTGCATATTTTCCTCGGGCAATGCTACCGTGTGTTGCCGTGATCCCGAGTAGTTGTGCAGGGTGCAAAGACGCCATACAAATAGCGGTTTCTGGTGATATTCCTACTTTCGTAATCATATTACTGACAGCATCATTTAACGCTAAAGAACTCCCTGCAAGACTGCCAGTTGTTGTTCGTACTATCCCTCCTTTCATTGTTACATCATGACCACAGATATCGTAAATGCCATCTGGCTGCCCAGCCGCGCGCATAGCATCTGTGATAAGTACAGCTCGATGTGATGCACATTGACAGATTATTTGTATCACCGCTGGATGCACATGGTGCCCATCAGCAATAATCTCTAGCCAAGCGCGTGGGTCAGTTAATCCAGCACCAACCATACCAGGATTACGATGATGTAAGCCCGTCATACCATTGAAACAATGCACTAGCCCATCTGCACCTGCATCAAGTGCTGCCAATGTTTGCTCATAGGTTGCCGCGCTGTGTCCAAGCATGACATTCAAACCTTTATTCTTCAAATGACGAATGGCAGCCAATGCATCCGGTTTTTCTGGTGCCAGTGCGATGACTTTCAGTGTTCCTTGCGCATCAGCTATTAATGTATCCAATTCATTTAGTTGTAATTCACGAAATAACTCAGGAGAGTGGGCTCCCTTATTTTGTGGCGTGAAATAGGGGCCTTCTAGATAACAGCCAAGCACTTCAGCGACAGGATTTGTATTTGATTGTTGCTGGCAATATTGGGCTATCCGCGCAAGCGTACGTCTTATATCTGGTAATGGTGCTGTTACAGTAGTTGCAAGCCAAGCAGCAACACCTTGTTGTGCTTTAAATGCTGAGATAATACCTAGTGCTTGAGGATTATCATCCATCACATCCATACCCTGCCCACCGTGAACGTGCGTATCAATATAGGCAGGGCAGAGCTGCTCTGCATCAAACTGAGTTTCAGTTATGGGTAATGGTCTAATATGGGTAACAATGCCTTTTGATATTTGTACTGCTTGTTTTTCTCGCCAGCCATATTCGGTAAGAATACGGCGAGCACGGATCTGCTGAATCATATCCCTTCATCCTCAGTTTCGCAGCAGCGCTCACGTTGTAATTCATCAGTTAAACAGGTTAACCCTCGATGGCCACAAAGTAGTGCTTCACGACGAAAATCGGCTAAAGAGAGAGTGTCTCGTTCCATTACCATCTCTAATAAAAGCTGCAAATTTGTCCCCGTGATAACCTCTCTATCTTCTCGGCCTTGAGAAAGAAGCGCAGAAACTCTAAAGGGTGTCCCACCTAGGATGTCAGTTAAGAAAACAACACTCGTACACGATGTCATTAATGCCAGTGTTGCTTCTAACTCTTGAGTTAGGCGAGCAGTGCTTGATTCCAAAGAAAAATCGATAGCTGCAAAATTTTCTTGTTCACCAATAATTTGTAACATTGCTTTTTCTAATCCAGAAGCAAATCCACCGTGTCCACATAAAATAATACCTACCATTTGTTATTCCTTTTATTTATAGGAAATGAGCGAATTTGCCGATAACACCTAATGCGACAGTCAACATGATTAAGCGAAGTGGACTCCATCCTCGACGGACTAACCAAAACATTGTTAATGTATAAAGTAACGGTAAGAAAGCCGGCATTAGCTTATCAATAACATCACTTTGCAATTTAACGACCGCATTACCCGCGGTGATCTCCAACGTAGTCGAGAGCCGTACATAAGTTGCGACCAATGCTCCGATTACAGTCATACCAACAATAGAAGCGGCATGCCCTACTTTTTTAGTGTTTGCTTTGATAAGTGGGATAGCTGCAACCCCCATCCTGTAAGCATAATGTGCAAGGCCAAACCGTAATCCAAAATGCACTGAATTAAACATGAGTAAAAAGACCACTGCCCCTAGGATGGAGCCCTGTAAAGCCAAACTTGCACCGATACCACCACAAATAGGTAGCAAGGTTAACCAAAACATCGCATCGCCAATACCACCTAGCGGTGCACCTACTGCAATTTTTGTGCTTTGAATACTGTTTACATTTTGTTTAGAACGTTCCATGGCCAGCACGATGCCAATAACAAAGGTCACTAAGAAAGGGTGTGTATTGAAAAAGCCCATATGGCCTTTCATCGCACGAGCTAAATCACGAGGGTTTGTGTGGATTTTTCTTAGGGCGGGGAGTAACCCATATAGCCATCCACCTGCTTGCATTCGCTCATAGTTAAAAGAGGCTTGTAGTAATAGTGAGCGCCAAGCAAATTTATTGATATCTTTGCGGGTTAGCTCTGCACCTGTATGTTGATCTTCATAAACGTCTTGATTGCAATCCGCTGGT
Organism: Providencia sp. Me31A; assembly: GCF_050487165.1. Taxonomy (NCBI): domain Bacteria; kingdom Pseudomonadati; phylum Pseudomonadota; class Gammaproteobacteria; order Enterobacterales; family Morganellaceae; genus Providencia; species Providencia sp. Me31A. The sequence goes on from NZ_JBKQGZ010000011.1 coordinate 51,804, forward strand.
AGTAGGGTCTTCGCGTCTGCAACAGACGAATGTTTATTTTCAGATACCATCTTCAAATTCCTCTTTAGGCTGTTGTGCTGACTGACTTTCTGCGGGTTTGCGGACAAAATCGATCATTGCCATTGCAAGCGCCGCTGCAGCAATAGCTAATACGGGAAGTTGCAACCAAGCTGCGCCAACAAACCCTAAAATAAAGTAAGGAATGTAAGCATTTTTCATCATTATTTTTAATAGCACTGCAAAACCGATAGCGGGCATGATGCCACCTGCAACACCTAATCCATCGATTAATCTTGTAGGCAAAACATCAATCAGGGTTTTTGCATGGTCTGCACCAAAGTAAATGGGTAAAAAAGCACAAAGAAAATAGAATGCTCCAAGCGCGAGTAGAGCGAGGTAGTTGACGCGTTCAATACCTCGAGTATCCGCATTGGCTGCCATTGTGTCACAGCGAGACATGACGCCAGACATAAGCGAAAATAGAAAGGTAATCCCCATTTGAACGGCAACGGCAAATGGTACGGCAACGCCGACAGCAACTTCAGGTTTAACACCAGTCGAAATCGCAAAAACAGTACCAACAATCGTTCCAATAATGACATTAGGTGGTTGAGCGCCAGCAAGAGGGGCAAGTCCCATCCATACCAGTTCTAATGTGCCACCTGTTAGAATGCCTGTGTTCAGATCACCAAGAATAAGACCCACGATAGGCCCTAACACGACAGGCCGATGGATGTGAGTTAGGCCATTAAATAAATCTAATCCTGCAATAAAGGCGACTAACCCAAGAGCAATAGCTTGCAATAAACTAATTTCCATAATTAATCCCTCAGAGTAGTTTAAACAGATCCTGCATCGGTTCTGTGGGGACGCCCTGAACAAAGCAGGCAACACCAGCTTCTTGTAGCCCTTGGAAGGCGGTAATATCAGCCTGATCTAAGGACACCGTTTTTGTTATTTGACGTTTACCTTCCGCATAGTGAATATTTCCAACATTAATACGGTCTATGGGAACTCCCCCTTTGACTAACGTTAGAAAATCTTTAGGGTTTTTACACACTAATAAAATTTTCTGGCGGTCAGAGGCCTTCTGGATGTTATCGATCACTTTTTGTAACGTCCAAAAGCGTACGGCGATGCCTTCTGTTAATACCATTTCCATTAAATTCTGCTGTAGAGGGTCGGCAGCTACGTCGTCATTAGCAACTAAAACTAAATTAGCGCCTGCAAACCCAACCCACTGGACGCCTACTTGTCCGTGGATTAATCTTTCATCAATACGGCTTAATACAATATTTGGCATGGCTATTTCTCACTCTTATTGGCAGGCATTGTGATAGTGAAGCAGCACAGTTTGGATGTGTGCGATAATTAATTCCTCTGGTGTGGCGGAAAGTAGTCCGGCACGAACTAATGGGTACTGCAAAGGTAAATACTGACTAATCAGTGGTAGTGGAATTGATGTTTTGGTTAAATTATCTAATAAACGATTGACTGCTGTGCTGATAGTTTCATCAGGCCAGTAATAACGAATACGGTCAGAATAACTATAACTGCGCGATATTTTGCAGGTTTGCTCGTCGCCATTGTAATAGCTTTGCCAGTACTTTGGTTTTTTGAGCATTACCTCTTCAAGAACGTCCCGCAATCTAGACCGAATATCAGAAGATACTATCTCATCTTCAATAGCGGCGAGTGCAAACAAGGCTTCACGCATAGCAAAGGTTAAGCCTGGACCCACTTTAAGAATAGCAAAATGATCGGTAACGAGTTGACTAAGTGCTCGTTGTGTTTGGTAATCCGTGGAATGTGCCTCATAAACCAAATGTTCATGATGAGTAATCATTTCGCTGAGTTCACGTGCTTTTATTGGTTGATAATCAATAATATTCACGTGGTCAAATTCGACACCTGGTTGAACAACTAAACCTGTAATACGTGGCCAGATATCATTGAGTTGGTTTTTAGCGAAAGCGTGTAAATGCGCTTCTATCGTAGCGGATGCCGCTTGTGGTGTCGTAACCGCTAATTCATTCAATTCCTCATGGGCCCCGCCTGGCACAGGAACTTCCGTACCAATCACATAGACCAAATCACGGACGCCAAAATATTTTTCACAGGTTTCTTCCGCAATTTGGGCTAGACGAGCGGCTCGTTGTGCGACGATTGCATCGGTTAAAGGAATAGGGTCACCAGCACAAGACATACTACAATCTAAGTGGATTTTTTTGAATCCAGCGGCAACATAGCTTCGAATAAGTTCATCAGCCTTTGCCATCGCATCTTCAGCTGACTCATGCTGCCAACGGTTTGGCCCTAGGTGATCGCCGCCTAGAATTAATTTTTCTCGAGGAAAGTGATGTTTATCAGTCAATTGCAATACAAAATCGCGGAAATTAGCTGGCGTCATTCCGGTATAGCCGCCAAACTGGTCGACTTGGTTCGATGTCGCCTCAATCAGTAATGGAGTTTGCTGGTCACGAGCAAAGCATATCGCTGCTTTCAAAACATAAGGGTGGGCAGAGCAAACAGCATAAATGCCGATTTTTTCCCCATTTTTATGGCGTGCAACGATATCAGTTAATAGTTTCACTTTCTTCTCCTTTGGATTGTGCGTAGTTACTTTTTGTTTCGAAATTTAAATATCATACTGCGACAGAGAAAAAAGAAAACAAAGCGAAAGGTTATGAAACTAAGATTTACATCACAAAAGAAACATAATGAAAGGTTTGAATCTAAAGTTTACTCATTCCAGATTTACGTATAGGCTTGCATTCTGCACAAAGAAAAGCGTTAATATATCAAACGAAATAAAACGAAAGACTTTAATATGAACTCAAAGGATAAATATATGAATAATTCGGATACTGAGCCAGACAACCGAATTATGGGAACAAGTGAGCGACGTAAGCAAATTATTCAACTTTTACGCTCTCATGGTAGCGTTCAGGTCAATGAATTATCGCAACTATTTCGTGTTTCTACCGTCACTATTCGTAATGACCTCGCTTTTCTTGAAAAACAGGGTATTGCCATGCGAGCTTATGGTGGTGCATTGATTTGCAAGGGCGTATCACCAACGAGTGAGCCGTCATTAGAAGATAAAAGCACGCGTAATACGACAATCAAACGTAATATTGCAGCAGTAGCGGCAGAGCTAATTACGCCAGGATTAAGGGTTATTCTTGATTCAGGTACTACGACCTATGAAATCGCTAAACAATTACAAAATCACCAAAATACGATTGTGATGACTAACGGCATGAATGTGGGCAATGCATTACTAGAAGCGCCGGGTATTGAACTTTTAATGACTGGCGGGCAACTACGACGTCAATCACTCTCTTTTTATGGCGATCAAGCTGAGCAATCATTACAAAATTATCATTTTGATATGCTATTTTTAGGGGTGGATGCTATTGATTTGGAATTTGGCATTAGTACACATAATGAAGATGAAGCGCGCCTAAATCGGCGTATGTGTGAAGTTGTAGGGCAAATTGTTGTTGTTACGGATTCGAGTAAATTTAATAGCTCCAGTTTACATAAAATTATTGATACTCCACGAATAGATATCATTATTACTGATGATGGTATCCCTGAGGCCAGCTTAGAAGGATTGCGCAGAATTGGCACAAAAGTCATTTTGGTGAAGGGGTAAACCGTTCAATGCATTAATGTATTTCCCTATGAACGACTGCTTAAGTTTTTACAATTGTTTGTCTCATTAACTTTATAATTCCGTCTGTAGGACGGAAAATATTTTTATGGCTTTAGCCTGTTTAAGCCGCCTTAGCGTCTTATATAAAAGATAGGCTATATGGACAATATTTTTCAGCTAAGCTATTAAGGGCGCCGTAACGAACACCGTTGCGGTTATGTTTAGATATTATTATCCCCTCTGAGCACGTTTAAGTTGAGCTTCTAGTCCTTGTGTTCGTTGTCGTTCATGCATGAGTTCTTTTGATTTTTATAGGGGATTCTCCTTTAGCTCAGTAAGATATTATTATTTCCATCGTGAGGCAGCTGACTGACTCGCATCTGATATTCTCAACTTAGGCATCTCTGAGTCCTCTTTATAACGATGAGTTTTGTCCATCCCTATTTTTTCTTTTGGCTCAAAGTGACTGTTACTTTTCGGATCACATTTATACCCATAAGATTTCGCTTAATTATAAGCGACAAATTTCTAAAATTTTTATTATATTGTTACTCTATTGATTTGTAATTTGTTAACAATCTTTTCCTTAGAGTTCGGTCTTTATGAAAATAGCGTCGAACTTTAGCGATGGTTTGTTTATACAGTATTCCAAGTTATCCCTTATAAAAACAATGAATGTAGCAGAGTTATCAGGTCGATCATTGTTACACGATATTTTCTATATAATAGAATTAGAATTTGTATGGTTATAAATAACAAAATAAATTGAATTTTATTTTGTTTATAAACTTATGATACGAATTACTATTCACTTCTCAATGTAACAAAATATTTAATTTATGTTTAATTGTAAAATTCAGCATTTTAAATTAATTTATTTATCATAAAGAGATCTTTATAGGCAAATAGTGTATTTATTTTTGATTATCTTTATATGACAATTAATTAACATATTGTTTTATAATGTTTTATTTTATTTTTTTTAAGTTGGTAGCTGTAAGGAAATCATTGGTTTTATTTTCCTTTATTTTGTCGGGATGTTATTTTTTACTGATATGAGTTAGACTTTGAATCGTCTAATTAACATAAATAACATAAGAAGTGTTATTTACTTAATGAAACTACTTTGTTTTTCATCTGACTTGGAAACAATCTTGGCAGGGATATATAATATAATGAGTTATGGTGTTTTTTGGTGATATGGATAAGAAAGTAACATATTATCAATAAGCCTTGGAAGGAATAGTTATCTTTTATATAAGTTCAAAAACTGTTATTCATAATCTGTAGCTCTTTAAAGGAAGCGGTTTATGTATTAATTAGGGGATTTAAATTAGAGTAATTAAAAACACAAATAAAACTCTTTTTATTTGTACAATAGATATAGGTAAATAAAGTAGAGGTAAATAAAATTCTATTTTATTTTTAATATCATTCTTATTCGTAAATATTAATGTTTATATTTATCGTCATAATATTAAATATCTAAAAATGATAGGTGTTAGCTATTTTTGTCATTTTTTTGCTGCGGACAATTCAGTGAATATAACAGAAAAATAAATTCTATATTGCTTTTACTCTAGCGCAGTTAATGTGCACTTCTCCGTCGCCCATTGCATTTAGCTTGAAGGAGAAAGTTGCTGAAAATCCAATAGATGGGCTGTTTATAGTCTGCTTAGGTAGGGGCGGCACTATGTTAGATATTTAATTAAAAATTTGAAGAGGTGAAAGATGGGACAGCAAAATAATCGACGAAAGGAGGGGCTTTTAGGGATGGCTTTGGTAGGAATGCTGTTATCGATGAATGCGCTTGCCTCCACAGTAAATACAACCACGTTAACAGCAACGATTGTTGCTTCATCATGTGTTGGGGAAATATTGACCCCAAACTCATCCGGTCGGGCAGAAGGTAGTGCCGGAACGGTTGATTTTGGGGTTATTAATCCCAAAAGCCGAGTGGCACCCGTACGGCAGTTTTCTTTGCGATTATCGGAAGTGATTGGTGGTAAGACAGGGTGTAGTGCTTTTGAAGCATACGGGCGTCAATACCCTGTTGCAATCCTCAGTTTTGGCGATGTAGGACAGACCCAACTGGATGATGCTGGGGTGATATTACGCAATGATGCCGGAATTGATACGCAGATGCGAGTACAGGTACGCCCATTAAACGCCGAGGGGATATTTTTAAAACCAGGTGCCCCAGGGTATATCACGGCGACGCATTCACAAGTGACATATCCGATTGCTTTTGCTGTTCAAGGGTTGTTTGATTTTCAAGCGACATTGAGTCAACTGAATAATGCGAAGTCAGGCCGATTTAGTGGGGCGTTAACCGTCACAGTCGTGTATCGATAAGGAAAATCACTGTGAAAAAGCAAAAAGGAACACGAAAACAGAGTTGTCATCCATTGAGATTCATTGGTGAACAAACGCCACACAGACATATTATTCGCTATGCATTAGTGAATGTGATTGGTTTTTCACTCGCGTTGAGTAGTCCTGTATGGGCCGAACCTCTTGTTGAAAAGACGTCAGAGACGATAGAAGACACCACGCTTGAAGATAATGAAATCGCGGGTGGAGATGAATTGAATTTGAACTTTATGCAAGGGGGCGGAACGCAAGCAGTGGCATTTTTATCGTCACTGAAATATTTCTATCCTGGCCGTTATTGGGTAGATGTGCAGGTCAATGGTGAGCCTATGGGAAAACGACTGTTGACGGTGACACCGGAAGAAAAATCAGCACTGTGCTTTTCGCCTGAATGGTTATCTGAAGTGCAAGTATATTTACGACCTGCATTTTTTAAATCAACTTATCAGGAAGCGCGCAAGTGCTATGTGTTAGCAGATCAAGTTAATACCCAAGTGAATTTTGATTTGGCAACACAGACGTTGAGCTTAGCCATACCACAAGCGGGATTAGCCAAGATGGGGGAAGGCCTTGATTGGGAATTCGGTAATAACGCTGTGCGCATGAACTACAACGCTAATGCCAATAAAAACCAAGAGGGTATGAATTATTACGGCTCGGGTTCTTTAATAACCAACATAGCAGATTGGATAGTCAACGGAAGTGCATCGTTAACCCAAGATGACCAAACGCTTTCAGTGCTGACAGCTTCTAAAGCTATTTTACCGTTGCAAGCCGATTTAGTGGTAGGAAAAACGTCGGTCAGTAGTGGTGAGCTTGGGGGGCTATCAACCTACGGATTTACGTTAAGTAGTAACCAATCTATGCGGCGCCAAACCCAAGGGTACACCCCAGTATTCAGTGGCACAGCACGAAGTTATGCACGGGTAACATTGCGTCAAGGTAACGCTATTTTGTACTCCGAAATGGTGCCACCAGGACCGTTTAGTATTGACAATGTCACAGTACTAGGGGGTGGGGATGTGGTGATGACCGTCACGGAAAATGATGGCTCAACAACCAGTGAAGTATTTCCTATCACCTTGATTAGTGGTCAGATATCTCCCGGTGAACATGAATACTCAATCTCACTTGGCGTGATTGATAACGATAACCCCGACGGAACTCCGACTGGTGGATTGGCAGCGTTGAGTTACGGTTATGGGCTGGACCTTATGTCATTACGGGCAGGTGCATTAGTCGGCAGTCGCTTTACCGGATTAACGGGTGAGGTTACCTCTCAGTTAGGTGCTTTGGGCTCGGTTTCGGTAGCATTATCGGGAACTCAGTCGCGATACGATGATGGTAATCGTCAGGGATATAAAAACACCCTAACTTATGGGAAAAGTTTTGATGCAGGGACTTCGATTCGCTTTGGATATAACCGATTGAGCGAAAAGTATGACACGCTCGGAGAATATAACGATGACGATTATGCCAGCTTCGCACATCGGCAGAGTCTTAAGCAGGATATTTCAATAGGAACCAGCCAAACATTGTGGCGGGGAGCCTCGTTTTCGGTCAACGGCTGGCAACGTCAATATTGGCAGCGTGATGATAAACAAAAAGGGGTGACGGGAAATTTATCTACACGTATAGGCAAAGTTAGTCTGTCATTAGCAGCTTCACAATATAAGACAGGTAATGACAATCAATACAGCTTTTCGACATCGATATCAATCCCGTTTTCAGTGTTTGATCATGACATCAACACTTTTGCATCGATGTCAGGCAGTAAATCGGGAAGCAACAGCTACTCCTCTGGTGTTTCAACTAACCTGACAGAAAGATGGTCACTATCGGCCAATGAAAGTTGGGGAGGTGATGGCAGTTTAGGAAATCAAACAAGCTTGTGGACAGCTTATGATGGCAGTTTAGCACAACTCAGCGGACAAATGACTAATACTAATAATAGTACATTGGGCTCAGGTTCAGTGAGCGGTTCCGTGATGTATTTACCCGCAGATAACAGTTTCTTGTTAGGGAAGAATATCTCCGACACGGTGGCAGTAGTGCATGTTCCAGGAGGCCAAGGTGTATCGATGTTGGGTGGCCTAGATAAAGCCGACCGTAACGGTAATTTGATAGTGCCACTGAATAGTTATCAGGTGAATACCATCAGCATTGATGCCAGCACATTACCGCCTGATTCTGAACTGTCCATCACGAGTAAGCGCCTTAAACCGACGCAAGGCTCAGTAACTTATGTGCCGTTTGAGTCGATGACTGTCAAGCGGTATCTATTGCAAGTAAAAAAACCAAATGGGCAATTTATCCCTGCGGGAGAATGGGGATATAGCGAGACTGGTGCGCCGTTAGGCTTTGTTAGCCACAATGGCGTGATATTAATTAACTCAGTCGATGCGTTAGGAACGATACATTTTTCGGGCTGTACCGTTTCTGGATCGCAATTGAGAGAGTCTAATCAATTACAAGAGGTAGTGTGTGAATATTAAGCAATTAAGTATGGGCGTGTTCGCTGCTCTGAGTCTGGTAAGTGCTTCGACAGCATGGGCAGCGTTATCGGTAGATCAAAGCCGTTACATTTTTGAAGGTGATAAAGACGCTATATCTATAGTGGTTGAGAATGCGTCGCCTAAGACTTATGGCGGTCAGACGTGGATAGAGAACATAAAAGAAACCGATACACGCCCAACATTCGTAGTTACTCCACCATTTTTCAAAGTAGCAGGCAAAGGCAAGCAAGTTTTGCGGGTAATTAAGGCATTAGAGAATATGCCTGAAGATAAAGAATCCATTTACTGGGTCAGCTTGCAAGAAATTCCACCGTTAAATAAGGATGGGGGGTTATCGGTAGCTCTGCGTACTAAAGTGAAATTGCTGTATCGCCCAGAGAGCCTGATAAAAGACCGTAAGGGCGCAGAGTCAGGTCTGTCGGTGAGAACGGTAGACGGAACAAACCAATTAGTTAATACCACTCCTTATATTTTTGCCATTGCGGATGTGTTGGATGAAAACGATACGCCACTCGTTTTTGACCAGAAGCAACAAGAGGCATTAGCGATGTTTGCGCCTGAAGACTCAGTGGTATTACCCAAAGGTAAGACCGTGAAAAAAGTGATTTCTATTGATGACTTAGGTCACTTAGGAACGCACACGTTAACAGCATCTGTGAAGCCTGATGTAAAACCGACGACACCTGCGTCGGCTATGTCAGCAAATTAAAAGCCAATATTACATATCGCTAAAGGAGTGCACCATGACACGGCACGCACCGTTATCTCAATCATCCTTTTATGCAAAATACCGCAGGAGAGGGAGGGCTTGGATGTTGATAGTGATGATGGGCACTTTAAGTTTTGGTGGCCTGACACACGCTAAAGAAACACAGCGTGTGGAAGCGCTAGGTGTCATCAATGGCAATATGACGGCACGTAATTCCCAAGTAGATATTACTGTCTTCTTATCCGGTCAGCCGTTATTCCAAGCAACGGAAGCGACGGATGCGGAGGCGATATCTGTTTTAACGATAGAACAGGCGCAGCTATTAACACAGGATGGGAAAACGTTCCGGGTACAAAAAAACGTGACATTGCCAGATGGAAAACAAGGGATTGTACGCTTACCTGTTCAGGTACAGATAGATGGTAAGCCCGTTTTATCAACGGTGACGGAAAACAGTTTAGGGGTCGTGGTTACCTTATCAACCCCATCACAGAGGGTCGCATTGATGCCGGTAGGTCCCGTTCAAATAACGGTACCAGCTGAGTATCGCGGGGATATAAACATGCAGTGGCGCGTCTTGGGAGATACGTCACTGCCCACAGAGTGATGATAATTATCATCATAACGCGCTGTCTGGCAAGGAGTTTGAGAGCGACAAGTCAGGCAGCAGTATTAGGACTATACCTACCCAAGGATAGGGCGGCTTATATATAGAGGAAACACAATGAAAAAGCACAATTTAGGTGTGGCAGTAGTGGCATTAGCGGGGGCATTAACCTGCTCCAGTGCTTTGGCTGTAACTGCAACAGGGACAATTAATCATGACATTCATTTTGGAGGGACGATAGCAGATGACGCACCGAAATGGGTATGGGAATTACCTCAAAACTCCATCCGTTTTGATCTGATGGAAAAAGATGTAGTGGTAGATAGTAGTACAAACACGAAATCGTGGGATATTTTTAGCCAGCGTGCGCCAGCCAAGTTTTTAGAAGGGTACATGGAGCCGACAGTGCAAGGCGTAGCGATGCAGGGGCTAAATGCAGATGTTAAATACTTGCAAAATGGCATTGAGGTCACACCCGTATATACCACAAATCATCAATCTACACTGGCGTTAAAAGCGACGGGAAACAAGGATACTACCGCTATTGACGGTCAGTTGTCCTTAACATTGCAACCAGTCCTGCTGCTTGCACAAGCCGCCAAGGCGGGTGACACGACAATAATTGCCAAACAGTTAGCGGACACTGGGGTGTCACAAGCTAATATTAATGCCCGATCCGCGTACGTCAACGCGCAGAGCAAACTAGCGAGTCAGCAGAGCAAAGTGGGCGCAACGTCGATCACATACGACACGAACTCTGTATGGCCTGCAAATAGCTTGGCAGATGGTACGGAAGTGGAAATCCCGATGATTGGTGGATATGCATCTACGATTAGCGCTGGGCTTTTGAGTTTTCCAAAAGATGCAGAGATAAGCCAATGGGAAAGCGTTATCACCGTGCAAGTACAGTATAAATAAGGAAGACAAGACATGAACATGAAAAAATTAATTGCCTTGGCGGTTGCTACCGCAGTCATGAGTCCGATGGTATCGATGGCTGCCGTCACAAATGTGTCTGATAACGTTGGTGATGTGACCCTACAAGGGGATATTATCAAACAAGCGTCACAGTGGCAGTGGACGGTGAATGACTACCCTGGTCAATCGTTGGATGCAAAGCCGAGTGAAGCAACAGAAGCTAATGATGTGATTACCTATAAACTTAACGGTCAGAAATTTATCGCTGTGAGTGGGTTTTTACCATCGTTCTCTGCTGTCAATATCACAGGAAAAAATAGCAGTAGTTATGGCGTGGCAGACAAGACCGAATTATTAGGCGGTGACGGGCAGGCCATTTCTAATATTAAGGCGCTGCCCGCAGGTGCAGTTAGCTTCACAATCCCTGCGATCTCCAAGGATAGTCAAGGTAATGAAGTACAAGGTACATTACAGTTAACTGCCACGGAAATTCGAGGACAACAGGAGGTTGCCCGTGGAGGCACAGATACCCACGGTATATACACATTTGTGTATGGCTCCACGTCTTCTGTACTGCCGGTTGTTGATGGGAGTTGTTTCGTAGGGACAAGTGCATTCCCTGATAGCGCATCGGTCGTGAGAGGCACCGGAAAGCAACCTATGGCAGGAATACAGTCAGCCACTGCTTTCGCTGCGTTCACTAACGCACTTAACCAAGCTGAGTTGACAGGTAATGCTGGGGTACTGAATAATTTCAATAATGTGACAACTGATGAAGCAATGATGCTAGGTTCTGCATGCTCAAAACCTACTGTAACCATGGGTGTCCCACAAAACACAGTGTATCTGGCTGCTGCGCATGTCCTCGAACTCGAACCGACAGCGGTGAGTTTCAATACGGAAGTAAAAGGCCTGTGGAATGCTACATTAACTGTGACTGCATACCAAATGTAGAGTAGTGAATTGGCGTATTGAGGCGGTTTCTTATATTAATCGTTCCCTCAACATGCAGTAAAAAACGGTTGGGTACTTTAGGGCTGTGTCATTCAAAACTTTGGCTTACAGGCTAAGTTTACTTATTTGACACTTCATAAAGTGTTTTACCTGTATAAGCTGAGTGGGGTGATGACGGTGATAAAAAACGCCCCATTCAGCTTATTATTTAGCTTCTGCTGTATTAAGTGTAATAAACAGTCAATAAATACTGAAGAAGATCTAAGCGGTATTCTTTAGTTCATGGTATTTTTGATGAGGCATTAATAGCTTAATCCTTGAATGGTGTCATAACTAATTGTAAAGCTGAATATAATATTCAACCTTATCGATAATAGACTGATGGTTTATAACCAATAAATATTGGAGACTTTCCCGACTTTAACCGCTTAAAAAATCTTACCATTAGAGCACAGCTGCTACCACTAACTTCCAAAAGATGGCATAACCCAGTGACCGTGAAACTTGAGCTCCGAGCGTTCATTTAGTTCGCGATTTTGAGTATTGGTTGTCGAAAATGGCGTAAGCTGCTGCTTTTTCAATATACTATATGCCATATTCCTATGAACACGCTTAAGTTGAACATCTAGCTCTTGTATTCGTTATTATTCGAGCATGAGCGTTTTTGATTATTTTAGGGTATCCTCCTTTCAGCTATGAGTCTCGCTTATTTCATTTTGTGCTTTGGGCTCAAAGTGACTGTTACTTTTCGGATCACATTTATACCCATAAGATTTCGCTTAATTATCAGCGACAAATTTCTACAGTTTTATTAGGCTCCTACATAAAACAGAATAAAATAATTTGTACACATTTTATAAGGTGTTATGTAAAAGAGTGTCTATACTTAAAAATCGGTAACAGGCGTGTATACAAGGCCTGCGTTGATGGGAATGTAGAGCGTTTAAAAAACACACAAACGGGATCGCATTTTATGCAAAAAACAACGAAATTGCGCTGTGTCAATTTTATAATATTTAAGGAGGTTTAATTAACTGAATATATGAATTTAGTTGAGATAGGTTCATATATTAATAAAATTCATAATAACTTTAAAATAAGATACCATAACTAATTAAATATTCTTTTTTGGAGTTCTTATTATTCTTTTTATGAGCTCTTAATATTCTTTTTTGGAGCTATTAAACAAAGGTTATATTTATTGTTAATCTTTGGGAAAAATAAGAACATTTACATTAATGCCAATAACAGTATATTAACAAGTAAATAACCATTAATTGACTGGTCTACAAATCGATTAACAATCGAAAAAAAATTGACGTAAATCAATTCATTGACACTGGCTTTATTTGGTTAAATTGCTTAAATTGGTGCTCGATCAAATATCCGATTTTCTATTAATGGGTATAATTATTGATGTAAATTCAGAATTCAAATCTGAGTCACGTAAAAGAAGTTTATTGTGTGTGAAGATAAGCGTACTATTATTATAGTAGTACCTGTTCTTTTATTTTGTTAATTATTTGTTGTTTTGAGGCATTTTTTGCTGGTAGTTAAGAGGTTTTCTAAAAAATCAATTTGGAAGCCGGGTTGCCGCAAGTCGGTGTCTTCCTGCTAGGAGCAAGGAGTCAAGATGTTTGATATTGTCGAACTGTCACGATTACAGTTTGCCTTAACTGCGATGTATCACTTCCTATTCGTACCATTAACGCTTGGTATGGCGTTTTTGCTTGCGATCATGGAAACGGTATATGTGCTGTCTGGCAAACAAATTTATAAAGATATGACTAAGTTCTGGGGTAAGTTATTCGGTATTAACTTTGCCCTTGGTGTTGCAACGGGTCTGACCATGGAGTTCCAATTCGGTACTAACTGGTCTTACTACGCGCACTATGTTGGGGATATCTTCGGTGCACCTCTTGCAATCGAAGGTCTGATGGCGTTTTTCTTAGAATCAACGTTTGTCGGTTTATTCTTCTTTGGTTGGGATCGTTTAAGCAAAACACAACATCTTGCTGTAACATGGTTAGTTGCTTTAGGTTCTAACTTCTCTGCTCTGTGGATACTGGTTGCAAACGGTTGGATGCAAAACCCAATCGCAGCAGATTTCAACTTTGAAACCATGCGTATGGAAATGGTTAGCTTTTCTGAGCTAGTCTTAAACCCAGTTGCGCAAGTTAAGTTCGTCCACACAGTTGCTGCAGGTTATTGTACCGGTGCAATGTTTATTTTAGGTATTAGCTCTTACTACCTACTTAAAGGTCGTGATGTTGCTTTTGCTAAACGTTCTTTTGCAATCGCGGCAAGTTTTGGTATCGCTGCCGTTCTGTCTGTTATCGTTCTTGGTGATGAATCAGGTTACGAAATGGGTGACGTGCAAAAAACTAAACTGGCTGCAGTTGAAGCTGAGTGGGAAACCCATGCGCCTCCAGCGGCATTTAACTTAATCGCTTGGCCAGATACTGAGAAGCAAGAAAACAAATTTGCGATCTCGATTCCTTGGGCGATGGGTATCATTGCAACACGCTCTGTTGATACGCCTGTATTAGGTCTGAAAGATCTAATGAAACAGCATGAAGTTCGTATCCGTAACGGTATGGTTGCGTATGGTCAGTTACAAGAGCTTCTTGCGGGTAATAAAGATCCTGAACTGCGTACCGCTTTCGAAGCGAGCAAAAAAGATCTCGGTTATGGCCTGCTGCTGAAACAATATGCACCAAATGTTGTTGATGCAACAGAAGCACAGATCCAAAAAGCGGTTAAAGATAGTATTCCGAACGTAGGACCACTGTTCTGGGCATTCCGGATCATGGTAGGTGTCGGTTTCTTACTACTGTTAATCATCGGTTGGTCATTCTTAACCGTTATTCGTAATCGTATCGGTCAAAACAAACTGTTACTGCGTATTGCTTTGATTGGTATTCCATTGCCGTGGATTGCAATTGAATCCGGTTGGTTCGTTGCGGAGTATGGCCGTCAGCCTTGGGCGATTGGTGAAGTATTACCAGTATCCGTTGCTCACTCTAACTTAACGACCCATGACCTGATTTTCTCTTTGGTACTGATCTGTGGTCTGTACACACTGTTCTTAATTGCTGAAATGTTCTTAATGTTCAAATTCGCTCGTAAAGGGCCGAGTAGTCTAAAAACTGGCCGCTACCACTTTGAACAGAAAAACACTTCTGCACACGACGTTCAGTAAATAGGAGCCACTTATGTTTGATTATGAAGTTCTTCGGTTTGTGTGGTGGGTCCTTATCGGTGTATTACTGATTGGGTTTGCCGTCACGGATGGCTTTGACATGGGCGTTGGCTTCTTATTACCTATCTTAGGTAAAACAGATACTGAACGCCGTATCATGATTAATGCCGTTGCACCGCACTGGGATGGTAACCAAGTTTGGTTAATCACGGCAGGTGGTGCGATGTTTGCTGCATGGCCACAAGTCTATGCAGCATCATTCTCTGGTTTCTATATCGCGATGATTTTAGTGTTAGCTGCTTTGTTCTTCCGTCCGGTTGGTTTCGACTACCGTTCAAAACTGGAGAATCCAAAATGGCGTAACATGTGGGACTGGGGGCTGTTCATCGGTGGTTTCGTTCCACCATTAGTTATCGGTGTTGCATTTGGTAACCTATTATTAGGTGTTCCATTGGAAATTGATAACCAACAGTACTTAACCTATACAGGTAACTTGTTCGGTCTGCTAAATCCGTATGGTCTGGTCGCGGGCGTGGTTGGTTTAATGATGATTGTTACCCAAGGTGCAACGTATCTGCAAATGAGAACCACTGGCGAACTGTATCTACGTGTTCGTAAAGCAACCTATATCTGTGCGTTAATCACACTGTTAGCATTTGCTGGTGCGGGTGTTTGGTTGGTAATGGGAATCGATGGCTATGTTATCACTTCAGCGATTGATCACCATGCGGTATCAAACCCATTGAACAAAACAGTAGAAGTTGTTTCAGGTGCTTGGTTGACTAACTTCAACACATACCCTGTTCTGTGGGCTCTGCCTGCTCTGGGTCTAGCACTGCCATTACTGACTATGCTGTTCAGTAAAGCAGACAAAAATGGTTGGGCGTTTGTGAGTTCTTCACTAACTATCGCTTGTATCATTCTAACCTGTGGTGTAGCAATGTTCCCATTCATCATGCCATCAAGCATTATGCCAAATGCAAGTTTGACCATGTGGGATGCAACATCTAGCTTATTCACACTACAAGTGATGACTGTGGTTGCTATTATCTTTGTTCCAATCGTACTGGCATACACCTCATGGTGTTACTACAAAATGTTTGGTCGTCTGGACAAAAACTTCATCGAAGGCAACAAGCACTCACTGTATTAAGGAGCATAACTATGTGGTATTTCGCCTGGATTCTTGGCACGCTGTTAGCTTGTAGTTTTGCAGTGATTGCAGCATTAGCGTTAGAGCACTCTGAAGACTCTAAAGCCGCTAAAGATGGTGAGTAAATAAAATGCTGGTGGATAAAACCTATCAGCTATTGGATAAGGGGCCGATAAGGGCCCTTATCCTTATTTTAGCTTTAGTGACAGCGGGTGCGGTAATGTGGGACCCTACTATGTTCGCAGCCAAAACCAGCTCATTCCAAATATGGCAAGGTCTATTATTAATTTGGGCAACCTGTACGGCGATGATTTTTGGGGTTGGTTTTAAACCACAAAAAGTTATCTTTCGTGCAATTTTTCACCCATTGCCAGCTGCCATCATTCTTATTTGGGGACTTTTTCAAGTCTTTAGATAATTCTAATTGCTAATTGTGGGTCAATAGACCCATAATTATTTTTGATATCTTTACTTTCAAAGTGATTCCAAACTGACACTGTCTTGCGTATAGTGGCATCGTTAATTAATTTAACCTAGGACGGAGTGATTGTTATGTTATTTCGCTGGCCTGTTCGCGTGTATTATGAAGATACAGATGCGGGCGGAGTGGTCTATCATGCACGCTATTTAGCCTTTTTTGAGCGAGCAAGAACTGAAATGCTGCGAAATAAAGGTATTAATCAACAAAGTATGCTTGCTGAAAACATTGGTTTTGTCGTGCGTAGCATGACAATTGATTTTGTTAAAGGAGCAAGGCTAGATGACCTATTGGAAGTTGAGACGCAAATTATGGAAATGAAACGCGCCTCATTAGCCTTTCAACAAAGGTTAGTTGATTCGCAAGGTAACCTGCTTTGTGGGGCGAAAGTCCTAATTGCTTGTGTGGACACATCAAAAATGAAGCCAATTGCGCTTCCTAAGTCTATTGTCGCGGAGTTTAAACAGTGACTGACATGAATATCCTGGATTTATTCCTAAAAGCGAGCCTCTTGGTTCAGCTTATTATGTTTGTTTTGATCGGTTTTTCTATTGCATCGTGGGCGATCATCATTCAAAGAACCAAAATTTTAAACGCGGCGACACGCGAAGCCGAAGCGTTCGAGGATAAGTTCTGGTCAGGTATTGAGCTATCTCGCTTATATAAAGAAAGCCAAGCTCGCCGTGATGAGTTGAGTGGAGCTGAGCAAATTTTCCACTCTGGTTTTAAAGAGTTCGTGCGGTTACATCAAGCCAATATTCATGCGCCAGATGCCGTGGTTACGGGTGCAGCTCGCGCAATGCGTATTTCAATGAATCGTGAATTAGAATCGGTAGAGGCACACATCCCATTTTTAGGTACTGTCGGTTCAATTAGCCCTTATATTGGTTTATTTGGTACTGTGTGGGGGATCATGCATGCCTTTATTGCTCTGGGGGCTGTAAAACAAGCCACATTGCAAATGGTTGCCCCGGGGATTGCGGAGGCGTTGATTGCTACAGCAATAGGTTTGTTTGCTGCTATCCCAGCCGTTATGGCATTCAATCGTTTGAACTTACGTGTGAGTAAGTTAGAGCAAAGCTACGATAACTTTATGGAAGAGTTTCTAGCTATCTTGCATCGTCAAGCATTCTCTGCTGATAAGAAATAAGACGGGGAGATAAGCGAATGGCGCGCACTAGTCGCAGACGTGAGCTGAAATCGGAAATCAACATCGTTCCTTTATTGGACGTATTGTTGGTGTTATTGCTGATATTTATGGCAACTGCACCTATTATTTCCCAAAGTGTTGAGGTTGAATTGCCGGATGCTACCGACACACAAACTGTATCATCAAGTGACAACCCCCCCATCATTTTAGAAGTAGCGGGTGTGGGGCAATATAATATGCGACTTGATGGTGAAGTTTTAGAATTGCTGCCACCTGAGCAGATTGCAGCTGAAGCAAAAAGCCAGCTAGAGAAAAATCCTAAAGCGATTTTCTTGATTGGCGGGGCTAAAGAAGTTCCTTATGAGGAAGTGATTAAGGCGCTGAATATATTGCACACAGCAGGGATCAAATCTGTCGGTTTGATGACTCAGCCTATTTAGGCTGAGTTGTTGTGGTTTGAATAAGTCACAATTCTTTTTTTGGATACCAGAGTGGGAAAGACAAAAGAGAAAAAAGATAACTTAAACCGTTCATTAGTGATGTCAATTGTATTGCACGTCCTATTGATTGGCTTGATTGTTATAGGCTCTTTAGTTTCCGTCGTCAAACTTGGCGGCGGCGGGGAAGAGGGGACTGTCATTGATGCGGTGATGGTTGATCCCGGCGTGGTTGTTGAGCAATACGAACAAATGCAAAAACAACAAAATAGCGCCAGACAAGCCGCTAAAGAGCGCAAAGAGCAGGAACAAAAGCAAGAGGCTGAGCTAAGAGAAAAGCAAGAGCAGGAGCAAAAACGCCTGCAACAACTTGAAGAAGAGCGTATCAAAACTGAGCGAGATACAGCCGAGCAACAAAAGAAAGCTGAAGAACAGCAGAAGAAAGCATTAGACGCCGCTAAAAAAGCGAAGGAAGAACAGAAAATAGCGGAAGAAGCTGCCGCGAAAGCGAAAGCAGAAAAAGAGAAATTAATTAAAGAACAAGCTGCTGCGAAGGCAAAAGCCGAGGCCCAAGCTCAAAAAGAAGCTGAAGCAGCTAAAGCTAAAGCCGAGAAAGAAGCCAAAGAAAAGGCTGAAAAAGAAGCAAAAGAGAAAGCTGAAAAAGAAGCAAAAGAGAAAGCTGAAAAAGAAGCTAAGGCCAAAGCAGACAAAGAAGCTAAAGAAAAAGCAGACAAAGAAGCGAAAGCAAAAGCAGCAAAAGCGAAAGCTGAGGCTGCAAAAAATGCCGCTTCAGTTGACGATTTGCTCGGTGACTTAACCGCATCAGGTCCAAGTAAACAGGGCGGTCAGGCTGCTGCGGGAAGTGGTGGTGGTAAAAAATCGGGTGCTTCGAATGCCGATGTAGACAGCTATGCAGGTAAAGTAAAAGCGGCTATCCAAAGTAAGTTCTATGACTCAGATACTTATCGCGGACGTACCTGTGAACTGCAATTAAAGCTAGCACCAGACGGGTTATTGGTTAGCATTACGCCAAAAAATAGTCCAGCAAATGATGCGGCGCTATGCGATGCGGCAATTCGTGCAGCAAAACTTGCAACGATGCCTAAACCGCCTAGTAGAGAAGTCTATGATACATTCAACAAAGCAGGTAGTACGGTAGTCTTTAAACCTTAATTTTCAATAACTCAGACCTATCTCTATTGAAAATTGAATGGGATTAGAATAAATAGTTTGCGTGGTATCTAGTTTTGTTATTATACCTTTGTTAAAATTCAGCGAATTATTGCGGTAGTAAATAATCCGCAGTAAGGGAGATAAGAATGAAGCAGGCTTTTAAAGTAGTTTTAGGGTTCCTAATGCTATGGGCGACAGTAGCTCAGGCTGAAATACGTATTGAGATTACTGAAGGTGTTAATTCAGCTCAACCAATTGGTGTGGTTCCATTTAAATGGACAGGTACAGGTACACCTCCACAAGAAATTGGTCAAATCGTAGGGGCTGACTTACGTAATAGTGGAAAATTTAACCCGATTGAGCCTAGCCGTATGCCTCAGCAGCCCGGCACGGCCTCTGAAGTCATCCCTGAGGCTTGGACAGCATTAGGGATTAATGCGGTTGTGGTAGGGCAAGTACAGCCTGCCGCTGACGGTAGTTTTGTTGTTAGCTATCAACTTGTTGATGTTGCAGCTAACCCCGGTGCTGTTTTATCTCAGAACCAATTTAAAGTCACTAAAGAATGGTTGCGTTATGCAGCACATACTGCAAGTGATGAAGTTTTTGAAAAACTAACGGGTATTCGTGGTGCATTCCGTACACGTATTGCTTATATTGTGGTTAATAAAGGCGGTCAGTACCCATATGAATTAAGAGTTTCTGATTATGATGGTTTTAACCAGTTTACGGTTCACCGTTCACCAGAACCTCTAATGTCGCCAGCTTGGTCACCCGATGGTGAAAAATTGGCATATGTAACATTTGAAAGCGGTAGTTCAGCGCTTGTCATTCAAACATTGTCAACAGGAGCTGTACGTCAGGTCGCATCTTTCCCGCGTCATAATGGGGCACCTGCATTCTCTCCAGATGGCACAAAACTGGCATTTGCACTGTCTAAAACAGGCAGCCTGAATTTATATGTTATGGACTTAGCAAGTGGGCAAATTCGTCAGGTGACAGATGGCCGTAGTAACAATACGGAACCAAGCTGGATGCCAGATAGCCAAACTTTAGTTTACACATCAGATCAGGCTGGACGTCCGCAGATTTATAAAATGAATATTAATGGTGGCAGTCCGGAACGTGTTTCTTGGGAAGGGACACAGAATCAGGACGCTGATGTTAGCCCGGATGGTACTTTCTTAGTGATGGTCAGCTCCGGCGGCGGTCAGCAACATGTCGCCAAACAAGATCTGGCAACGAATAACGTTGAATTTTTAACGAAAACGTTCCTAGATGAAACGCCGAGTATCGCACCTAACGGCACTATGGTAATTTATAGCTCCTCTCAAGGCTTGGGGACTATATTGCAGCTAGTTTCGACCGACGGGCGTTTCAAAGCGCGTCTTCCGGCTACCGATGGACAGGTTAAATTTCCTGCCTGGTCGCCGTATCTGTGATGCATAATAATAATGTGTGGCAAAAAAATATTAAGGATCAAAACGATGCAACTGAATAAAGTGCTTAAAGGGCTGATGATCGCGTTACCAATCATGGCAGTCGCAGCTTGTAGCTCTAACAAGAACAATGACCAAGATGGCGTAGATACTTCTACTAACCAAACTAACACAGGTCTGTCCGCGGAAGAGCTGGCACGTCAGCAAATGGAACAGCTGCAACAAAACAACACTGTCTACTTTGGTTTTGATAAATATAACGTATCTCCAGAATACGCGGATATGTTAGATGCACACGCAGCATTCCTGCGTAGCAACCCATCTGTACGTGTTGTTGTTGAAGGTCATGCGGATGAGCGTGGTACTCCAGAATATAACATTGCGCTGGGCGAGCGTCGTGCTAATGCAGTAAAAATGTATCTGCAAAGCAAAGGTGTTTCTGGTGACCAAGTTTCACTGGTTTCTTACGGTAAAGAAAAACCAGCTGTGTTAGGTCATACTGAAGCAGACTACGCGAAAAACCGTCGTGCAGTCATTGCATACTAATAGATAAGCGAAATTATCTATTATGAACAGTAACTTCAGACACTTACTAGTCGGTCTGTCGTTATTGGTTGGCGTAGCGGCCCCTTGGGCCGCTATTGCCCAAGCGCCAATCAACAATGTCGGATCTGGTTCAACAACCGACCGCCTTGCTCAACTTGAGACTGCTGTCAATTCTCAAGGTCAAATCATGTATCAAATCCAACAGCAACTCGCTGATAACCAACGTGATATCGATATGTTACGTGGTCAGATTCAAGAAAGTGAATACAAGTTGAATCAAGTTATCGAGCGTCAAAAAGATTTATACATGCAATTAGACAGCGCAGGTGGCAGTAATTCAACAATGTCAGGTGATGGAACAACATCTGATACTAGCGCATCAAATACATCATCTTCCTCAAATACATCGAATACGGGTGGGAATGAGAAGGACGATTATAATGCAGCGGTAAAACTTGCAATGGAAAGTAAATCAAAAGCTCAAATTGATGAAGCGATTGGTGCATTGCAGGGGTTTATTAAAGCCTATCCAAAATCTGGATATCAATCGAATGCCAACTATTGGTTGGGGCAGTTAAACTACAACAAGGGCAGTAAGGATGATGCTGCTTTTTATTTTGCAACTGTAGTGAAGCAATATCCTAAATCCCAAAAGAGCAGCGAGGCTTTATATAAAGTCGGGCTGATCATGCAAGATAAGGGACAGAAAGATAAAGCAAAGGCTGTTTACCAGCAGGTATTGAAGCAATATCCAAACAGTGCAGGCTCTAAGTTAGCAGAAAAGAAACTGAATGCGCTTTAATGTCTAACCCCGAAGCGATATTACCGAATATTTCGGGGTTATCAGTATGATAAGTGTGCGTTTAATCTTTTTTTGCAAAAAAATCATTGCACCCTCGTCAGAAATCAGTAATATAAGCCGCCGTTGATACGAGAATACGGTTAGCCGAAATTTCGAGATACAAAAAGAAATTTAGTTTTAGATGGGTCGTTAGCTCAGTCGGTAGAGCAGTTGACTTTTAATCAATTGGTCGCAGGTTCGAATCCTGCACGACCCACCATCTAAAATAATGAGTAGTATAAAATTTAAAGCAGTTCAGATGGGTCGTTAGCTCAGTCGGTAGAGCAGTTGACTTTTAATCAATTGGTCGCAGGTTCGAATCCTGCACGACCCACCATCTAAGATAATAAGCAGTATAAAATTCAAAGCAGTCCAGATGGGTCGTTAGCTCAGTCGGTAGAGCAGTTGACTTTTAATCAATTGGTCGCAGGTTCGAATCCTGCACGACCCACCATCTTAGAACTGAATCCAAGTTAATTCCCAATCAAGTAAACACCCAGTCGTTAAGCCATACCTCGGCAAGCTGGTTGCAGGTTCAGGCCGAAGGCTAAATTCGTAGAATTTAAATCCTGCACGACCCACCATCTTAGAACTGAATCCAAGTTAATTCCCAATCAAGTAAACACCCAGTCATTAAGCCATACCTCGGCAAGCTGGTTGCAGGTTCAGGCCGAAGGCTAAATTCGTAGAATTTAAATCCTGCACGACCCACCATCTTAGTTATTTCCATGTTAATTCCCAATCAAATAAACGCTCAGTCATTAAGCCATACCTCGGCAAGCTGGTTGCAGGTTCAGGCCGAAGGCTAAATTCGTAGAATTTAAATCCTGCACGACCATCATCTCAGTCAGTTCAACTCCGAATAAAACTCAGTCACTAGGCCATGTCTCTATAATGAAAGCACAGCATTCCTTTGCTGTATCTTTTATATTAACTTACAAAATTTCTGGAAGTAGGGCATTATCCTGTAAAATACCGATAAGTAATTCTTGCATTTTCTCAGCCATAATCTGCATATTATCGAAGCCTTGAAGACGAGCAAGCTCAACAGTCACCTCATTAAAGCAGCGCATTAAGCACTGAAGAGACAACGCTGCACTTTGAGCAGTCCCACAATTAAAAATAACCTCTAGTGCCTCTATATAGGATTTAGGCATCCACTCATGGTAGTTACGTCCTTTATACCAAATATCACATGTAGAACCATTTTTAAGAATGACTTGTTGTTCTAATAATTGCAAAAAATACTGTTTCATATCAGCACTTCTAGACCAAGCCACCCACAGTTCACCGCGAGTCAAAGCTATTGCGACTTGGTGTGCTTCATGCCAAAAATCAGATACAACTTCAGTGAATTGTGATGCCGTTAATTGAGAGGGAGTTAATGCTTGTTGGTTAGTACTTTCAGGTAAGCCTTCAGTGATCCCCGTTTTATCAAGTAATACAGTAAAGCCACGAGAAAATGTGGCATCTAATCCTTCCTGCTTCATCTTAGATAATCGCTCGGGTTCAGCGAATGTGAAATCCACTTTGCGGCCTTCTCCAAAGATGGCCAAGCAAGTGGGCCAATCAGGGGCATCTTCTTCAAGATTCTGTAAATAACGGGCGACTAAAGGTTCACCAAACTGATTAATCCAAGACTGCTGATTGAATATTTCAGTGACACCATGACCTATCAATTCGATGTCAATATCGGAGTAGCTATCAATATGTTGTTCTCGCCCTCGAGAGCCAGTTAATACGATGGCCTCAATTCTTGGGTCGAGCAATGAAACAGAAATAATTTTATTTATTAATAATGCAGGTGATTCCATAACTGACCTAATGAATTAAATATGGATGGCTAAGATACCGATAAAGGCGTAGAAAAGCTAAGATTCAAGTGTGAAAAACATAAAAATGCATAAGTCGTACTTAGAAACTCTATCTGATAAAGAAAATTGGTGAAGACTTATTATTCAAATTAGCGTATCTTGTTTAGTATACAAAACAAAGATTGTGTTTTTAGGTGGTTTTTAGCTTGTTTTAATTATTAAAATCGCTTTATGCTAAACAGGGGCAAGAGATGAGCGTGTTTATTGATTTTGAGCAGTCCGTTTACCCATTCCCAGCAAAACCCGCGCTATTAAGCTCGGATGAGAAAGCCTTTTATCGTGAGCGGATTAAATCGCTATTAGTGGAAAAAAATGCAGTTATTGTTGCACATTACTATACTGATCCTGACATTCAATCCCTTGCTGAAGAAACAGGGGGGTGCGTTGCAGATTCACTCGAAATGGCGCGTTTTGGAGCCAAACACGACGCATCTACTTTAATTGTCGCTGGTGTGAAGTTTATGGGGGAAACGGCAAAAATACTCAGCCCTGAAAAAAACGTATTAATGCCAACCCTAGACGCGCAATGTTCTTTAGACATTGGCTGCCCAGAAGCGGAATTCATTCGTTTTTGTGACCAACACCCTGACAGAACCGTGGTCGTCTACGCAAATACTTCAGCGGCGGTTAAAGCTAGGGCTGATTGGGTTGTGACCTCAAGTATTGCAGTAGAATTGATAGAGCACTTAGATAGCTTAGGCGAAAAAATTATTTGGGCTCCCGATCGCCACTTAGGCCGTTATGTGCAACAGCAAACAGGGGCTGATATTTTGTGTTGGCAGGGAGCGTGCATCGTTCATGATGAATTCAAAACTCAGTCGCTAGAAAAAATGAAAAAGCTTTATCCTGAAGCTGCGGTATTAGTACACCCTGAATCTCCACAAGCTGTTGTTGATCTTGCAGATGCGGTGGGTTCGACAAGCCAATTAATTAAAGCGGCGCAAAGGTTACCGAATCCATCAATGATTGTCGCTACAGATAAAGGCATTTTTTATAAAATGCAGCAAGCTTGCCCTGAAAAAGCGTTGTATATCGCGCCTACAGCAGGTGAAGGGGCGACATGCCGTACTTGCGCCCATTGCCCTTGGATGGCAATGAATGGGTTACAAGCCATTGTAGAGGCTCTAGAGGGCAGTACATCGAATCATCAAATAGAGGTAAGCGCAAGTTTGCGAGAAAAAGCGTTATTGCCATTGAATAAGATGCTAGAGTTTGCAGAAAGTTTAAAATAAAAATAAGCCTGTGGTATTTTTATGCAGCACTGAGCAATACAACATTAACGATTATTGATAAGGGCTTCGGGATGGATTTCTTTAGTACAACCAATACATTAGTGCAAATCCCACTTTGGGGTTCAGTATATGACTTGTCGTATATTGAAGCCGTAGGGACTGTAGCAGGATTGCTTTGTATACTATTAGCCAGCTTAGAAAAGACTATTAATTATTTATTTGGTTTGATTAACGTTTCATTATTTGCAGTTATATTTTTTCAAATTCAATTATATGCAAACCTGTTGCTACAAATATTTTTCTTTATTGCCAATATCTACGGATGGTATGCATGGAGCCGAGTGACTAACTCACAACAAGCAGAGTTAAAAATTCGCTGGTTGAGTCTACCTAAAGCCTCTGGAACACTTGTTATTTCAGTCTTGGCGATAATCTACTTAACATTTAATATCGATGCGGTATTTGGTGTACTTGCTACATGGGCAGTCGAGTTGTTGAATGTATTTGGTGCAAACCTTGCCATGCCAGCCATTGAACCGGATGCATTCCCATTTTGGGATTCTGCAATGACAATACTTTCTGTCGTTGCGATGATCTTAATGACACGTAAGTATGTGGAAAACTGGCTACTGTGGGTCATTATTAACGTAATTAGTATAGTGATTTTCTTTATTCAAGGTGTTTATGCCATGTCTTTAGAATACTTAATTTTATTAGGTATCGCGCTTAATGGTTCCAGACTTTGGATAAAATCAGCTAAAGAGAACGGTTCCTCACCAATTTCGCGTGTTTAACCAGAAAAAATCAGTTAAAGCGGTTAAAGTGACATTATCGTCATTTAACCGTTTTAGTTATTTTTTGCTCTGTCAAAACGGGTTTTAGCTTGTTTATTGTGCTAAATATCAGCCTTTCGCCTCATTTTATAATTAGTGATGAATAAAACTGGGGTTTTATCGTGCGTTTGCCTGTTTACAGACCTCGGTTGAACGGTTAGATTAAAAATTCGATGCTAATTATCTTGTAAGTTTTCTTTAAGCTCAGTGAAGTCATTCACCGTTGTGCTCAACGCTTTATTCAAGCGCAGCAACTTAGGAGAAACCTAGCATGCAAATCAACTACAGTAAAAAATAATAAACATTGGATATACGGGTATGAACTATCAGAACGATGACGTCAGAATAAAACAAATAAAAGAATTATTACCACCTATTGCTCTGCTTGAAAAATTTCCAGCAACCGATAAAGCTGCGTTTACCGTTCATGAAGCCCGCCTTGCTATTCACAATATTTTAGCAGGTAAAGATGATCGATTAGTTGTCGTCATCGGGCCTTGCTCAATCCATGATACAAAAGCGGCTTTGGAGTACGCAGAGCGTTTAGGTAAATTGCGTGAAGAACTCAAAGATACCTTGGAAGTAGTCATGCGTGTGTATTTCGAAAAACCGCGTACAACAGTTGGCTGGAAAGGGTTGATTAACGATCCTAAAATGGATTGTAGCTTTGATATTAATGATGGTTTACGTATTGCTCGTGAATTATTGCTGACAATCAATAACCAAGGCTTACCAACTGCAGGTGAGTTTTTAGATGTTATCAGCCCGCAATACGTGGCTGATTTAATGAGTTGGGGAGCTATCGGTGCTCGTACTACGGAATCACAAATTCACCGTGAACTTGCGTCTGGCTTATCTTGTCCAGTAGGCTTTAAAAACGGCACAGACGGCTCGATTAAAGTTGCAATTGATGCGATTAACTCAGCGCGATCAGCCCACTGTTTCTTGTCTGTCACCAAGTGGGGGCATTCTGCGATAGTGAATACAAGCGGTAACCCTGACTGCCATATCATTTTACGCGGTGGAAAAGAGCCTAACTACAGCGCTAAGCATGTGAAAGAAGTTCGTGAAGGGCTCGAAAAAGCAGGCTTAGTGCCAAGTATTATGATTGACTTTAGCCATGCGAATAGTTGTAAAAAATTCGAGAAACAAATGGAAGTTGCAACAGATGTTAGTGAACAAATCAGTAATGGTGATCGCTCAATTACCGGTATTATGATTGAGAGTAACCTCGTAGAAGGTAACCAAAACTTAGAATCAGGTGAACCTTTAGTTTATGGTAAAAGTGTCACTGATGCATGCATTGGCTGGGATGATACTGAAAAAGTATTACGTCAATTATCTGATGCGGTCATTGCTCGACGTAATAAATAAGTGACGTTTTCCTAAATTAAAGCCAGTTCATAATAAGTGTACTGGCTTTTTTATTAATTAATTTTTGGGGATCTTGTTGATAAAGGATTCAAGTTGGGTTTGTTCTTCTGGCGTTGCATTCGCAGGAGTTGCAGATAATTGGATTTTTGACTCTTCAACATGTACTGCAAAAAATAACTTCCCTTTTTCACCTTTAAGGTAGGTCACGTCCTTTAAGGGTATACGGTAACAATGTGCAAAAATATTCGGACGAATATACAAATACGCATCTTTGACGGCTAAATAAACACCATCCCCCGCTTTCTTACCAAAGTAACCAAGGAAAATGGTTAACACAAATAAAAACATCCCTAAACTTTGGCTAAGTAAGATAAAAACAATACTGATAAGACCAAGTGCGATAACTAAAATACGGTTGTAACGCTTATTGAAGGCGACTTGTTGGTCAAAATTAATATTGATAGTGGTATCAAACGGGGTTAGTTGGTGATAACGCCAGCGGATTGCGGAAAAAATCATTCCCATCGCGAAGACAATGGTAACTGGCATTAATGCAAGACTACTAATGATGGTAAGTCCAATCGCGAGGCGTGGTTTGTAGGTCATTACCATTATACTGATGATTTGTATTGGGAAACTGACACAGGCAATAATCATTAAGGTTTTCATAAGCTCAGCGTTTGCAGCGCCATCTGAGCCATCAATAACTAGCTCTCCTCCTTGGATCATATAAAGCAATGAACCTAAAATACTGGCATTAAGCACTAGCCCAACCCAAACGTACATATTAAATTTATTCATTTTGCTGTTTTATCAACCTTTCAATGTGTTTTCCCTATGATAGTCGGTTATTTCTCTTTCTAACACTAACAGCTAGTGTTTTTTCTTATAGGGTAAAAAATACGACTTCAGATAATAAAAAAGGGTTAAGCAAATGGCTTAACCCTCCAGTATTAGAGATAAAGTAAGTAATTACTTCGCTTTACCTTGGTTTGCAACTGCGGCTTGTTTTGCAGCGATTTCATCTTGGTTACCTAAGTAGTAACGTTTGATTGGTTTCATGTTTTCATCGAACTCATAAACCATTGGTACCGCAGTTGGGATATTTAATTCAAGAATTTCATCTTCACTTAAGTTGTCTAAGTGTTTAACTAAAGCACGCAGTGAGTTACCGTGAGCTGCAATGATCACTTTCTCACCACTGGTGACACGTGGTTTGATCACGTCTTCCCAATAAGGGACAACGCGCTCAATTGTGGTTGCTAAGCTTTCAGTCACTGGCAATTCTTTTTCTGACAGTTTCGCGTAGCGAGGGTCGTGGCCTGGGAAACGCTCATCATCTTTAGACAGATCTGGAGGAGTGATGGCAAAGCCACGACGCCATAATTTAACTTGCTCGTCGCCATATTTTGCCGCAGTCTCTGATTTGTCTAACCCCTGCAAAGCACCGTAATGACGCTCATTTAATTTCCAGCTTTTTTCAACAGGTAACCATGATTGTTCAACTTGATCAAGGATGTTCCATAAAGTGTGGATAGCGCGTTTTAGAACAGAAGTGTAAGCAAAATCAAAAACAAAACCTTCGTCTTTTAGCAGTTGGCCTGCAATTTTTGCTTCTTCGCGGCCTTTATCTGACAGCTCTACATCAGTCCAACCTGTGAAACGGTTTTCTTTATTCCACTCACTTTCACCGTGTCTTACTAAAACCAGTTTAGTTACAGCCATAGCTAAAACTCCTATCAGTACATTCAAATTAAAAAATGAATCATTGCTGGGTTACATTATAGGGATAGTCATCTCGAACGCTAGTAGCAACTTGCGTTTTATCTAAACCAAATCAAAAAACTCACGATCAAAGAAATTTTCATGTGAAAATTTGATTCAAAAGTGATTGTCTTGCCTATTTATTGCCCAACCACCATTTTTACAGGATAAGTAAAAAATAATAGATGACTCAAATTTAACCCGAAGTGAATCGATACAGCAAGCCATAATTTACCACTCCACATCCAAGCGAGACCGTAAATTAAACCCGCGAGGGTGGCAAAGAGGATTAATAATGGGCCGCCTGCAAAATGTAAGCCACCAAACAAGAGAGCTGTAAGTATTAATGCAAGGTAAGGAGAGCCAAGCCATTGATTGAGACGCTGCTGTAAATAACCGCGGAATAGGGCTTCTTCCGCTAAAGAGACAAACAATAAGTTACACAAGATAAAAGCGGGTAACCAAGTTGGTAGGTGTAATTCAAAGCCTAATCCTCCTGCTAGTGTGGCAATAATCAGTAGGACAGGAACTGACAGGAACAGTAAGCACCATTGCAATGAAGATGCTGTTTTGGCGGGCGATGAAATAAATAGAGTTGGTAAACACGCTAATAAGACAAAGGGAACCAGAGCTTTATCAAAATTAAAATACATGGTAAATGGTGCACTTTGTTCACCAACGATGGCTTTATTCAAATACTTTAAGTTATTAAACCCCGGAAAAATATGAATAAATAGCCCTATCGCGCAGATAACTAATACTATTTCACAGGTTATCTTGAGAAATAACTTGTCATGATAACGGATTCGAATAAAAGCAGTAGCAGCGATAAAAGTCAGAAGTAAGAGAGCAGGCCAACTGATAACGCCAGTTATGGCTGCGGTGATTACAGAAATAAGCAGTAATAATAATGAAACTAACCGATGTGTAGTGAGTGTTGCAAGTGAAGAGGCCAATATTAACCAAGCCATAAATCATACCTATATTTATATGTAAATTATTTAAGAGCGGCAGAGTTTACCTATTTTTAGTGAATCTCCTAATAAAAAAGGCAGTTATTACTCTGTATATCTATTAAGATCAATGTATTAGGTTTTTTTTATGGCGTTTTTTATTAATCATTAGATTGAATTCGCCAATAGCTCAAGCCGCTATTGGCGAAATGAGACAAATTTAAAGCTCATCAATTTGGTAGCGATATTTTCCATTATCAGGAACGAAGGTTAGGCGGTGCGTAATACATGCAGGCGCATCTTCTTGGTGGTGGGAGACGAACAGTAATTGAGTGGTTCCCTGATTTAACATTACATCAATAAACCTTAAAACTAACAACCGGTTAAGGCCATCAAGCCCTTGTAATGGCTCATCTAGAATTAACATGGCAGGGTGCTTAACCAGTGCTCGGGCAATTAGAACTAAGCGTTGTTGTCCCCAAGAAAGGCTGTGGAAAGGTTGTTGAGCCGTTTGCGCTGAAAAACCTAATAGGGCTAACCATTCGTAAGCTAATTGAATTTGGCGGTCAGAAGGCGTTTGGTATAAGCCAATGGAGTCATGGAAACCAGAAATAATGACATTGAGCACACTTGTGGCAACACGATATTCTTGGTGGATGCTATTGCTGGCATAGCCAATATGGCGTTTAATGTCCCAAATCGTTTCCCCAGATCCCCTACGGTGACCAAATAGTGTTAAGTCGTTACTATATCCTTGTGGGTGGTCACCTGTAATCAAGCTAAGTAAGGTGGATTTCCCTGCGCCATTTTCGCCAATAATTTGCCAGTGTTCGTTTGGGTTTACTTGCCAATTTAAGCCATGCAGAATGGTTTTGTCGTTATAGCTGACAGTGCCATTTTTTAAAATGATCCGGGGCGTGGCTTCATCTAATTTTTCATCTGAGGTTGGGTCTTCTGCTTCAGGAATGGAAAGCTGTTTAATTTTTTCACTGTGCTGTAACTGTGTGATCAGCGTGTTAGCAAGTACTGACTCTCTATCTCCGGACAGGGCCAATTTACAATCAGCGACTATCCCCATATTTTCAATAAAGTCAGGGAGCTCATCAAAGCGGTTTAACACTAAAATTAAAGTGAGCCCTTTTTCAGACAAACTATAGAGCAATTCACTGAGGTTATTGCGCGAATAGATATCTAATCCATCAAAAGGCTCATCCAATATCAGAAGGTCAGGGTTGCCCATTAGAATTTGACATAACAATACTTTGCGAGTTTCACCTGTGGACAGATATTTAAAGCGACGAGAGAGCAAATCACTGATACCAAATCGGCTAGCCAGTTCTAGACAATATTCGTTATCTTTATGGTTAAATTGGATAATTTCAGCAGCGGTATACCCTGTATCATCTTCATCATCACTCAACATATCGGTGTTGTTTCGTTGCCATTCTTCACTAATCATTGTTTGCAGTTGTTCAAACGACAGCCGGACAGGGGAAGAAAATGTGTTTTTTACAACACCTGAAAGGGGGGGAAGTTCATTTGATAACACACGAGCGAGTGATGACTTACCACTGCCGTTAGAACCAATGAAAGCCCAACTTTCACCTTTTTTTATGTCAAGTTGCGAAATATCCAGAGTTTGTGTTTCACTGAGCTTAAAGCTGCCATGCTGTATAATTATTGAGCTCATCAAGCTTCCTTATTATGATTATTTACCTTGTCATCTATCACAAATAATCAGGATTGAGGATAAAGTCAACAGTTGGAGCATTTGGCAGAGAAAAAAGATGAATGCTTACTTACTTTGATAGCAAGTAAGCAAGGTTAACTTCGCAAATTAGCAGAGTGTGGCGACGATCACTTGGTCTGCATTGAATAAGGCGGTAATGGGGTCATTAACTTTTAATGATTGGGCATCGACTTCGTTATTTGCCATGGTTGAACATAGGGTTTCACCGCCCGTTAGTGTCACAATCACCTCGCTGCTCTCTTTACCCCGTTCTAACGTAGTAATTTTGCCTTCAAGATGATTATCAAAACCTACAGGATTGAGTTGTTTAGTGATTTTCACCCAAGGTGCTTTAATTAATGCGAGGACTTCTTTCCCTTCAACTAAGCCTAAGCGGTTAGCGCTTTGCTCTGTCAGTGCGGCGTTAATCACCGTACTGTTGTCAGCTAAACGAATTTGCACATGTTGCTGAACTTGCATATGATCACGTGCGATTAAAGTTCCAAAAAATTGGTTTCTGGCACTCGTTTGCAGCGAAAAGCGTGAAATAGCGGCTAATAAACTGTCTAAAGGTAGGTTATCTTCTTTTAGAACATCAAAGGCTTTTTGTTGGATTTGTTCTAGCAAATCATAAAGTTGAAGAAGTCTTTCACCATAATGGGTGAGTGTTGTGCCGCCACCGCCTTTACCACCGGTTGCTCTATCAACTAAGATATCATCAGTGAGCTGATTCATTTCATTGATAGCATCCCAAGCACTTTTATAGCTGATCCCTGCGAGCTTAGCTCCTTGGCTGATAGAACCTGTCGCTTTAATTTGTTTGAGTAGTGCGATACGGCGAGGATCAGCAAATAGGCTGCCTTGTAATTTTAGAGTGAGTAAAATCTCTGCCTGCATAATATTCTCCCTTCCGGTTAGGTTGGTGGTGACAGATGTAAAAAGCACGTTTAGTATGTCGTTAGTATAATATTTTGTCTAAAATAGTCTGCATTATAGCGTTAATATGCGTTATTATTTTGATTTGATTTATACTCAATGTATTGAGTATTAAGTTTTTCCTCGTCAGCGTATCATGTAGGCTGGTGGGCACAGTATCACTGAAGAGGCTTTTTTTATATGTTTGAACTGATTAAAAGTTTGGGTTTTGCCCTGATGATGGTTCCGGTCGTTATGTTTTTGATTATGGGGCTGATTTACGGTCTTGGTGCGTTCTTTAACTTATTGTCAAAAGCGCATGTACCTCACCATCATAATACTGAAAACAAGTAATTTTTAACAAAATTTCTTGTCTGACTGATTATAGACCCCCTGATTGTAAATATCGTCAGGGGGTTTTGTTTGATTGAATAAAATTATCAATACTGAGCGTCATAGTAAGTTGAATAAAGCTGGCGTCGGCTTTGAGTATTAAATTGTTCTTGTTCTGCTATCGTTTTTCTTGAGAAATCTTGGTGAAATTTATTTAGAACTTTTACAGGATCTTGTTGGTGATTTTTAATCAATTGCTTCATGGCTTCAATAACAAATAGTCCACAACCATTGGGCACGTGCTGCTGGATGTTTCCCTCGATGTAGGTGATATCTTCTTCAATAACATCAGCCTTATTGGCTGCCCGAGTTATTTCTTCTTGAATATCTGCGTCAATCTTATTATATGAATTAAAGATGGCACATTTCATTTTATGATTTGCAGACTGATGTTGTGGGGCTGCGGGATAAAGCACAAACAAAATCCAGTGGTTATCATGGATATTGATAGGAAATAATTCGTACTGATTTCCCCCTGTTTCATTTGGTGTTTTTTGTTCAATAATCTCTGCCAACAAATGTTGACCATGTTGGGTAAGACCCAGTGAGGCATTGATAATCATGTTTGATGGTAAAACTAGATTATGATTGTTAATTGAGTCAATCTCATCGCTTGTCGTCATCCTGCCATTATTCCAAAGTGAAGATCCCTCGGGTTCATTTTTCATCAATATTTTTGTTAAATTTATTTTATCAACACATTTTTCTATTGTAGACCCAATAATATAGAGGAGCTTAGAAGGCGTTGTTAATTTCGAATTATAAAGGTGCTTTTTGAGTTTACCATCAAGGTATAATTGATATAATTTTTGACTGGTTTTTTGTATTTCTTTATCTATGCCTATCTTTGCAGACTGCTTTCCACTAAATAAATCAAACAGAATATTCTCTGCTTTTCTTCCTTCACTGTCTTGTCTTAGAGCGATATTGTGGAGCAAATCAATGCTATTTAAGTCCCCTTCACTCGCAGATGTTGCTAAAGAATTTAAGGATTCAGAGGAGATTTCCTTTTCAAATAGTCCATTGAATTGCTCATTGGTTAGCCCGTACATATAGTGAGTTTGGGTTGGAGAAAGAGCTGTTGGATGAATAGCCATATTATTTCCGTTGTTTTTATGATCTGTAAAAAGTTGAATGAAATATTCACATGTGTACGATTTTTGCCGATAAAGTTACAAGGGAAATAAGTTGTTAACTATACAAAAACGATTTTTCGTAATCTAAAAAATATGGCGAAATAATTTATCATTTATGGATATCATGTAGCAAAATTGCATCATTTCTTGAGCCAGCACACTTTTATTCGCGGTTTGACTTTAAGTTATCGCTGTGTCCTGATATATATAGCGTGTTGATTAATATTATGGTGAATGAAAATGAAAAAAGGTTTGGTATCACTTCTTGCTGGTGCAACGTTAGCGGTGGCTAGCCACAGTTTTGCCGCAGATAAAATTACTGTTTTTGCCGCTGCATCATTAACGAATGCGTTGAATGAAATTTCAGAGCAATATAAGAAAGACACTCATGTTGAAGTCGTTGCTTCTTATGCGTCTTCTTCAACACTTGCTCGTCAAATTGAGCAAGGGGCACCGGCTAATTTATTTATCTCCGCGGATCAACAGTGGATGGATTACGCTATTGATAAGAAATTGATGGTAGAAGATACGCGCTATACATTATTAGGCAACGAGTTGGTATTAATTGCGCCGAAAGATGCAAAAATTGATAAAGTTCAAATCAATAAACAAACCGATTGGAAAAAATTGTTAGATGGTGGCCGATTAGCAGTGGGTGATCCTGATCATGTTCCTGTTGGTATTTATGCAAAAGAAGCGTTAAGCAACTTAGGTGCATGGGAAACGGTTGAACCGCTGTTAGCGCGTACGAATAACGTACGTAGCGGTATGGCACTCGTTGAGCGCCAAGAAGCACCTTTAGGTATTGTGTATGGTTCTGATGCTGTCGCTAGCCAAAAAGTCAAAGTGGTAGGCGTGTTCCCAGCCGATACCCATAAACCGGTTGAATACCCAATGGCGATTGTTAAAGATCAAGATAACAAAGCAACGCGTGATTATTATGAATACTTAAAAACCCCTGCGGCTTCAGAAGTATTCAAACGTTATGGCTTTGAACCTCGTACTAAATAAACGTTAAGAGAGTATTTTTTTGCAGATGTTAAGTCCTTATGAATGGGAAGCGATTTACTTAAGTCTAAAAGTCTCCAGTGTAGCGGTACTCCTCAGTTTACCGTTGGGGGTTTTAGTGGCTTGGGTTCTGGTTCGCTGTAATTTCCCGGGTAAAACACTGCTTGATAGTATTATCCACTTACCACTGGTGCTACCGCCGGTGGTAGTGGGGTATTTACTGTTGATCAGTATGGGAAAACGCGGTTTTATTGGTGAATGGCTATATAACTGGTTTGGTTTTAGCTTCACATTTAGCTGGAGAGGCGCTGCATTGGCTTCTGCTGTTGTGGCATTCCCATTAATGGTACGAGCTATCCGTTTAGCTCTTGAGGCGGTGGATAGAAAACTTGAGCAAGCTGCTAGAACATTAGGCGCTACGCCATTGCGTGTTTTCTTTACGATCACTATCCCACTTTCCTTGCCTGGTATCATTGTTGGCACTGTACTGGCATTTGCTCGTTCACTCGGTGAGTTTGGTGCGACGATTACATTTGTTTCGAATATTCCCGGTGAAACTCAAACGATCCCATTAGCCATGTATACCTTAATTGAAACACCAGGAGCAGAGGTTGATGCTGCACGTTTGTGTATTATCGCTATTGTTCTTGCCTTGATTTCATTGTTAATTTCAGAATGGCTGACCCGTTGGGGTAAAAAGCGTTTGGGGGTAGCCTAATATGTTAGAACTCGACTTTTCCCAAAAGTTAGGGGACTTACAGCTTGAAGTTGCAACCCAATTGCCAACGGAGAGTATTACTGCGGTTTTTGGTCTATCGGGTGCAGGAAAAACCTCATTAATTAATGTGATAGGTGGTTTAACTAAGCCGAATAAAGGCCGCATTATATTAAATGGACGGACGTTGGTGGATGTGGAAAAGCGTATTTGCTTACCTCCGGAACAGCGCCATATTGGCTATGTCTTTCAGGATGCGCGGTTATTTCCCCATTATCGGGTGAAAAGTAATTTGCGTTATGGCATGTCACCTACAATGAAAAACCGCTTTGATGATATCGTGGGCTTGCTTGGTATAGAAAAATTGCTCAATCGTTATCCTATTACATTGTCTGGCGGTGAAAAACAGCGTGTAGCTATTGGGCGAGCGCTATTGACAGCCCCTGAAATTTTGTTGATGGATGAGCCATTAGCTTCTTTGGATTTACCTAGAAAGCGTGAATTACTGCCGTATTTAGAGAAGCTTTCGCAAGATGTAAAAATCCCTATTTTGTATGTAAGCCATAGCCTTGATGAAATATTACGCCTTGCGGATAAAGTCATTGTTATGGCTCAAGGAAAGGTTAAGGCATTTGGCCCACTTGAAGAGGTTTGGGCAAGTAGTGCATTACGTCCTTGGTTGCAACAAGAAACGTTGAGCAGTGTAGTTAGTGCGACAGTGCACAGTCAACACCCTGATTATGAGATGACAGCGGTTATTGTTGGCGCGCAAAAATTATGGCTCCCGCGAGTGGACAGCCCGCAGGGTACGCAATTACGGATACGTATTGATGCATCGGATGTTTCTTTGGTGCTCGAAAAACCGCCAGTGAGTAGTATTCGTAATATTTTATCTGCACAAGTAGTGGAATGGATTGAAGATGGCGAGCAAGTGGATGTGAAGCTGGATTTAGGCGAAGGACACTGCATGTGGGCACGTATTACCCGTTGGGCTCGTGATGAACTTTCTATCCGTAAAGGGCGCAAAGTTTATGCGCAAGTGAAGTCGGTGTCGCTGTCACGTCATTTATAATTTTACTCGTCGCCTTTGGCGCTGTGGCGTTGTTGGCTACATTCAGCGACCCAAGTCACATACTTTAGTATGCTCCTTGGGATAGCTTCTTTGCCGCCTAGCTGCCGTGCAGGCTATTTACAGGCTATTTAGAGGACTAAAATTTTATAAAAATAAAAAAGGAAAGCAGGGCTTTCCTTGAAATGATAAATATTTGGACGTTATAGGACGTACTTACGGATAACTTCTGCAATACCGGGTTCAGTATTAACGCGAGTCACTAGCTTGGCTTGCTGTTTGATTTCATCAACTGCATTGCCCATCGCGACGCCTAAACCTGCGGTTGTAAGCATGCTTAAATCATTGAAATTATCACCAAAAGCCACGACATCATTCATGGTCATCCCTTGAGATTCGACCCACTCTTTTAAGCGTTGGCCTTTGCTATTACCTTTGCGGCCGACATCAACCTGATCCACCCACGACCATTCGCAGTCTAAGCCGAAATCATTTTCAATTTCTTGAACAACTTGGTGAAGTTGTTGTGTATCTGGTGAGCTGACCGCAAACTTCCAAATAGAATCATAGTCGTGCATCACATCAGCATAATCTTCAACAAATTCAAGGGTTGGGCGCTGCGCAACAGGCAAGGATTCGGCCCAATTCAATGTACGTTTAATACTTTCTGTTTGTGCGTTATAGAGCATCGCATTATCGACATACATTAAATGTTGAATCTCAGAACCACGTAGCTTATTGATCATTTGCGTCACTGAATCGAGCGTCATTGGATTAGATTTCAGGACTTTTTTACCTAAATAATCGTATAGATAGGTTCCATTACAACAGATAGCAGGCGTATCAAGATCTAAAGCTTGGTAAAACGGATGAATCGCGACATGATGACGACCTGTCACAATGATCACTTTAACGCCTTGGCGGCGGGCTTCTTGTAAAGCGGCTAAAGATTCTGGCAGGATTTTTTTCTGGTGATCAAGCAGTGTTCCATCAAGATCGAGCGCAATAACGCGGTATGACATAAACGGCTCCACGTGATTTTAGAGTTATCTATACGATTGGTAGCATCCGTATAGGAAATGAGGATATATTGAGCACAGCTATAAACTACCACATTCCGGTTAGTTAGCTAAGGTTGTTTTATCATCATAGCGGATAATAGTAACGAACTGAACCGTTTTAGTTTTATTCATTTCCTGCCAGTCAGTATCAGCGCTAAGGTCAATTACTAGCGGTAATTTAAGCAATATAAGGTATAGTGGTGCTATTGATACTATTTCGTATTTTTATCATGAATTAAGGAGTCAGGATGAATCAGGTTGTTTATATTGCCAGCCCCGAGAGTCAGCAAATTCACGTGTGGTCGATGAATGAAGTGGGAGAACTTACTCTTTTACAAACAGTAAAAACACCGGGCCAAGTACAGCCAATGGTACTTAGCCATGATAAAAAACACCTTTATATTGGTGTGCGTCCTAATTTTCGTGTTGTAACCTATGAAATCGAAGACAAAGGGACGCTGCGTTTAAAAGCAGAAACATCCATTCCAGGTACTCCCGTTCATTTATCCCTTGATAATAATGGTAAATATCTATTTGTTCCTTCTTACCATCAACATAACTTGGCGGTATTAACCATTAATCAAGAAGGGGTTCCCGATCGTGTAATTCAAGTGGTCGAAGGCTTGCGTAACCCACATTCTTCCCATGTTGATGTTGATAATCAACAACTTTGGGTGCCTTGCTTAGGGGAAGATCATATTCGCTTATTTGATTTACAAGAAAATGGTTATCTCACTGAAGCGAGTGCCGACCAAATTACAACCGCGCCACAGTCTGGTCCTCGCCATCTTGCTTTCCATCCTAGTGAAAAGGTTATTTACTGTATCAATGAGTTGGACTCAACCATTGGTGTTTACCGTAAGTTTACCCGTTATCGCACTATGCAAACATTGGCAAACTACCCTGCGGGTAATGACAGCCAGCGCTGGGCGGCAGACATCCATGTGACGCCAGATGGTCGCCATCTATACGCGAGCGAACGCTCAGAAAGCTATATTAGTCATTATGTTATTTCAGATGATGGCTGTGAATTGACCTTGGAAAATCGATACCCAACAGAAACACATCCAAGAGGCTTTAATATTGATGCAACAGGACGTTTTTTAATTTCCAGTGGGCAAAAATCAGACCATATTTCAGTCTCTGAAATTGACCCGATTACAGGTCAATTGAGTTTATTAGCACGTTATGCGGTCGGCAAAGGCCCTATGTGGGTTATTTCAACCATCCTTTAAGCTTTGTCATACTTCAAGCTGTGACTACGTTGGCTCTATTCAGCCACCTTAGTCACATACTTGTATATGCTCCTTGGGTTATCTTCATTTGCCGCCTTGCTACAACTCGAATTACTTAGAAAAATCATAGAGTATGATTTTTTACTGCATTGCTGGCGGCAATTTGAACTAAGGTTAGCAAATTGAGGAGTACAACACTTTTGCCATCGTATGAGTTACTTTGCTCAGTTGTTCTGGGGTGATGATATACGGTGGCATCACATAAATAAGTTTGCCAAATGGGCGAACCCAAACGCCATTTTCTACAAATACTTTCTGCAAGGCTGCCGTGTTCACGGGGTGCTTCATTTCAATTACGCCGATTGCACCGAGAACGCGTACATCTGCAACCTTTGGGTGAGAGGCCAAATGCATCAGTTCGGCCTTAAGTTGTTGTTCGATGCTGGCAATCGTTTTTTGCCAAGGGCTATTGAGCAATAAGGTCAAGCTGGCATCCGCGACGGCACAGGCAAGGGGGTTACCCATAAAAGTAGGGCCATGCATAAAACATCCTGCTTCACCGTTACTAATGGTTTCAGCAACATGACGAGTGGTGAGTGTGGCCGATAGAGTCATATATCCACCCGTTAGTGCTTTCCCTAAACACATAATATCCGGTGATATATTGGCATGATGACAAGCAAACAATTTGCCAGTTCGTCCAAATCCAGTGGCGATTTCATCGGCAATCAATAGCAAACCATAGTGGTCACATAACCGGCGTACACCTTGCAAATATTCGGGGTGATATATACGCATCCCACCAGCACCTTGGACAATCGGTTCAAGGATGATCGCAGCAATTTCATGACTATTTTCCGCTAATTGTGTTTCAAGTGGCTGTAAATCAGCCGCTTCCCATTCATCACTGAAGCCACATTGCGGAGCGTCGACAAATAGGTGAGGTGGCAAGTAACCTTTGTATAGTCCATGCATGGAATTATCTGGGTCGCAAACCGCCATCGCACCGAATGTATCTCCATGATATCCATGACGTAATGTTAGGATACGTTGACGCTTTTCACCTTTTGCTTGCCAATATTGTAGAGCCATTTTCAGAGCAACTTCCACAGCAACAGAGCCTGAGTCAGCGAGAAACACACATTCCAGTGGCTCAGGGGTGATAGCGACCAGTTGCTTGCATAAATTTACCGCAGGTGGGTGGGTGATACCACCAAACATAACATGGGACATTTTGCTTAGCTGGTTTGTAACCGCTTGGTTGAGGACCGGGTGATTATAACCATGAATAGCCGCCCACCATGAAGACATACCATCAATTAATCGTTCTCCATTCTCCATTACCAGTTCTGCCCCGTGTGCTTCAACAATCGGATAGGCAGGAATTGGCTGGCTCATCGAGGTATAGGGATGCCAAATATGTTTGGCATCAAAAGCAATATCGATATTATTCATTCGTATCTTCGTCAACTTTTCATGATCATTTTAGTTGACATGATAATCACAATATTTAAACTGGCAACAACTTTTTCAACTGGAGTGTTTCCGTGAGCCAATTAAAACAGTGGACAATAAAACAAGCTAATGAACTGTTTTCAATGCCTTTTTTTGAGTTATTGTTTCAGGCGCAACAAATTCATCGTCAACATTTTGACCCGCAACAAGTACAAGTGAGTACGTTGTTATCCATTAAAACGGGGGCTTGCCCAGAAGACTGTAAATACTGTGCACAAAGTGCACGCTATAAAACAGGATTAGAAACTGAAAAATTAATGGAAGTTCAGCAAGTTATTGAATCTGCAAAAAAAGCCAAACAAGCAGGTTCAACACGTTTTTGTATGGGGGCTGCTTGGCGTAATCCAAAAGAGCGTGATATGCCTTATTTGGAAATGATGGTGAAAGAAGTTAAGTCGCTTGGCATGGAAACCTGTATGACCTTGGGAATGATTGATAACACCCAAGCGCAGCGTTTAGCGCAAGCAGGCCTCGATTATTATAATCATAATCTTGATACCTCGCCTGAATATTACGGCAATATTATTACCACCCGCAGTTATCAAGATCGCTTAGATACGCTAGAAAATGTTCGTGATGCAGGGATTAAAGTCTGCTCAGGGGGGATTTTAGGATTAGGCGAAAAGGTGAGTGATCGCGCAGCATTGTTAGTCCAACTTGCTAATTTACCCAAACCACCTGAAAGTGTGCCTATCAATATGTTAATGAAAGTTGAAGGAACACCAATGGCGGATAATGAAGACGTTGATGCGTTTGATTTCATTCGTACTATTGCTGTTGCCCGCATTATGATGCCAGCCTCTTATGTTCGCTTATCCGCGGGCCGTGAATATATGAATGAACAAACTCAGGCACTATGCTTTATGGCTGGTGCGAATTCAGTATTCTACGGTTGTAAATTGCTGACAACACCAAATCCACATGAAAACAAAGACTTGGCATTGTTTAAAAAACTGAACATTAATCCTGAACGTATTGAGACTGAGGAAGGGGATAATCAGCAGGCGGCTCAAATAGCAGAAGCATTACTAACTGCAGATAACCCTCAGTTTTATAATGCTGCCGTATAATGAGTTGGCAATCATTTATACAAAACCAGATAGAGCTGCGTAAGCAGGCCTCTATCTGGCGTCAACGTCAGTGTATTGACGGGGCAAATGGGCGAACGCTACATCTGGCAGGAAAAGAATACCTTAACTTCTCATCCAATGATTATTTAGGGTTAACTCATCATCCTAAAGTGGTGGCAGCTTGGCAACGTGGTGCAGAAAAATATGGCGTCGGCAGTGGCGGCTCTGGCCATATCACGGGTTACACTAAGGCTCATTATGATCTTGAAACTCAGCTTGCACAGTGGTTGGGTTATTCAAAAGCCTTATTGTTTATTTCTGGCTTCGCTGCTAATCATGCCGTGATCACTGCATTAATGACCCAGAACGATCGTATTTTAGCGGACAAATTGAGCCATGCATCGATTATTGAAGCGTCAATACATTCAGGAGCTCAATTACGCCGATT
Organism: Providencia sp. Me31A; assembly: GCF_050487165.1. Taxonomy (NCBI): domain Bacteria; kingdom Pseudomonadati; phylum Pseudomonadota; class Gammaproteobacteria; order Enterobacterales; family Morganellaceae; genus Providencia; species Providencia sp. Me31A. The sequence goes on from NZ_JBKQGZ010000011.1 coordinate 94,282, forward strand.
TCATCATAACAATACCTCATCCCTAGAGAATTTAATGCAAAAGCCCATATCAGGGAAAACGCTGGTTATTAGTGAAGGCGTATTTAGCATGGATGGTGATAACGCTCCACTTAAAGACTTACAGGAAATTGCGACCAAACAGCAGGCGTGGTTAATGGTGGATGATGCTCATGGTATTGGTGTAAAGGGAGACCAGGGGCGTGGAAGTTGTTTTGAAAATGGTGTTACCCCTCAAATTTTGATTGTTACATTTGGGAAAGCATTTGGCTTGAGTGGAGCTGCGGTCTTATGTGATGAACAGACAGCAGATTTTCTAGTGCAATCTGCTCGTCATCTGATTTATAGCACATCAATGCCGCCTGCACAGGCGGTGGCGCTATCTGAGGCCGTTGCGCAAATCAAACAAGCGGATCAAGCTCGCTCTACTCTGAATCAACATATTGAATATTTTAGAAATAATGCTCAATTTTCAGGTATGACATTGGCCAACTCAACGACAGCAATTCAACCTTTAATTGTCGGCGATAACCAAGCTAGTCAAGGATTGGCCGATCTGTTGCGCCGTAAAGGGATCTGGGTTCATGCGATCCGTCCACCGACGGTTCCACCTGGAAGTGCTCGTTTGCGGATCACCTTAAGTGCCGCACATCAACGTCAGGATATCGATCAACTACTGGAGGCTTTACATGACTTTGTCGCGATGTCGTGAAAAGCACAAAATTGCGGCTGCATTTAGCCGTGCAGCTAGGTATTACGATACTATCGCTCGTTACCAGCAAGCAACGGGAAATCAGCTATTAACGCAACTTACAGCCGCATTATCCGCAGAACAACGTATTGCACCTTTGCGTGTTTTAGATGCCGGTTGTGGCACGGGGTACTTTAGCCAGAAATTAACACAGCAAGGTTACCAAGTGACAGCGTTAGATCTTTCAGTGGGAATGTTAGATGAGGCGAAAGCAAAATCGGCTGCGGATTGTTATCTATGTGCAGATATGGAAGCTATTCCACTGAAAGATCAGAGTGTTGACGTGGTTTTTTCAAATTTAGCGATCCAATGGTGCCCTGATATGGCGCGTGTATTAAGCGAACTCTATCGTGTGACGAAACGCGGTGGGATCATCGTATTTAGTACGCTGGGCAAACATTCATTAGCTGAGCTATCTACAGCTTGGAAAGCGCTTGATGACGCACCTCATGTGAATACGTTTGTGAGTTTTACTCAGATGAACGATTGCTGTCGAATGTGGCGAAATCAGCTCACCTTACAAGAAGACACGCTGTATTTTTCGGATATCACAGCGCTACTTCATTCATTAAAAGGGATTGGAGCAACCCATTTGACCGCAGGGCGCAAAACAGGGTTAATGACGCGGCAGCGTTTGCAACAATTGGCTTTGGCTTATCCAATGACAGAAAGAGGCCTACCTTTAACTTACCAGACCGTATTTGGAGTACTTTACCGTGACTAAAACATATTTCGTAACTGGAACTGATACTGAGGTGGGTAAAACGGTTGCTAGCTGTGCATTATTACAAGCGGCGAACTTGCAAGGCATGAAAACGATTGGCTACAAACCTGTCGCTTCAGGGAGTGAGATGACTGAAGATGGACTGAGAAATAGTGACGCCTTATCGTTACAAGCAAATAGTAGCGTGCAATTGCCTTATGAAGTGATAAACCCGATTGTTTTTGAAGCGCCGACATCGCCACACATTATAAGTGAAAAACTTCAGCAACCTATTGAATTTTCAGTTATGGATCACGGGCTAAAAGTGCTACAAACTCAAGCTGATTGGGTATTAGTGGAAGGGGCTGGTGGTTGGTATACCCCATTATCGGTTGATAAAACGTATGCAGACTGGGTGGTTTGGCAGAGGTTACCCGTGATCTTAGTGGTTGGAGTGAAACTCGGTTGTATTAATCATGCCGTATTGACGATGGAAGCGATACAAAGTGCAGGGTTATCCGTTGTTGGTTGGATTGCTAATGAAGTGGAAGAGGCTGGAAATTATCAAGAACAATATCTGAAGACATTATATCGAATGATTAAAGCGCCTTGTTTAGGCATGATCCCGCACCAACAAAACGCTATGAGCTCCCCACTTGGGCAGTATTTGGATCTTTCTTTGTTAACGTATTGATTAAAAACGTTAAAAATATAAAACCGGTTTTTCATATCTTCATGGATAAGGCATAACAACGCTTGTTAATCTTTCCTCGATCTTTTTTAATGTTTCATGGTGGGATTCTGTCAAGTTTTTCAGTTGAAATACCACGAAGATCGAAGCAAAAAATATAAAATCTTTTTTTTGTTACGGTTACTAAGTAAAAATTTTTTCACCTAACTGCCATCTTTATGTCATTTAGTTCTCGTTTAACAAATTTTGGATATCCCGTGAATGCATGAGTTATAAGGGCTTCAAGAGTTATCCACCATTTCTGTGGATAACCTTGTGTATTAACGTTTTAAAACGAGCCCTACGCTAGGTGATAAGCGGCTTTGCCTTCATTTGATGTGATTCTGGGCTTTAAGTTAATTGTATTAAAATACAAATGGTTATATAAAATCAAGCCTTCGATTTAGATTTGAGATAGGATACAAAAAACGAATAGCATAAAATATAAAGTTTCGTAAAGGTCAAGTACTTTTTTGGGGATAACATTTTTATCAACATGCCAGAACGGAGAAATATAGAAAATTTAAACTCTGTACTTGAAGCTGGTTTTTTATCCAGTATCATAGTGTAAGAGACTAGCTAAGGGGCGTTAATATGAGTAAGGATTTTAAGCTGTATTCGGAGTTCCAGCCAGGAGGGGACCAACCAGAAGCCATTCGTAAACTTAGGGAAGGGCTAGAAGACGGACTTGCTCACCAGACATTGCTTGGGGTAACAGGGTCAGGGAAAACATTCACCATTGCTAATGTTATCGCGAAAGAAAACCGTCCAACAATGCTAATGGCGCATAATAAAACCTTAGCGGCACAGCTGTATAGTGAAATGAAATCCTTTTTTCCTGAGAATGCGGTTGAGTATTTCGTTTCTTACTACGATTATTATCAACCTGAAGCTTATGTACCAAGCTCAGATACCTTTATTGAAAAAGATGCTTCTGTTAATGAACATATTGAACAAATGCGGTTATCTGCAACCAAAGCCTTGCTTGAGCGCCGAGATGTGATTGTGGTGGCTTCTGTATCTGCCATATACGGTTTGGGTGATCCAGATAGCTATTTAAAAATGATGTTGCACCTGACCGATGGCATGATTATCGATCAACGTTCGATCTTACGTCGTTTGGCTGACCTACAATATACGCGTAATGACCAAGCTTTTACTCGAGGCACATTCCGTGTTCGTGGTGAGGTGATTGATATCTTTCCTGCTGAGTCTGACGAATATGCTTTGCGTGTCGAATTATTCGATGAAGAAGTTGAGCGCCTTTCATTGTTCGATCCATTGACGGGGCAAATACAGCATAGAGTTCCTCGCTTTACTGTCTATCCTAAAACCCACTATGTTACGCCAAGAGAACGTATTCTTGAGGCGATGGAGCAGATCAAAATTGAACTCGCGGATAGGCGCAAAGTTCTATTGGAAAATAATAAACTTATTGAAGAGCAACGGATCACTCAGCGAACACAATTTGATCTAGAAATGATGAACGAACTTGGGTATTGCTCGGGGATTGAAAACTACTCACGTTATTTATCTGGCCGTGCACCCGGTGAGCCACCTCCGACCTTGTTCGATTACTTACCTGCTGATGGTTTACTCGTTGTCGATGAATCCCATGTCACCATCCCACAAATTGGCGCTATGTATAAAGGGGATCGTTCGCGGAAGGAAACTTTGGTGGAATATGGTTTTCGTTTGCCATCAGCACTGGACAACCGGCCAATGCGTTTTGAAGAATTTGAAGCCTTAGCGCCACAGACTATTTATGTTTCCGCTACGCCCGGTAATTATGAAATAGAAAAATCGGGTGATGAGGTCATTGAGCAAGTCGTGAGGCCGACTGGCTTGCTGGACCCTATTATTGAGGTTCGTCCTGTAACAACTCAAGTTGATGATTTACTTTCTGAAATCCGTATTCGTGTCCAAAAAAATGAGCGAGTATTGGTCACCACGTTGACTAAACGCATGGCTGAGGATTTAACTGAGTATCTTGAGGAGCACGGTGAACGAGTTCGCTATCTTCACTCGGATATTGATACCGTTGAGCGCGTCGAAATTATTCGGGACTTACGGCTTGGAGAGTTTGATGTGCTGGTTGGTATCAACTTATTAAGAGAAGGTCTCGATATGCCTGAAGTGTCCCTTGTTGCAATTTTGGATGCGGATAAGGAAGGCTTCCTGCGCTCCGAACGTTCATTAATTCAGACGATTGGGCGTGCAGCTCGTAACTTGAATGGTAAAGCCATTTTGTATGGCGATAGAATTACTAACTCAATGGCAAAAGCAATTGCAGAGACTGAGCGCCGTCGCGCTAAACAGATAGCTTTCAACGAAGAACACGGCATTGTTCCTCAAGGCCTGAATAAGAAAGTGGGCGATATTCTGCAAATCGGTCATAAAGTGGGCGGTAAGAGCAAAAGCCGTACTAAAGATAATATCAAAAATGAAACTCTGGTTGATGTACAATCAATGTCAACAAAAGAGTTGGAGCAACGTATTTCCCAGCTTGAAGCTCAAATGTATAAACACGCTCAAGATCTTGAATTTGAAGCTGCGGCAAGGGTTAGAGACGAGTTACAGACGATACGCTCTCAATTTATTACGAATTCGTAGATATTCACTTAGTAAATAATATTACACATTCCCACCTTATTAAGGGTGGGAACATTTTATAAAGTAATTAACTACACTTATATAGGTTGTAGCCGAGTTCTTGTGTGAGCCGCGCTATCATTTTTTGACCTTTAACACTGTTCCCTATGGGGTCTAACGGAGGAGAAAATGCAGCAATTGCCATTTTACCTGGAATAACTGTTAGTAGACCCCCACCAACACCACTTTTACTCGGAAGACCAACGTTATAAGCCCAATCACCGGAGCTGTCATACATACCTTCCATTGTCATCTCTGCCAGTATTCGAGGGCAATTTTCTGGTTGAAGTACACGCTCTTTCGTCACTGGGTTTACGCCTCCAGAGGCAATCGTTGCACCTAGAGTGGCCAATTCGACAGTATTGATGAGTGTCGAACATTGACGAGTATAAACATCACAAGCTTCCATTGGATCACAATAGAGATAGCCTGCGGCATAGAGTAGCCATGCAATCCCACGATTATGAAAATTTGTCGTTTGTTCTGATTGATTTAATTCATCAGAAAGTGTGATTTCAGCGGCTGCTAATTTCCGCTGCATAGCTAAAATACGTTGCCAGCGCTCTTCTTTCGATTTAGCTTTAATGATACTGGTCGCAGAAATAGCGCCAGCATTGACAAGCGGTGATAAAGGTTTATCGCCGTGTAATTCGAGTGCCATGACCGAATTAAATGGTAGCCCTGTCGCCGACGCGCCTAATTTTTGTTGGATAGTCTGTGCATCAAAGTCTTCTAATGCTAATGCTAATGTGCACACCTTAGAAATAGATTCAATAGCAAAGCGATATTGGCTATCTCCAACACAAATGATATCTCCTTGGGTGGTGATAACGGATAGACCACAAAGTTGATTATCAATTTGGGCTAAATACGGGATGTAGTCTGCATTAGCACCTCCACTCTCGACAAGAGACTCTTGGTAGGCACTATCGACTGCATTTTTTATTTTTTTCAAATCTAACATAGAAATAATTCCTGAATAAATAGATTATTAAATAGAGTCACACTTTGTGAATAATATATAAAATAAATGGTATATATATTAAATAGATAAGAATTGAAAATGTAAGAGACTGTGTTGCTAGAGTGACATCCGCTTTATATTTATTTGCAAGTATTACCGTCGTATTTGAAATGGGTAAAGAGCAAACTAATATTGTTATTTTTATCATTTCAGATGGTGTGTTTAATAAATTTCCAATTAGAAAAACAGTCAATGGAGTGACAATGAATCTAAATATGATAATAAAAATAATAGGACGATTTATTTTTAGTGTTTTAAATCCTGTCGTATAAATAATGAAACCAATAATTATCATCGCGATGGGGGACGTCATTGAACTAAGATAATCAAATAATGATGTTATAAAACTAGGTATTGCTATCTGATTTAATAGTAAAAAAACACCGATAATAAAAGCAATGAGTGGTGGTGTGAAAATATTTTTAATTACATTAAGGATATTGAATTTTTCTGAGTTATTATCATTGTTGAGTAGGTAAATGCCAAGTGTCCAGTATATCAGTGTTTGTGCTATATAAGTCATTAATGCATAAGGTAATAGATGAGAACCATAAACTGCCAATGTGATCGGTATTCCGAAAAATACCGTACTACTCATTGAACAAAGGCCAATAAATAGCCCTCGGTCATTTTTAGGGATTTTAATGATAATAGCTGTTATAAAAGAAATTAGCATCAATATTAATATTGTACTAAAAGGAAGTATAATATTAGGTGCTAGCATTATGAATTCTTTTTTTGAAAAGTCAGAAGTTATCGATAAAATAAGTGTAATAGGTAGTGTAATGTTAAGTAATAACTTTGTTATTGCACTATTACTATTTTCATTAAACCATTTGTACTGACCTAAAAAAAATCCTAATCCTACTATCAAAAAAAGGACTAAAATATTTGAATAGTCATTTAGCATTGAAATCCCTCAATGTTTACCAGTTGTTTTTTATTTCATGCTTAATGATTTTAAATCATATACTATTAATATAGATGACTAATAGAAAAAATGAAATGTTATTGCTGTTATTTATAGCAATAACATTTAATTCCCCTTTGGGACAAGGCGAATTAAATGTTTAGAGTGGAAATTACAGTAAGCGAATAGTTTCTTCTATAGCTTGTAGTAAGAGTTTTCTATCGTGACGGTAAGGGATATCATCGGCTTCGAGAACACGCTGAATAATTTTACGCTCAGAACTGATATTGTGTGTTTGCGTACGTGGCCCAAGGATCAAAGCATCAATTTTTTTACAGCCAATATAATGCTCCATCATTTGCAATTTTTCAGGTAAAGAAAGATTAGCGGCTGGGGTGCCTATTTCTTTGGCGAGATTGCCAATATAAATCATCGGTGCTTTGCATTCCCGTAGTGCTGCGGCAATTTCATTTAATAGTAATAGTGGCATTAAACTCGTAAAAAAACTGCCGGGGCCAATGATGACTAAATCAGCTTGATGAATGGCTTGCAATGCTTCTTGAGTCGCTTTTACCGTTGGGTACAAACACAGCTCTTTGGGGATCTCGTTAAGCGCATCCACATTCACCTCGCCATATATCTCATTACCCATTTCATCAATAGCCATGAGATCAACAGGGGATTCAGACATGGGAATTAACTGAGCATCAACTTTCAGCATGTTACGGATTAAGTTAATCGCTTCTAAAGGGCGGACACTTAGATGATCTAATGATTTTAACATTAAATTACCTAAATTATGGCCAGAAAGCTCACCATTACCACTAAAACGATATTCAAACATAGCGGAAGCAATTGAAGGCTCAGTAATTAATTGATTCAAGCAGTTACGCATATCTCCCCAAGCGATCCCACCTTCAGCACGACGAATTCGACCAGTCGAACCACCGTTATCGGTTGTGGTAACAATACCAGTTAAACGCGAGCCTAAAGAGGAAAGTGAAGACATTACGCGCCCCAACCCATGCCCACCACCAAGAGCGACAACATGTTGGAGATCCGCCAGACTGCAATTCGGCATAGTGTTCCTATATCAATTAATTTTTGGCATCTAAAATTCTAATAAACCAATAAGTTACACAGTATAACGGGGCTGGTGTACTGGAGTTTGCATTTATGCCGTATTTATAAAAAAGATATCTAAAATAAATTGGGCATTAATCTATCATAAAACATCACTGTTATCTTAGTAACCATGATAAAAAATATGGAAAGCAGATAAATCTGGATAACAGTTACGACTTAACTTATGGCTTATTAGCCGTACTTAAAGGGAACATTTCATATAGTTTAAACTTAACTCACTAATTGGTTTTATAAAGGCGGGTATAGGCTATAAAAGCGTGACGGATCAGGAAAAATACACAAGAAGGTTTCTATTTTGAATTATTCACTATATTATGTAAATAATTCTCATTTTCATTATTTGTGTTATGGCTCACTATGTCTGATCCTGAGTTACAGCGCTTGTTTGCTCGCCATTCATCATCACTATGTCGCTATCTGAACATGTATCTCAAAGACCATAGTTTAAGCATGGATATAATGCAGGAAAGTTTTACTCGTATGGCCGAATTTATGACACATTCAACTATTCAGGATATTGATGCTTATCTCTATCGAGTTGCAAAAAACTTAATGATTGACCACTTTCGTCAGCAAAAAAAGCAACAATCAATAATTATTAGTGATGAGCAGTGGCAAGGTATTCCATCTCGAGATAAAAGCTTAGAATCGGTGGCAATCCGCGACCAGCAGTTAAAGCAAATTCAACAAATCATCCAAGCACTTCCCTCAAGAACTCAGGAGATATTTCGTTTACATCGTGAGGAAGGACTCACTCAAATGGAAGTTGCACAGCAATTGAATATTTCACTCAGTACGGTAGAAAAACATTTAGCTAATGCATTGGCTATGTTGATCCACAAATGGAAGGACTAATGATGAAACTGTCGGATCTTCCATCAGAAATAGAAAACATGGCCGCCATGTGGGCGATTAAAACGTCACATCGGGAGCTTGATGCGAAGGAACACGAAGAATTTCAGTGTTGGGTTAATCAATCAGATAAACATGCAGCGGCTTATTACCGTGCAAAGCAGTTGTGGGCACTAACTGCTGCCGAACCGACAAAAAAACAGCTTCAGGTTAAAAATAGTGTTGAGAAAAAACGATTCCATTCTCCTATAAGCCTATCCTTAGCGGCAAGTGTATTCATAGGGGGGATAGTGATTTCTGTTTGGCAGTATCAACAAACTGAGCAAATAGATTACCAAGCAAAAGTCGGCGAAATACAACATATTACCTTACCTGATGGGAGTAAAGTTGACCTTGATAGTGGCGCTAAATTACAGCTGGTCTTTAACCAAGAGTATCGACAAGTTAATTTATTGCAAGGGCGAGCTTATTTTACCGTCGCACCGAAAACAACGAATGAGCCACGACCATTTCAAGTCATGGCAAAAAATGGCATTACTCAAGCATTAGGCACTGAATTTGCTATTGATAATGAGAATGACATAGTGGATGTCAGCGTATATCAACATAGCGTGAAAGTATCATTGTTGTCAGGGCAAGAACTGGTGGTAGGGGCAGGGGATTTCGCTCAATATCAGACTACGATTTTACCCGTCATTCCCCTGAAAGACACTCACTCAGTCGCTTGGCGTGAAGGGCAAATTATTTTCCATCAACGTACGTTACCTGAAATCATAGCTGAAGTTAATCGTTATCGCCAAAAGCAAATCATCTTACTGTCAGACAAAAAAACTCATCGCACTAGTGGGGTTTTGCAAATCAGTACATTAGAAAGTGGTATAGCACATTTAGCGTCGACTCAGGGGCTATCAGTTTATGAGGTTCCTTTCGTCACGTTAATATTTTGATAAATAAACATTAATGTAATTTAAACAAAAAGAGATAATTTTTTTAAAAAATTATTTACGGGTTTTTCTAATCTCAACGTCTTTAACCTAAGTGATTATGATTTTTATTACCATTATCATTTTAGGGATGGGAAATGACTCAAAAAAAGCACCACTATAAAAAAGCAACACTTTGCGTTCACCTTGCATTATTCGCTCTACCAGTACTGACGCCATTTAGTTCTGCGCAGGCAAATCAGCCTGTTGCTTCAGTAAAACAGGATACTGCCTTCTCAGTTGCTGCGGGCTCTTTGGAAAATGCATTATTGCATTTTGCTCAACAAGCAAAAGTTGAAATTATTATTAATAGCCAAGAAATTAATGGATTGACCAGCCAAGGCCTAAAAGGTTATTTCACATTGCAAGATGGATTACAGCGTTTGATAGGCTCAAACCCAGTGAAATATCAGCTACAGAATAACCGCATTATTATTCAGCGAATATCTGAAAGTGATCCAGTTATCACACTTGATAATATTACGGTGACAGCCAGTCAAGTTCAGCAAGGGGATTGGGTTTATCATACACCATCCTCAATTAGCGTGATCAGCAAAAAACAAATCGAAGATAGACCGCCAAAGCACATTGCAGACTTATTAGAACTAACAACAGGGGTGTATTCCAGCGTTAGCCAGCAGGACCCTTCACTATCCGTTAATATTCGTGGTATCCAAGATTATGGTCGGGTTAATATGAACATTGACGGGATGCGGCAAAACTTCCAAAAAAGTGGTCACGGGCAACGTAATGGTTCGATGTATATCGACTCAGAACTGCTGACTGGAGTGGAAATACAAAAAGGCAACAGTAGTGGGATCGGAAGCGCTGGGACACTAGGCGGGGTTGCAACTTTTAACACAGTAAATGCCTCGAATTTTTTATCGAAAGATAAAACCTTTGGTGGAAAATTACATGCCAGCACGGGGTCAAATAACACGCACTTTATTGGTAGTAGTGTGCTAGCGTTAGGGAATGAAAAAGGGGATGTATTATTTGCGGCGAGTGAGCGTCGCCTTGGGGATTATAAGCCCGGAACGCATGGGAAAATTGGTGATATACGAGTCAATAATGGTGCAGGGCACTACAATGAACTGGTACGTGATTTAAAACACACCCGTATCAACGATAGCAATTACCAAATGACCTCTTATCTAGCAAAGGCTGGTTGGAATATCAGTGACTCACAACGATTACAATTTAACTACTTAGAAACTAAAGTTGCGACACCAAATGCAGGAACATTAACCAATTTAAGTGGCACATGGCCTTACAAATTGGGGTGGAAAAGTAGTGGCTTTAGTGATGTGAAAACGCAAAATTATTCTATTGACTATACCCGATTTAGTGATAGCCCGTGGAGTACTGAGTTTAAAGGAAAAGTGTATTTTGTTGATACTAAAGATGATACACAAACTTATTCCACTAGCCAGATATATAACAATGGCTACCAAATGGATACACGCGTAAAAACCCAAGGTTTACAACTCGAGAATCATTCAGAAATTGAATTCAACCATCGTAATGTATTAAAAGCCCATTATGGTTTTGAGACATTCCAAGATAAAGCAAGTAGCAGTTCAACCCGAGAAGCTGCAAGTGGTGTCACTCCTGATGGTAAACGGACACTGAGCTCATTATTCACCAATTTAACCTATGAATATGATGATTGGCTGACATTAGAGGGAGGAATGCGTTATGACTATTACAACCTCAAAGGCCAAACGAGCATGAAGTATGCTAATTTTCCGTTTACTAAGGACAACCCATGTACCGCGAAGCGACTGCGTGAATGTCAGGCTGTGATCACGACTGAATACTGGAATGTAGATAGCTCGGAGGGGGCATTCTCGCCTAACGCGCGTTTGGCTATTCGTCCCGGTGTTGAGTGGATGGAGTTCTTTACGAGTTACGGTCGTTCTTGGCGACCACCCGCTATCACTGAAACATTAACAACAGGTAGCGCCCACAGTTCCTCCACACAATTTCCTAACCCGTATTTAAAGCCTGAGCGCTCAAATGCGTGGGAAGTGGGTATGAATATTAATTATCCACAATTAATATTAGAAGAAGACCGATTTGTCGCGAAAGTGGCCTATTTTGACACAAAAGTGGATAACTATATCAATCTTGCGATTGATAGAACTAAACCTGGAATGGTCAGTCCCAGTATTGGTAATGCGGCGTATAGCAATAATTTAGTCGCAACGCGGTTTAGAGGTTTTGAATACCAGCTCAATTATGATGCAGGTTTTGTCTATGCAGACTTAACTTTCACTCACATGATAGGGAAAAACAAATTCTGTTCTAACCGAGCTTGGCTTGGCGGAGTCTTGAAATATGGCGAAGGAGTTGGTCCAGGTAATTGGTATATGGAGCCCAACGAAGAGTCAAATAACTATGTGAATTGTGACAGTGGCGCCATTTTTAGTAGTGCAGCGAACTTACCGGGTGATCGAGGTTCATTCACATTGGGCGGTCGTGCTTTTGACCGAAAATTAGATGGTGGCGTTGTGGTACGTTTCACTCCAGGGTTCCAAGATTATTCAGCACCGAGCAACAACCCTTATTTAGCTGATTGGCCTAAGTATACGTTAATTGATTTATATGCAAGTTATTCATTAACTGACAATTTAATTATTCGTGGCAATGTGGAAAACCTAACTAACCGTGCTTATGTGGTGAGCTATGGAGAAAGTCTTTCCAACACGTTAGGTCGAGGGCGAACAGTGTCTGGAGGGGTAGAGTACCGTTTTTAAAGGCCCCCCATTATGCATCATACATTATGCAGTGGTGTTGTTTTTAATGAAATATAATGATATTTGAGATAAGCGTTTAGTATTAATATTTATAACGTAAACAATTAGATGGGGAGCTTGCTCCCCATTTTAGATCTACATCAATAAATGTTTAATTAAATAATAAGAGATGTTAATCATTTAGTGTGAAATTGTATCCATTCTAACGACGATAAATAGAAAATTGTCAGTAATAATAATGGTTTCGGAGTAAATGGTCTATATTTATGTAAGTCGCTGTATAATATGGCATATATCGAATTGCGATTCGCTTTTTCCATTCCTATCAGCTAGAATCCTTACATAAATTAAGTGAACAGAGTGGCTTGTTTTGGTTATTAAATTAGCGGCTCTGTGACAAATAAAACTCCTAGCCTTTGCGTCTAAGTTTATAACTTAAATATGATGCACTGGCCGTGGCCTTGAGTCACCAGGGTGCAAGATAGAAATGTCTGCATCTCCCGTATTTGGAAAGGTGTGATTATGCAGCAACTTGTCGATCAATTTGACCGAAAATTTTACTATCTTCGGCTTTCTATAACAGATGTTTGCAACTTCCGTTGCACATACTGCCTACCCGATGGCTATAAGCCAAGCGGTCGCCATGAATTTTTAACACTGGATGAAATTCGTCGTATCAGTACAGCATTTGCCCAATTAGGTACAGAAAAAGTGCGTATTACGGGTGGTGAGCCAACGATGCGCAAAGATTTCAGTGAAATTATTGCCGCTATTCATGAAAATGCCTCGATCAAAAAAATCGCAGTGACAACCAATGGTTATCGCATGGCCAGAGATGTAAAAGAGTGGAAAGATGCTGGGCTGAATGCGATCAACGTAAGTGTTGATAGCCTCGATCCGCGTCAATTTGCGGCGATCACAGGGCAAGACAAATTTTTCCAAGTGATGAAAGGTATTGATGCCGCTTTTGATGCTGGCTTTGAAAAAGTCAAAGTGAATTCAGTGCTGATGAAAAATGTCAATGATATTGCATTGAAGTCATTCCTAAATTGGATCAAACATCGTCCGATTCAATTACGTTTTATTGAATTAATGGAAACAGGCGACGGCAGTGACATTTTTCAACGTTATCATGTTTCTGGTGAAACGATACGTAACCGCTTAATAGACGAAGGTTGGTACATGCTTCCTCGTTCCCGAAGCGATGGCCCTGCTCAAGTATTCAGTCACCCGGATTACCAAGGCGAAATCGGGCTCATCATGCCATATGAAAAAGATTTTTGCCAAAGCTGTAACCGCCTACGCGTTTCCTCATTAGGAAATTTGCATTTATGTCTATTTGGTGAAAATGGCATTCCGCTGCGTGATTTATTAGGTGATGATGGCCAAAATGAAGCGCTAAAAGCCCGTATACAACGTGGCTTACACCATAAGCGAGAAACTCATTTTTTACATATGGGCGATAGCGGGATCACACCCAATTTATCCGTGATTGGCGGTTAATCTTTTTTGATTTTTCAGGAGAAAATATGTCCCAACTGACTCACCTTAATGCGTCGGGCGAGGCGCATATGGTTGATGTTTCAGCTAAAGCTGAAACTGTCCGCGAAGCCCGTGCCGAGGCTTATGTAACGATGAATCCCGAAACATTGGCTATGATCGTTGATGGTAGCCATCATAAAGGGGATGTGTTTGCGACCGCGCGTATTGCGGGTATCCAAGCCGCAAAAAATACTTGGCAGTTAATTCCATTATGTCATCCACTGCTCTTAACTAAAGTGGAAGTCACTCTTCAAGCCGAACCAGAACATCATCGAGTGCGTATTGAAACCTGTTGCCGATTAACAGGAAAGACTGGGGTCGAAATGGAAGCATTAACTGCTGCATCAGTAGCTGCTCTTACTATTTATGATATGTGCAAAGCGGTACAAAAAGACATGGTGATTGGCCCTGTTCGCTTATTAGAAAAAACCGGCGGTAAGTCTGGACATTTTAAGGTGGAATAATGATTACGGTGTTATTTTTTGCGCAAGTGCGTGAGCTAGTCGGTACAGATAAATTAGAAATAGCAGAATCTTATCAAAAGGTTGAAGAGCTGCGTCAGGCTCTTTCACAGCAAAGTGACCGCTGGGCACTAGCCCTTGAAGAGGGAAAATTGCTAGCCGCAGTTAATCAATCATTTGTTTCACTAGACCATCCTCTTGTTGATGGTGATGAAGTGGCATTTTTTCCGCCAGTAACAGGGGGATAGAATGGAAAATACCCATATTGCCGTACAAACACATAATTTCAGTGTTGGTGAACAATATCAATGGCTTGCACAATGTGATAGCGATGGTGCCGTGGTGACTTTTACAGGGAAAGTGCGTAACCATAATTTAGGGGATACTGTGGCTGCATTAACCCTTGAGCACTACCCAGGGATGACTGAAAAAGCGTTAGCTAACATTGTCGTAGAGGCTCGGGGGCGCTGGCCCTTACAGCGTGTTAGTGTGATCCACCGTATCGGTACTTTACAACCGGGCGAAGAAATTGTCTTTGTCGGAGTGACTAGTGCCCATCGTAACGCGGCTTTTCAGGCCGCTGAATTTATTATGGATTACTTGAAAACCAAAGCACCATTTTGGAAAAAAGAAACCTTACCTGAGAATGAGCGTTGGGTAGAGGCGAAAGAAAGTGACGAAGTCTCTGCAAACCGCTGGTAATCGCCCATTTTTCTCCGAAAAATACGAATTTGCTGAATGGTAATGTCAAAATAATGTGTTAGACTTTGGTTAAATTTGTCCGATTACGGTATTTTACTGGGGTCGATTTTTCTTTTAGCAAAAGGGTAGCCATCATGGGTCAGTTTGATCAACGTAATGATTCTCTTGTCCAGAGGGCCAATACTGGCGTTCAGGCATTTATGTCGCAGGTATACGGCTGGATGACAGTCGGTCTACTGCTGACAGCATTTGTAGCATGGTATTCAGTGAGCAGTGGTTTGTACTACACCATTGCGACCAATAAAATTCTCTTTTTTGGGATGATTATCGCTGAATTAGGGTTAGTGATGGGGATTTCATTCCTATTACAAAAAATTAGCGGAATGGCTGCAACAGGTATGTTTATGTTGTATTCATTGCTAACAGGATTAACCATTTCCGTGATCCTTGCTGCTTATACGGGTGAGTCCGTTGCAGGTACTTTCGTTATCACCGCAGTGATGTTTGGTTCTTTGAGCTTCTATGGCTATACAACCAAACGTAGCTTAACAGGTATGGGTAACTTCCTGTTTATGGCACTGATTGGTATCGTTGTGGCTTCATTAGTCAACATCTGGCTGCAAAGCACCATGATGTATTGGGTGATCACTTACGGTGGGGTTCTGCTGTTTGCTGCATTAACAGCATATGATACTCAAAAACTCAAAGAAATGGGCTCTCAAATTGATGAAGATGACAGAGAAACAATGCGTAAATACTCAATTATGGGTGCGCTGTCCCTGTACTTAGACTTCATTAACCTATTCTTAATGTTACTGCGTATCTTCGGTGATCGTCGCTAATATCACTAATTAGTTAGCTGAATATTATTGCAGATAGAATCTAAAACCCTTGTTACTTTGTGTAGCAAGGGTTTTTTCATATAATTAGTAATGAAAAATATAATTTGAATATTACTAACTAGATAATAGTAGAATAAGTATTCTACTTTCTACTCGCTCATTTTCTTCAGCAGGTCAGGCAATTTTCTTTCTAAATAAATAATAAGCAATAGAACTAGTTAGGACGGTAATAATCAGTAATGGCCACAAACTATGGAAAATGACTGAAAAATCGGCATTTTTTAAATAGATTTGCTTGGTGATCTCGGTGAAATGGCGGATAGGGTTAATCCACGTAATTTGTTGTAACCAAACAGGCATGTTTTCAACAGGGGAAATATAACCCGATAATAATACCGCAGGCATCATAAACACGAATACACCAATAAAGGCTTGCTGTTGTGTTGAGCACAGTGCTGAAATTAATAACCCAAAGCCAACGAGTGACAAGCCATAAAATAACATGGTGGCATAAAACAGGAGTAGCGAACCAGCAAATGGGATCTGGTAACAAAAAATACCGATGACCAGCACTAAGCTAGCTTGTGCAGTGGCAACAATTAAGGCAGGCACGGCTTTACCAATAAATATCTGCCAAGTCGTTAATGGAGATACAAGTAATTGATCTAACGTCCCTTGTTCACGCTCCCTTGCGATAGATAAGGAGGTGACAATCAATACGCCAATTGTTGTTATTAAGGCAACTAATGATGGAACGATAAACCATTTATAATCTAAATTTGGGTTATACCAATTACGGATAATCAATTCACTATTATTGGGACGTATTCGCGTGCGAGTGAGTTCTTGTTGGTACTGCATAACGATTTGTTCAATATAGTTTGCAGCAATTTGAGCACTATTAGAATTACGACCATCAAGCAGCAACTCCATGCTAGCGGTATGCTGAGAGTCGATATCAGCGCTAAAGTTTTGGCTAAAACGAACCACTAATAATGCTTTGCGGTTATCAATTATTTGGTGAATATCATGTTCATTTTTAATTAGCAATACATGAGAAAAAGCACTCGCTTTGGCAAGTCGTTGGGTCAATTCTATCGAGTGTTTACCATTGTCTTGGTCAAAAACGGCAATCGTCGTGTTAGTCACTTCCAGCGTGGCCGCCAAAGGAAATAAAATCATTTGAAAAATGACAGGTAAAATTAAAATAATGCGTGTTTGTGGTTCTTGTAGCAATGATTGTAATTCTTTCATTATTAAGGTGTATAAGCGATAAAACATAATGACACCTCAATCCAAGCGACGGCGGGTTTTCAATGCCGTCAAGCCAATAAATAAAATGGCTGATGCCACCAACAAGAGAAAGTCGGTTAGTAACAGCAGATAGATATCTCCCGCAAGAAATAACGTTTGTAAGCTACTGACAAAATAACGAGCAGGGATAAAATAGGTTACCACCTGAATGATTGCTGGCATGCTATCAATTTCAAAAATAAAACCTGACAGCATAATAGCGGGTAAAAAAGCTGCATTTAGTGCAATCATCGCCGCATTGAACTGATTGCGTGTGATCGTTGAAATGAGTAATCCCATACCTAATGCGGTTGCTAGATAAAGGCTGGTAATAACAAATAATACAAGCAAAGAGCCACGGTAGGGGACTTCTAACACGAATGTCGTGACCAACATACATAATACCATGACAAATGAACCAAGCACTTGATAAGGCAATAATTTTGAAAGTAATAATTCAGCTTTAGTCACTTGTGTTGAAAGCAGCGCTTCCATTGTGCCGCGCTCCCATTCTCTTGCTACCACCAAGGACGTTAAAATTGCCCCGACAACCGTAATAATGATACTGATAGCTCCTGGAATAATAAAATGCTGACTAATTGCCGCTTCATTAAACCAATAGCGCATTTCTAACTCAATCAAAGGTGTTGCCTGTTCACCACTATTTTCGCCTTGTTGTAACTGCCATGTTTGCCAAATACCTTTAGTGTAGGCTTGCACGAAGTTGGCGGTATTGGGCTCACTGCCATCAGTAATGACTTGGATCGCGGCATGTCCTTGCGGTTGCAGTAGCTGTGATGAAAAATCGACAGGGATGACGACAATACCGCGGATTTCCCCTGCTTGCATTTTATTGACTAACAAATTTCTATTGTTACTTATTGTGGCATCGATAAATGGGGAGCCTGTGAAAGTATCGACTAATTCACGAGCTTGGGGAGTTTGTTGTTCAAGTAAAATGCCGACTCGTAATTTACTGGAATCTAAATTAATACCATAGCCAAAAATAAATAATAGCATCAAAGGGATGACAACGGCGATTAAGGCACTGCTAGGGTCACGAACAATTTGTTTACTCTCTTTCCAGCACAGAGCCTTAAGCCTACGCCATGAAAAAGGGGAAGCGGAATGAGTCATCGTGCCTCCTGTTGATTATCGTAATTCATGATCAAGCCAATAAATGCATCTTCCATGGAAGGATCGGGGTTTTCATCAGTGACAACTTGCTGCTTCAGTTCATCGGGCGTGCCTGCGGCAATGATTTTTCCATGATAAACAAGCCCGATTCGGTCACAATATTCAGCTTCATCCATAAAGTGAGTAGTGACCATGACAGTGACGCCTTTATCAACCATTCCATTGATATGTAACCAAAATTCTCTACGAGTTAATGGATCGACACCTGACGTTGGCTCATCTAAAAATAAAATATCCGGCTCATGCATTAATGAGCAGGCGAGAGCTAAACGTTGTTTATAGCCTAAAGGGAGAGATTCAGTAACTTGATTGATAATGGGGGTGAAATTAAATGCATCAATCATTTCTTGAATTTTGGTGGTTTGTTTTTTGTGGTGTAGGCCATATACACCAGAAAAAAACTTCAAGTTTTGTCCTACTTTTAAATTACCATACAGTGAAAACTTTTGTGCCAT
This sequence comes from Providencia sp. Me31A, assembly GCF_050487165.1. NCBI lineage: Bacteria > Pseudomonadati > Pseudomonadota > Gammaproteobacteria > Enterobacterales > Morganellaceae > Providencia > Providencia sp. Me31A. Next base: position 113,281 of record NZ_JBKQGZ010000011.1, read on the forward strand.
GTAGCCAAGTTGCTGTCTAACTTTATTTGAGCTAGTGTTCAAATCCATACCAAGTACTAATGCTTGCCCAGAGGTTGGTTTCATCAAGGCACACATCATCTTAAAGGTTGTCGATTTACCTGCACCATTAGGTCCTAGTAACCCAAATATTTCTCCACGTTTTACTTGAAAATTGACTGTATCAGTGGCTGCGAACGAGCCGAATTTTTTAGTTAAATCACGGGCTTCTATTACCGTTTCCTGTGGATTAGGGGGAATTTGTGGCACGATAGCCGCTAATTCAGAACGGTGAGAAGGGCCCCCCCCCAGTAAATCAATAAAGGCATCTTCAAAACGAGGTTGTGCGGCAATCAGTGTCTTTCCACTCATTCCAAGTGCATTGAGTAAATTCTCATGGGATGCATTAGGCTTTAAAATTAGTCGGATGTAGCGCCCTTGAATAACACCATCAGTGGTTTCTGGTAATACTAACGCATTTTGTAGAATAGTACGTTTTTGTGTTGCAGGAACATCAAGCAAATAAGAGCGCCCAGCCATTTTTTGCGTTAACAACTCAGGTTTTCCTGAATAAAGCTGCTTTCCCTTGTTTAACAGCAAGACATTCTGGCATTGTTGGGCTTCATCTAAATATGAGGTACTCCACAGGATTAGCATCCCGTCATCCGCAAGAGTATGCACCATTTGCCATAACTCGCGTCGAGCGATGGGGTCAACGCCAACACCAGGCTCATCCAATAACAAAACTTTAGGTTTGCCCAACAATGTACAGGCTAAACCAAGCTTTTGTTTCATCCCACCAGACAGTTTGCCTGCAAGCCTATCAGTGAAAGGGGCTAGGCTGGTAAAAGACAGCAACTGTTGGTAAGTGGCTTTTCGTTCTTCCCCAAGAACACCTCGTAAATCGGCATATAAATCCAAGTTTTCTTGGACGGTTAAATCCTCATATAGGCCAAATTTCTGTGGCATATAACCGAGATCGGCTCGCATGGCTACACTATCTACAAAGGGGTCAAGCCCCATAACACGAATGTCACCAGAGTCTGGCTTTAGTAATCCTGCTAACATGCGCATTAAAGTCGTTTTACCTGCCCCGTCTGGACCAACGAGTCCGGTGACTGAACCACCGTGTATATCAATTGTTAAGCTTTCAACTGCTGGTGCTTCAAGACCCACAAAGGTTTTTTCGACATTGAGTAAGCGAATGCTGTAATCATCAGTCATGACAATCTCTTACTGTTTTGTATCAGTGAATTGAATGGTCACTGGCATACCTTGGCGCAGTGCATCGTCTGCATCATTAACAATTATACGTAACCGATAGACTAAATCCGTTCTTAAATCAGGAGTCTGGACACTTTTGGGAGTGAACTCGGCGGTTGGTGACACAAAACCAATGGTACCGTGATAAGGTTTATTGGGTCGACCGTCAGTGTATAGCATCACTTCTCTTCCCGGTATCGCATCACCGAGATGTGGCTCACTAACGTAAGCCCTAACCCAAACAGGGGATGTTAACGTGACACTAAATACGGTATTACCTGCGCCCACAATGGTGCCTGGTTCAATAGCACGGGTTAAAATCGTTCCCGCAGAAGGAGCAAAAAGAATGGTGTCTTGCAGATCTAACTCGGCTTGTGCAACAGCCGCTTCCGCTTGTAACCATTCCCCTCTCGCAGCAGCAATTTCTTCTTGGCGAAAGCCACTTTGATATTGATTAAGTTTATCTTGTGCGGCTTTCAGTGCTGCAAAGGCTTGGTTACGATTATTCTTAGCATTATCAAGCTCATTGGCTGAAATGACGCGTGAAGCTGCCAGCCCTTGTTGACGTTTATAGAAGCTGTCTGCGTATTGCCACGCAGCTTGTTTTTGGGCAACTTCAGCTTCAACTTGTGCGACTTCTTGAGTGCGATAACCGCTTTCTTTCAAAGCCAATTGTGCTTTAGCACTATCACGTATGCCTTTTGCTTTATTTAAGGCGTTAACATAAGGCGAATCATCGAGTTGGCCAAGTTTATCTCCGGCAATGACTTGTGCGCCTTCATCGACATTTAAAGAGGCAAGCCTGCCTGAGACTCGAAAACCAAGGTTAACAGTTCGAACATCAACATTACCGTAAAGTGTTAATGTTTTATCTTGTTGTGATTGGTAGTAAGAGTAACCACCAACAGCAATACCGATTAATATGACAATAATTAAAATAACAACAGAACGGCCTTTATTGTTCATAGCTAACCTTATTTAAAAAATTCATGGTATGAAAAGCGAATATGGTTGTAAGAGGTTGCTGATTTCTTAGAATATAATATCTATATCAAGATATGACAAAAATCACCAACCTCTAGTCATAGCTAATATGAATACTTTATTGCATTAATCATATCACTTTTCTATTTGTTTGCGATGACGTAAACCCGCTAATAAAATATTTGTATGTTCAATAAGAACTTGATTAATAATTTTAAATTCATTTTCATTGATATGCTTCCACCCGGTTTGGCGCAGTAAGGTTTCCCTTGCTATACGAAATGACAGTGTTTCGCCTAAAATCGCATGTGTATGGATGAGTGTCGTTAAGTGGTTGGGATCAGCGCCGATATAAATGGCAATTAACCGATTTAGGCGTGAGTGGATAGGGCCTAACGCTTGTTCATGAATAATAGTATAAGCTTCGGTTGGGTTAAGTTGCTCTCGGGCTAAAATACGCGAAAAGCTTAAATTTTTCTTTTCGAGTTGGAAATAATTATAGGCAATCACCGTTTTGTGCAGCAATTTTAACGCCTCTTCTGGGACTTGCATTGCGGGGGGCTGGTTTAAAAAATGGTCAATAGATAGAAATACCTCATCAAAGTTGTTTTTGATATTTTTCACAATAAGCTGTGCAACAGCTAAGTACAATCCTTCTTTTGAGCCGAAATAATAGGATATGGCAGCGATATTCTGCCCCGCAGCTTGCGCGATTTTACGCGTTGTTGCGCCATCTAGACCCTGTTCTCCATAAACATCAGCAGCAGTAAGGAGTAATTGTGTTTTTGCGTTTTCACCCCGCAAAGTTGACGATGAACCTGTATACATAAACATTCCTTTTAAAAATCAGAATAAAATAATATCACTAAGCTCTTAATTGGCTTTTCATGTTTTTAATGGATAAAAAACGACATCTCATAGTGTTTTATAAGTATATATACTATCTAAGGGGAATTTTATATTAATTTATTACCCAAACTAAATTAATATATTTATCGTCCGCAAATAATGTTAGAATTTTACAATGTCGCACGGCAGTTTGCGCTTTTTTCTTCTGACTCACTTCCCCATAACTGTCACAATCAATTTGAAGCGGTGAAGCCCGGAGTAATTTAATTTGACTACATTTTCAGACCTCGCGTTAAACGAGGAAATTTTGCTTGCTATAAATGAGTTAGGCTATGAAAGTCCAACGCCTATTCAGCAACAAGCCATCCCAGCTGTACTTGCAGGAAACGACCTGTTAGCGAGTGCACAAACGGGAACAGGTAAGACCGCAGGCTTTACATTGCCTATATTGCAAAAATTGATTACAAATCCTCGGGGGAATAATCGCAGACCAATTCGCGCGTTAATTTTGACTCCAACAAGGGAGCTTGCGGCTCAAGTTGCGGAAAATGTGAAAGAATATAGCCGTCATTTACGTATTCGTTCATTTGTCGTTTTTGGTGGTGTCAGTATTAACCCTCAAATGATGAAATTACGAGGTGGTGTGGATGTTTTGATTGCAACACCTGGCCGGTTATTAGATTTAGAACACCAAAATGCAGTTGATCTTTCCCAAGTGGAAGTGTTTGTATTAGATGAAGCCGATCGTATGCTAGATATGGGCTTTATTCATGATATTCGTAGAGTAATCAATAAACTACCAAAAAAACGCCAAAATTTATTATTCTCAGCAACATTTTCAGATGAAATCAAACAACTCGCGAATAAACTGCTTAATAGCCCTGTAACTATTGAGGTTGCTCCGCGTAATTCTGCATCTGAGCAAATAACGCAATATGTTCACTTAGTCGACAAAAAGCGTAAAGCAGAGTTACTCTCTTTCATGATAGGTCGTGATAATTGGCAGCAAGTTTTAGTGTTTACGCGTACAAAACACGGGGCTAATCGTCTTGCTGAACATTTAAATAAGGACGGTATTAAGTCTGCCGCTATCCATGGCAATAAGAGCCAAGGTGCTCGTACTCGTGCTTTATCTGATTTTAAATCAGGGGATATTCGAGTTTTAGTAGCAACGGATATTGCAGCGCGTGGTTTAGATATCGAGCAATTGCCTTATGTTGTGAACTTTGAACTGCCAAATGTTGCAGAAGATTATGTACATCGTATCGGTCGTACAGGCCGTGCGGAGGCAACAGGAATGGCTGTTTCGCTTGTATGTATTGATGAGGCGAAGTTACTTAAAGATATTGAAAGGTTACTCAAAAAGCCGATCCCTAAAATATCGATAGATGGTTATGAACCTGATCCATCGATTAAAGCTGAGCCTATCCAAAAAACGCCACAACGCAATGAGCGACGTTCCGGCGAAAGAAGTGGAAATAGCCAACCTCGTCGTAGCAATCCGTCATCGGCAAGAGCGAGCTCTGGAAAAGCTTCTAGCTCACCTTGGAAAAACGCCCAGAAAAAAGTTAAACAAGGGCACAATGATGGTTAATTCTGCTCAATAGATAGATAAAAATGGCTCATCTGTATAGATTGAGCCGTTTTTATGGCCTTATTCCTTCCAAATCGTTTTAGACTAATTTCCCATGTGGATATGAAGACTGTTATTATAGATAACTGCCATTCAAAGGGTTTAATGCGACGATTAATAACCTTATTTTAGTTTGAAATAAGGAAATTTTTATCTTAATACCATCTTTTTGTGAGTCCCTATGCGTGTTTTGTTAGCTCCGATGGAAGGAGTTTTAGATCCTCTGGTTCGTTCTTTACTGAGTAAAGTTAATGACTATGACCTTTGTATCACCGAGTTTGTTCGCGTAGTTGATACGTTGTTACCCACGAAAACCTTTTACCGCTTATGTCCTGAGTTGAAATTTAATAGCCGCACACCTTCAGGGACTTTAGTTCGTATACAACTATTAGGGCAGCATCCTCAATGGTTAGCTGAAAATGCGGCTAGAGCTGTAGAACTGGGTTCATATGGCGTCGATTTGAATTGCGGATGTCCATCAAAAACGGTGAATGGCCATGGGGGAGGTGCAACCTTATTAAAGCAACCTGAATTAATCTATCGTGCTGTAAAGTCGATGCGTGAAGCTGTTCCTAAAGAGTTACCCGTCTCTGTAAAAGTACGACTCGGTTGGGATAATACAGAATTTGCTCATGATATTGCAGATGCTGTACAACAAGCGAACGCTACGGAGTTAACTGTTCATGGTCGAACAAAAGAAGATGGCTATAAAGCCGAACGTATAAATTGGCATGCAATTGGTGAAATCCGTCGTAGGTTATCAATCCCTATCATCGCAAACGGTGAAATTTGGGATTTTGAGAGTGCTCAGCGTTGCATTGAAATAACAGGGTGTGATGCAGTAATGATTGGCCGAGGGGCACTGATTACACCAAATCTCAGTCGTGTAATAAAACATAATCATAATAAAATGCCGTGGGACCAAGTTGGTCAGTTGTTATTAAGATATACTGAGCTTGAAAAACAAAAGGATACAGGAAATTACCATGCTGCTCGCATTAAGCAATGGTTGGGATATTTACGCAAAGAATATCAACAAGCGGATGAGTTATTTTCCCAAATTAGGGCGTTAAAAAAAGCACCGCAGATCGCACAAGTCATTACACAAATGGTGAGTTATTAATTAAGAATAATAATGATTATCGGGTATTTACAGTTGCGAAATTAACTCACAAGGTCTTTACTATATTCTATATGGTGGTTGTTTGTTTCGTTAATTAGCGATTACTGTATAAAAAATTTTGAAGCATTATTGTGCAAAACGAGTTTAGGGAGGCGTAAGATGGGTATTATTGCTTGGATTATTTTTGGTTTAATTGCAGGTGTTTTAGCTAAGTGGTTGATGCCAGGTACTTATCATATGGGCTTTATTATGACCACAGTGCTCGGTATTGTAGGTTCTGTCGTTGGTGGGTATATCAGCACATTCTTTGGTAAAGGAAAGGTTGATGGTTTTAATTTTGGTAGCTTTGTTGTCGCGGTTATCGGTGCCATCGTCGTGCTGTTCTTAGCAGGATTATTTTCGAAATAGCAGTGTTTTCCCAATAACTTTATCATTAGATAAGCCGCGTGAATTTTACCGCGGCTTATCTGTTTTTATTAGGGCTCTATTGGTAAACCATTATCTTGACCCCATTCGGCCCATGAACCATCATATAAACGTACGTTGTGATTACCTAAAAGGAGTAGAGCCATCAATACCACAGCCGCTGTCATACCTGAGCCACACGTTGTCATTGATGGTGCTTCAATATCCACACCTTGCTGTAAAAATACGGCTTTTAACTGTTCGGGGGATTTGAACATGCCATTTTCAACGAGTAGATCCCACGGTACGTTTTTACTGCCAGGTATATGCCCCATACGTAAGCCTGGTCGAGGCTCTGGAGCTTGGGCAAGAAAGCGAGGCGCTGCGCGTGCATCAATAATCTGAATTTTTCCTTCGTGAACAATTTCAAGCACTTGTTCTTTGTTTAGAGCATTATGCTGCTGACGCGAAACGTTGAAGTATTTATTTTTTACTGGAGTAACTTCCCCTGATTGAGTATCAAACCCAGCGGCTTTCCATGCATCAATGCCACCGGCAAGGATCTTAACGTCTTTACAGCCCATTGTGGTGAATGTCCACCACGCTCTAGGAGATGAAAATAAATTATTTTGCGAGTAGATAACTACGAGCGTGTCATTATCTATCCCCATAGCACTGACAGCTTGGCTAAATTCTTCAGCGCTTGGCAACATGTGGGGAAGATCACAGGTTTTGTTAGCAACTTCATCTTGATTAAAAAACTGAGCATTTGGAATGTGTTCTTCTAAATAACGTTGCTGGCAATCATAAGGGGCGGTTGGTGGTGGGGCGGATGCGTCAAGTACAATGAGGTTATCATCAAGTAGATGCGAATTTAACCACGCTGGGGTTACAAAGTAATCGTTGTACATAAGCTATCTCCATCTTCCGCTGATAAATTATTGAGCTTGGTTTGGTGCTGGTAATGCTGAAGGGGATTGTGGTTGCCCTTGTTCAAGTGGTGTGGTTGAACGGGTATAGATGTTCATCCCAGCTAAAACGATACCACCTATTGAGCCAAAAGCGCATAATGCGCAAAGTGCAATAACAACCTTTTTCATTTTTTATAGCCTGCATAGTAATAAGAACTCAAAGTATAACCGGATGACTGTTGCAAACAAGTTAAAAGCGAATTTTTCTCAGGAAGAGTTGGTGTTTTGCAAAAGGCTTCCCAATTTTTATGTATAATGGGTTTTAATACAGTAGTTTTGCGAATCGGTTGGCAAAAGCTTTTTTTTCGCCTTTTCACCCATTGCGAATATCCTTATTTTTCATTTTAACTTTGGTCATCTGCATAATTTATGTCCCTGTCGAATAAAATTAAAGAACAAATAACCCAGTGGTATAAAGGGCTGTCATTACAAATTGATGGGTTTGTTTCCCGAACTCCACAACGTCAAATGATTGCAGAAGTAGCCAAAAATTTCGCTGATGAAGACGGGCGTCATCTTGTGATTGAAGCGCCGACGGGAGTGGGTAAAACCTTGTCTTATTTAATACCCGGTATTGCTGTAGGGAGAGCAGAAGGCAAAACATTGGTTGTGAGTACGGCCAATGTGGCATTGCAGGATCAAATTTACAGTAAGGATTTGCCATTACTGAGTAAAATTATTCCTGATTTGAAGTATACCGGTGCATTTGGGCGCGCACGTTATGTTTGCCCACGTAATTTAGAGGCAATCTGCGCAGCAGAGGGAGAACAAATTGACTTAATGCTGCTGGTGGAAGATAAAACAGAAATTGCTAATAGTGAAGAGCGCGTGATTTGCCAGCAGTTGCGTAATGATTTTAATAGTTTTGCGTGGGATGGCTTACGTGATCATCATAAACGTGCGTTCAGTGATAATTTATGGCGCAAAGTTAGTACCGACAAAATGAATTGTTTAGGGCGTAACTGCCAATTTTACCAACGCTGTCCATTTTTCATTGCAAGGCGAGAAATTGAAGATGCGGATGTTGTGGTAGCAAACCATGCTTTGGTGATGGCGGCGATGGAGAGTGAGTCCGTGTTACCTGATCCTAAAAAATTATTATTGGTTCTTGATGAAGGGCACCATGTGCCTGATGTTGCGAGGGATGCTCTTGAAGTCGAAGGTGAAATCACCTTAGTTCAATTGACAGCGCAGTTGGATAACTTTATTCAGCATGTAGGGCAATATATGGGGCAATTTCGCCCAGTTAAGCCTCCTAAATTAGCTAAGCCTGAGCGTTTACAACAACATGCAGAAAAATTACGTGAAACCTTCCGTGATTTTTCATTATTGGCAAATGCATTATTGCCTGAAAGCTCAAAAGACGCGGAATATCTATTTCCTCTGGGGGTGTTACCAGAGGCAATGCAGCTGAGTTGCCAAGAACTGTTTAAACAGACGGATGCATTGAAAGGTTTAGCAGAAGCCATACTCAATGATTTAACGGAGCAAACGGCAAAACAAGATATTGTGCGTTTACATCGCTCTATTTTAATGACAAGCCGAGCGATGGGGTATTTTGAAAATATGGCAAAACTGTGGCGTTTAGCTTCTCTTGACCAAAGCTCAGGAGCGCCAATATCGAAGTGGTTAAGCCGACGTTATGAAAAAAATCAATCACGCTTTTGCATGCATTGTGCAGGGCTCCGTGTAAGTGAGCAGCTACAACATCTACTATGGCGTAATGTTCCACATATCGTGATCACATCGGCAACTTTACGCTCTTTAAATAGCTATTCACGTTTTATGGAGCTTACGGGGCTGTCAGAAAAAAGTGATGACCGGTTTGTGACGCTTGATTCACCGTTTAATCATGTTGAGCAAGGAAAAATTATTATTCCGCAAATGGAATATGAGCCAACTATTACCACTGAAGCTGAGCACTTAGAGGAAATGGCGCTATTTTTTCGAGAACAATTTAAAACAGGTATACACCGTGGGGTTTTAGTTTTATTTAGTAGTCAGCGGGCGATGGATGGTTTTCTCCAACATGTCAAAGACTTGCGTTTACAACTTTTAGTGCAAGGCGACCAGCCTCGTTATCGGTTAGTGGAAACACACTGTGAACGAATTAATCAGGGGCAATCTAGTGCTTTGATTGGATTGCAATCTTTTGCAGAAGGTTTAGACCTTAAGGGCGAGTATTTAACACAAGTTCATATCCATAAGATTGCGTTTCCACCTGTGACTAATCCTGTGATCATCACCGAAGGTGATTGGTTAAAATCATTAAAACGGTATCCTTTTGAAGTACAAAGCTTACCAAGCGCTTCATTTAATCTTATTCAGCAAGCGGGTAGGCTAATTCGTAGCCATGAATGTTATGGTGAAATTATTATTTATGATAAACGGCTGCTGACGAAAAATTATGGTAAACGTCTATTAAGTGCATTACCTGTATTTCCTATTGAGCAGCCCAAAATGCCTGAAAAGCAAGAATAAAAATAATGTATACCACGGCGATAAATATCGTAGAGTGATAATAATAAATAAGATTGGTTTTAAATATTGTTATTAATAAATAAAAGATAGGCCAGCGATGCTGGCCTATGGTCAATTAAAATTGACTCTATGGAACGACATTACTCAATATTAGCTTCTAAGAACCAAAGGAATTTATCCATATCACGGGATGCCGCGGTAAACATATCTGCGGTGTCTTCGTCTTCAACTTCATCAATAGCTTTACGTATATCATTTGCCACAACCGCATAGCGATCTGCTAAAGCTTTCAAGTGGTCTTGTACACTATGAATATTAATAGGGTAGGCTTCTAAAGAGGTATAACGGTTCACTTCTTGAGTCGTACCAATTGCTACGCCACCTAACTGAACTGCACGCTCAGCAAATTCATCTAAATGCTCGACTAACGTTGTTCTAAAGCCATCAAGCATTTCATGAACTGCAATAAAATTACGGCCACGCATATTCCAGTGTGCTTGTTTCGTCATTAAAGATAGGTCTGTAAAATGAACCACCATAACATTAAGAATACCAATGGTTTCCAGTTTTACACTATCATCCAAATCATTACGGGTATATAAAAGTTCAGTTGAAGATGCTTTAAATAATTTTGCTGTACTCATAATTCATCCTCTCTTAAATATGAATTTGTGTAGTAACCTTATCTGTTAATAAAGATAAAGTATTTAAATTAATTTGTCATAACGTAATAAACGATTAAATTAATAGGTCTATTCGATATGTTGTCAGCTGCTTCTAATCATTGTGGAACTTGAGCATTAATTTTTTTTGCAATAAGTGCGGTAGGAAAAATAATATTTAAATAATAAAATTAAAATAACAAATAATTATGTCAAATGGGTGAATAAATTTTTACATGAAAAAGGTTAATAAACTTGTCAGTGAAAATTTATTAACCTAGTAAATTTCATCATTGTTAGCAGGTTTTTCAACCTGCTATGAAACTTTTTCGATTTTTGATTTTGGCACTGAAGTGGAAGTTGAGCCAATTGAGGCACATACAATACAGAGTAATGCAAGCCATTGGGTCATAGTGAGGTGTTCTTGTAGGAATACAATACCTAAAAATGCCCCCATGCAAGGTTCTAGGCTCATTAATGTCCCGAATGTTTTCGCTGGTAAGCGGGTTAATGCGATCATCTCTAATGTATAAGGAAAAGCGGTCGACAAAATGGCAACAGCTAATGCGACAGGTAAAATTGATGGGTCAAACATGACTTCAAACCCAGTCTGCATTAATCCTATAGGAAAGAAAATTAATGTAGAGATAAACGAACCAATAGCCACAGTTGATGCGCCGTATCCTGCTCCTGCACGTTGACCGAAAATAATGTACAACGCCCAACAAACCCCTGCACCTAAAGCGTAAATGGCGCCAAGTGGATCAATTGAGTTGATATTGTCACCAATAGGCAATAAAAACAGTAGCCCAGCAATAACAAGTACAATCCAGAGAAAATCAATAGGGCGACGGGATGAAAACATGGCAACAGCCAAAGGCCCTGTAAACTCAAGTGCTACCGCAATTCCTAGTGGAATACGCTCAAGGGACAAATAAAAGAGGTAATTCATTGTTCCTAAAGACAAACCATAAGTCAGTAATGGGACAAGTGAATTTCTTCTGAATTTTAAACGCCATGGCTTAAAAATAATGAACAATATAATTGTAGCAAGCAATAAACGTAAACCAGTAACACCGGGAGCGCCGATAATAGGGAATAAAGTTTTAGCTAAAGAAGCCCCGCTTTGAATAGAGGTCATTGCAAGTAATAATAACCCTATAGGTAATAACGGAAATGCGCTCTTTTTAGTGTCGGCAGACATAAATAAGTAAACCTCAGAAAACGTGACTTAATTGGTAATAAATATTTAAAAAATAGGTATTTGTTGGTAAAAAATAATTTCATAGTGATTATCTCATAAAAGAGAAGCGCTTTATATTTCTTTATTGTTCAATTGTCTTCAAGGAAAGAGAATTATGTGCTCTATAGGTGTGGGTTTGTTGGCTTATGAGTCTTGTGATGCTATAAACATTGATTAGTATAATTTTATTATGGCGCATAATGTAAGTTGAGCTTTAGAGGGAGGTTCGTATAATTCTTTTTTCTAAAAAAGCCATATTAAAATAGAAAATGAGGATCAAATGGGAAAAGTTAAAAGTATTGCGGTGTATTGTGGTTCAAGCATGGGTAACCATGAGATTTATCAGCAAAAAGCGATAGAGTTTGCTAAAGAAATGGTCAAACGTGATATCACGTTAGTTTATGGTGGCGCAAGTGTGGGGATCATGGGGACTATTGCAGATACTATTTTGTCTTTAGGTGGAAAGGCAATTGGCGTGATCCCATCACTTCTTGAGGAACGTGAAATTTCTCATAAAAACCTAACTGAGTTGTATAAAGTTGACACTATGCATCAACGTAAAAGCAAAATGATTGAACTGGCTGATGCATTTGTGGCTTTACCTGGCGGCTATGGCACATTAGAGGAATATGCGGAAGTGTTTACTTGGAGCCAAATTGGCTTACATACCAAGCCTTGCGCACTGTTTAATATTAATGATTATTGGCAGCCACTCATTGATATGACTAATAAAATGGCCGATGAAGGCTTTCTACATGAAAAATATCGCCATATGGCAATTGTCAGTGATTCTCCAAGTGCATTACTCGATAGTTTCGAAAGCTATATAGCACCGCCTGTAAAAACTTATGATTAGCTGAATAATAAATTGAGAAAATAAATGATAAGACCCGCGATACAAAAGGATATAGATGCTGTTCTCTCTCTCTCTTTATCAAACCCTATTTGCGGAAATGGCGGTGCTAGATAGTGAACGTATGAGACCTGCCGAGCAGGCGAGAGAATTTGTTGAAGATGCTATCAGTAATGACATATTTCATCTATTGGTTGCTGAGTTTAATGGTGAAATAAAAGGGTTTTGTATCGCACAACAGCAAGCAAGTGCGCCTTATAGTTGTATGGTACCCCGTAATTTTGGTTATGTATTCGATCTTGTGGTTGACCCTAACTTTCGTGGTGCTAAGGCAGGGCATTTGCTATTTCTGCGACATCGTCACATTATGATTGGGCGTTGAAAATAATAAAAAAACACCAAAAATCATTGCTAAATTAGTTAGCATATTAATAGATATTAGGTGATGATGAATACATTCCATTGATAGGATGGCGAGATGAATAAAAATGAATTGATGGATTACATTCAGGGTAATTATGGTTCAGCGCCTGAGTATCCGTGGGCTAAGTATCCTAACTATCTTATTTTTAGACATAAAAATAACGCAAAGTGGTTTGCTGTGATGATGACTATTGCATCAACGAAACTGTATGAAAGTGATAGTGAAGAGACAGTGGATATCATTAACCTGAAAGCAGCTCCTGAACTCGTGGGTTCTTTGCGGCTACAACCTGATGTTTATCCTGCTTATCACATGAACAAAGAGCATTGGGTAACTATAAAGTTAGGGGGCGGCTTTAAAGATGATGAGCTAAAACTGTTAATTGATGATAGTTATCGGCTAACAACGTAATGGGTTGTTAAACTGGGGTTTCATCGCCCAAATAATAGTAAATGAATTCATGTGAGGGTGGAATGAAAAAGATATTATTAATTGCCACACTATTAGTGCTATACGGTTGTGATAGTAAACCGGATGCTCCATTTGGTTTAAAATGGGGGCAAACGATGGACAGTGTTAGCTTTATCAAAAATGGCAAATGTGAGAAAAAAGATAGCACGGCCATTTGTACGTTTGATAATCAAAAACCCTTTAACACATGGTCATTTTCTAATGAGCTCAAATTTGATAATGACAAGCTTGTTGAGGCGGTTTCTGTCTTTGCGGGCACAGATGGACAAAACCCGAGCTTTGAAAATTTCAAACAAAAGCTCAATTATGAGGCCGACTTTTTATTGAACAATGGCTTTGATAAAGAAATACTGAGCAATATCAAGCAAAAATGTGAAGACAGTATTTCTTGTGATAAAACGAGTGAAAGAGCTAAAACAGCCACCGGCAACACCAGTATCTGGGTCACAACAACGACCACTCGAAGTCCAATTGCAGTAGTGACATTTACGCCATAATAAAAACAAAGCCCTACCAAGTTGAAGCTAAATGCAATGGTAGGGTTTTCGCTATTACCTTAGCTAATCGAATTAATACCTCTCGAACATCGGCAATTATTCCATTCCTCATACAAAACAGCACAAGATCTAAGCATCTTAATATGGCATAATACGCGGCTATTTATACCAGTCGTGTAGCAAGTGGCATATACAAAGGGTGGAATTGTTATTCAAATGACTTTTGATTATTTCGCCTTGCAAGTTATGAACAATATTGAAGACTAGGTAATTCTACACCGTTTAATTAAAGGCATCGCAGTGTTAACAACGAATAATATCACCATGCAGTTTGGCAGTAAGCCTCTGTTTGAAAACATTTCAGTCAAATTTGGAACTGGTAACCGTTATGGTTTAATCGGTGCGAATGGGGCGGGTAAATCGACGTTTATGAAAATATTAGGTGGTGATTTAACCCCAACAGCGGGGAATGTCAGCACCACTGATCCGAATGAACGTATTGGTAAGCTGCGCCAAGACCAATTCGCATTTGAAGAATACACAGTACTAGACACCGTGATTATGGGCCATATTGAATTGTGGAACGTAAAACAAGAACGCGACAGAATTTATGCATTACCCGAGATGAGCGAAGAAGACGGTTACCGTGTTGCTGACTTAGAAGTCGCTTATGGTGAAATGGATGGCTACAGTGCAGAAGCGCGAGCTGGTGAATTATTGCTTGGTGTTGGTATTCCTGTTGAGCAACATTATGGGCCGATGAGTGAAGTCGCTCCTGGTTGGAAACTACGAGTACTGTTAGCTCAAGCCTTATTTTCTGATCCTGATATTCTGTTACTTGATGAACCGACGAACAACTTGGATATTGATACCATTCGTTGGTTAGAACAAGTTTTAAACGATCGTAACTGTACCATGATCATTATTTCCCATGATAGGCACTTCTTAAATACCGTATGTACGCATATGGCAGATTTAGATTACGGTGAATTACGTTTATTCACGGGTAACTATGATGAGTATATGATTGCGGCAACGCAAGCGCGCGAGCGTTTACTTGCTGATAATGCAAAGAAAAAAGCGCAAATCGCTGAGCTACAATCATTCGTTAGTCGCTTTAGTGCTAACGCATCTAAATCGAAACAAGCCACTTCTCGTGCTCGTCAAATTGATAAAATTCAGCTTGATGAAGTGAAAGCGTCTAGCCGTCAAAACCCATTCATTCGTTTTGAACAAGAGAAAAAATTGTTCCGTAATGCGCTTGAGCTGGAAGGCGTTGCGAACGGTTATGATCAAAACCTCCTGTTTAAAAATGTGAACTTGCTGCTTGAAGTCGGTGAGAAAATGGCGGTTATTGGTGCTAATGGTATCGGTAAGACCACCTTCTTAAAAACCTTGATGGGTGAGCACCCTGCGACAAGCGGTATGGTCAAGTGGTCAGAAAATAGCAGTATTGGTTACTATGCCCAAGATCATGCAGAAGATTTTGAAACTGACCTAAATGTTTTCGACTGGATGAGTCAGTGGAAAAATGAAGGGGATGACGAGCAAGCTGTACGCAGTATTTTAGGTCGTTTATTGTTCTCGCAAGATGACATTAAGAAAAAAGTTAAAGTATTGTCTGGTGGTGAGCAAGGACGTATGTTATTTGGTAAGTTAATGATGCAACAGCCAAATATTTTGATTATGGATGAGCCAACCAACCACTTGGATATGGAATCCATTGAGTCATTGAACTTAGCCCTTGAACTGTATAAAGGTACGCTGATCTTTGTTTCTCATGACCGTGAGTTTGTGAGTTCATTGGCTAGCCGTATTTTAGAAATAAAAGAAGATAAAGTGATTGATTTTAAAGGAACTTATGACGAGTACCTGACAAGCCAAGGCGTGGTTATTTAATCATTATTTTATCTAGCGATAAATTAAAGTACTTTTCATCTCTAAACACCTGATAGCCTCTATTGGGTGTTTTTTCATTCAGTGATGCGCTATTTTTGAAGTTAAGCGAGGAACTAGGGTGAGGGAGGGGAAATTAGGGGGAAAGTCAAAGATAAAAACTCCCAAGTGTAGGAGCTTTTATCTTGGTGTTTTTGTATTGACTTAGTTCTTTTTCACAAACTCAGATTTCAGCTTCATTTGGCCAAAACCGTCAATTTTACAATCGATATTGTGGTCACCTTCGACTAAGCGAATGCCTTTTACACGGGTACCGATTTTTAGCATTGATGAGCTGCCTTTGACTTTTAGATCTTTAATGACAGTCACCGTGTCACCATCAGCTAAAAGATTGCCGTTGGCATCTTTAACAATTAATTCGTCAATATCAGCAACCGGCTCGGCATCGTTCCATTCATGCGCACATTCAGGGCAAATATACATATCGTTATCAGTATAGGTGTATTCAGACTGACATTTAGGGCAAGGAGGGAATTGCATATTTATACTCTCAGTAACAAATCAAAAATAAACGGCCGTAACAGTTTTACTCGTTGGTGCCGCAAAAGAGAGATAGTATAAGGTGAAAGGGCAAAAAAAATATTTTTTCGGATTATTCTTAATTTTTAAGATGAAAGGCGGAGAATTCCGCCTAACGAGTAAATGTACTTATTGATTTTTAGAGCAGACTTCACAGAGTGGGTCTTTACTCAGTTTGAATTGCCGAAAATCCATACTCATCGCATCAAATAACAACACTTTCCCCGAATTTACCTTGCCATAGTTGGTTAATAATTTAATGGTTTCCATAGCTTCTAAAGTCCCAATCGTACCGACTAAAGGGGACATCACGCCAGCTTCAACACAAGTCAGGCTATTTTCACCAAATAAACGGCTCAAGCAGTGGTAGCAAGGCGTATCGTCTTGGTAAGTAAAAACAGACAGTTGCCCCTCCATACGAATTGCAGCTCCGGAAACTAACGGTTTTTTATGGGGCAAACATAATCGGTTCAATTGCTCGCGTATTGCCACGTTATCGGTACAGTCTACTATCACATCATGATGAACAATTAATTTATCAAATTGCTGATCATCTAATTGCGCATTAACGGTATCAATATGAATATGGGGATTGATAGCACAAAGCTGCGCTTTAGCGGAATCGACTTTAGGCTCACCAATAGTGGCATCGCGATGCAAAATTTGCCGTTGTAGGTTCGATAATGACACAGTATCAAAATCAACAAGTGTTAGATAACCCACACCGGCAGCAGCAAGGTACTGAGTTGCCGCGCAACCTAATCCACCAAGGCCGATAACAAGCACCTTACTGGCTTTCAGTTTTTCTTGTCCGTCAAAATCAAACCCACGTAGAATGATTTGGCGGTTGTAGCGCAGCATTTCTTCATCAGTAAGTTCTTGCACGGTGATTATTCGCTTTTCAATAAATAGTTAAACATTTCAACTTCAACCATCTCACCTGCATCGACACGGCCGCGTTCTCTTTCTAATACGATAAAGCAGTTGGCTAAGCTAAATGAGCTAAACACATGTGATCCTTGGTGCCCTGTTGTGGCGACCTGCAATTGGCCTTGGTCATTCGTCGTTAAAATACCGCGTTGGAAATCAAGGCGACCCGGTGTTTTCTTCAATGGTGTGGTGACAGGCACTTTAAAACGCTGTGGTGCGCGCCATTGGCTGTGACCTGAAAGACGGGCGATGAGTGGTTGCACGAGCTGATAAAACGTTAATGCGGCAGAAACTGGGTTACCCGGTAGTCCACAAAACCATGAAGAACTCAATTGGCCGAAAGCAAAGGGTTTACCCGGTTTAATTGCCAATTTCCAAAAGCCAATAGTGCCAATTTCATCAAGGATCTGCTTAGTATAGTCCGCTTCCCCAACAGAAACGCCTCCACTGCTGATCACTAAGTCGGCTTGCTGGTCGGCTTCAATAAATGTTTGCTTGAGCTTTTCAGGAGAGTCGGGGAGCACGCCTAAATCTAATACTTCACAGTTAAGCTTTTCAAGCATCAGGCGAACGGTAAAGCGGTTAGTATCATAAATTTGCCCATCAGCTAGTGGGTGGCCAACCGCTTGCAGCTCATCACCGGTAGAGAAAACAGCCACTTTTAGACGGCGATACACGGTGACTTCTGAAATGCCTAATGAAGCAATTAAAGGAAGTTGAGCAGTTGTAAGTAAGGTTCCAGCAGGGAACACTGGGCTGCCTTGGGCGATATCTTCCCCCGCTTTACGGACATTGCTACCTTTTATAATGGGGTGAGTGAATCGTATACCTTGCTCAGTTTGCTCAGTGGACTCTTGCATGACAACGGTATCAACACCTTGTGGAATAGGGGCTCCAGTCATAATGCGGACGCAGCAACCTGCTTTAAGTTCGCCCTCCATAGGGTTACCTGCGAAGGATTTACCTGCGACTGGCATCGGCGTTTTACCATCCCAATCAGCGAAGCGTAGGCCGTATCCATCCATAGCGGAATTGTCGAATGGGGGAACGTTGATTGGGGAAATCAGGTCAGTGGCGATAATGCGTTGTGCTGAACTGGTCAGTGGAATGATCTCAGTGCTTGTCACTATTTTCGTGTTAGAGAGTAGTTTTTCTAATGCAAGCTCTAGAGAAATCAAATCGTTAGTATGACACTGATCCATAAATAATGACCCTCATTATTGTTATATGCCTTGAGGCTTAAAATGTGTTCGTAATGCATATTATGGCAGAAATCCCCGAATGGGTGAATGAATAGAAATTGATTACAGATAGCTTTTGGTCAGATTTATCGGGTTTGACTATGGTTTTATAGGCTGTGGGCTGCACAAATGGGGAAGACCTTTTAATGGACAAATAGGTATCGTGAATAAAATTGTCTTTATAGATGCGAATTTTTCACACGAATTGCCAAGGTAGTGCTGGATTATCTGTACCTGCTGTTTTAGAGTACTGCGACACCTGCATTTTTATAAAAATAGTTACACCATTTGTGGAGGATCACATGTCATCTCTAAGTAAAGAGGCCGAATTAGTTCATGCCGCTTTAGAAGCTAGAGGCTTAGAAACCCCTTTGCGCATCCAGCCGACATCTGGCGAAGAACGTAAGCAGCTGATTGAAGGGCACATGACAGAGATCATGAAGCTACTGAATCTTGACCTATCAGACGATAGCTTAGCGGATACCCCGCGGCGTATTGCTAAAATGTATGTTGATGAGATTTTTTCAGGCTTAGACTATGCTAATTTCCCAAAAATCACATTAATTGAAAATAAAATGAAAGTAGATGAAATGGTGACAGTACGGGATATCACGCTAACCAGCACCTGTGAACATCATTTTGTGACGATTGATGGTAAAGCTATCGTGGCTTATATCCCTAAAGATAAAGTCATTGGTTTATCTAAAATTAACCGTATTGTGCAATTTTTCTCCCAGCGACCACAAGTGCAGGAACGCCTGACACAGCAAATTTTAGTTGCACTGCAAGCATTACTAGGGACAACCAATGTTGCCGTTAGTATTGATGCCGTCCATTATTGCGTAAAAGCGCGCGGTATTCGAGATGCAACTAGCGCTACGACGACGACTTCTTTAGGGGGGTTATTTAAGTCGAGTCAAAATACACGACAAGAGTTTTTACGTGCTGTTCGTCATTTGTAATTTATGACAACCACGTCGTCAAAGCGTATTGCGCAGCTTGACGCTGTACGTGGCATGGCAATATTAGGTATTTTTTTGATGAATATCTTTGGTTTTGCTTTGCCACAATCGGCTTACCTTAATCCTTATTACACACTTAATGTCTCTGCCTTGGATGCTAATATTTGGATTGGCTTTAATGTGCTATTCCAAGGAAAAGTACTGGCGATTTTTTCCATTTTATTTGGGGCAACTTTAGCGCTATTACAGCAGCGAACGTTGCGTTGGAATCATTGTCGGCTGTTTATCTTAGCCATTTTTGGTGTTCTGCACAGCGTCGCTTTTTGGGATGGTGATATTCTGCTTGCCTATGCGCTAACGGGGCTGGTCGCTGTTTATTTATTGGAACATTACAGTAACCGCACGTTGTTGGCTCTTTCTATTACGATTTACTTGGTTGGTTTAGTCATTTTATTTGTGCTTGGGAGTATGGTTGACCCCAGTCAGTTTTGGCAACTTTCAGAGCAGCAAATTAACGATGAGCAAATAATCAAAGTGTCGGGTGGAATAAACGGTATTATTTATCGCACCACAGAAATGTTGGGTATGGTTGAAATGTTAGTGATCCAGTATGGCTGGCAGCTATTAAGTTTAATGATAATTGGCTCTTTGCTTATTAAAAATGGTTGGTTAAGTGGGCAATTTAGCCCACAACATTATCGTAAAATCGCAGTGGTGTTTATCGTCCCTGCCTTAGCAGTACAAATAATAGCCTTATATATCCAGAGCCAATATCATTGGAGCTATTTTTCCACCTCAATTGTTGGCTATATTATTAATGAGCTTGCGATTCCTTTTCAGGCGTTGGGGTATATTGCGTTGGTGTATGGATTTTGGGATAAAATTCAATACAGCCAAGCATTAGGTTGGTTACAAAATGTTGGCCGGATGGCACTGAGTAACTATATTTTACAAACCTTAATCTGCACTACCGTGTTTTATCAATTAGGCTACTTTAACCAATTTACTCGATCAGAATTACTAATCTTTATTCCCATTATTTGGCTGGTGAATCTGTTGTTTTCCTATTATTGGTTGCAATTATTTCAGCAAGGGCCACTTGAGTGGGTCTGGCGAAAACTCACGGATAAGTTGTACCGCTAATATAATGATGGTCGTCAGTAATAGAATGGGTGAATGGTGTATCTTCACCCATTTATATAAGCAAGTTAATTTAGCTTATTCACTTCATCTGGCGACACAGCCGGATAACCTTTAATACCCTCTGGCATTTTTATTGGTGCAGGGATGGATTCTTGCTCACCTAAAAATTTGGGCTCGCGTTTAAGAATATACAGATCTGCAAGTGCCCCTAAACGTGCGAATGCTTCACGTATTCTGACTCTAAACATCCTTGATGGTGTAGGTACCGCTAGGCACTGGGCATCAATCCCTTTATGTTTAGCGATAAAAACTGCGCGTTCACAGTGAAAGCGTTGGGTAATAATGGTGAAATTATCGGTATCGAAGACTTTTTTTGTACGTACAACTGAGTCTAGTGTTCTAAAGCCTGCAAAATCGAGGACAATTTTAGAGGCAGGAACCCCTGCTTTAATTAAGTCCTTGCGCATATTGATAGGTTCATTGTAGTTATGAGCTCCATTATCCCCACTGAGCAATAAGTATTTCACTTTTCCACTATGATAGGCTTCTGCTGCACCTTTGATACGATAAGAATAATAGAGGTTGTTAGCCCCGGAAGCATAGTATTTGGATGTGCCGAGCACCATACCAACATCGCGAGCAGGTAAATTCTCTACATCTTCATAGATATAGGGGGCCGTATCCCAACTTATCCAGCGATCAAGCAATATAATGGTCATAAATGCGATCCCTGCAAAAATAATAAGACCAAAAAACAGACGTTTCCTCATGTCCTGCCTTGATAATAAAGTGTCATCATTCGAGATTATTTGCCTTAACTATGTCTTCTTCTAGGCTACTTGAGTTAAATTAGTGACGCAAGTCGCGTAACGTAAAGTCATGTCAATGTTAGTTCTTCGTTTAAAGTTGACGAATATTAAAGCTAATTTTTGAATGCAAAGTAATCAGAGTTAGGATGAAAAATAGTACGCCCACCTATCAAAAAGTGAGCTGCTTCACAGAGCCACAGTTTTTTCACAATCAAGCTATTTATTATGAAATTTTAATTCTATATTTATTTTTTATTGTGAAATTTAATTTCTTTTTGAGTAAAACTGCATCAAAAATAGCTATTAATAATATGCTTATCTGATACGTGAGGAAAATATGAAACTAACCACATTATTCACAGCCAGTGCCATGCTACTTAGTGCAAGCGTGGCGGCGAAAGAGTACCAAATTAATCATACCGATCAGTTTAAATCGCTCAATGATGCAACTAAAAGTGCTGAAGTATGGGAAAAAGCGGAAGTACTGACTGACTTTACATATCCATGGGAAAAAGAAGCGCCACCTAAAACCGATTTTCGCGCATTATGGAGTGATGATGCTTTATATTTCCGCTTTATTGCGGATGATAAAGACATCCAGTTAGGCGATGATCCAGATAAAGACCAAGCGGTGTTAGATTCAGATCGAGTAGAGCTATTTTTTGCGACTAGCCCTGAACTTAAACCGTATTACACTGCGGAAATGGACCCGAAAGGACGCATTTTTGACGCGAAAGCCAATTTCTATCGTGAAGTGGACCCAAGTTGGAATTGGGAAACACTGCAAACGGTTGGTGAAATAACGCCAACTGGTTATGTGCTTACAGGGAAAATTGACCTTGATGAATTTAGCAAATTAAATTTATGGCAAGACAAAGACAAGCAAACTCTAATGTGCGCGATATTACGCGGTGAATTCAGCGCGGGTGAGCCTAAGCAAGTTCGTAAGTGGATTAGCTGGATCAAACCTGACTCTGTTAAACCTGATTTTCATATTCCATCCGCATTTGGTACATGTAAATTTGTTAAATAGCACTGCATCCGGTGGCGTTAAGTCACTGGTTTTTGCCTCTCAAATATTCAGGACTTCGATAAATTAATTGTGAGAAAGATCATAATCATCAACTTAGTTGGTCTATTAATTGCCGTTTAAATTGAAATAAAAATTCATTTGTAGTAATTTTTGATGAAATTAAATTTCAAAAAGGACGTTTCAATGTCTCTAGCCGAAAGTACTTTGAGTGATTGCCTACAAAATGAATTCAATCAGGAAACCATCCAGTTTTCGCGTTTGGAGACATTATCGATGGTCACAGCGATTAACCAAGCTGATAGCACAGTTGCAGGGGCGATTGAGCATATTTTACCCGCTATTGCACAAGCGGTTGATGCCATTGCTGAGTGCTTAAAACAAGGTGGACGTTTATTTTATATCGGGGCAGGAACGAGTGGGCGACTGGCAGTATTAGATAGTGCGGAATGTCCGCCTACATTTGGAACCTCACCTGATATGGTGCAATCCATTATTGCTGGTGGACAAGAGGCAATGTTGAAAGCCGTTGAAAATATTGAGGATTCAACAGATGCCGCAATCGATGAACTGAAAAAGCGCCAGTTTTGTAAAAAAGATGTGCTAGTGGGGATCGCGGCCAGTGGCCGTACTCCCTTTACATTAGCAGGTATCGAATATGCGAATGAAATAGGGGCATTAACGGTCGCGATTACAACGCGCGGGCGTGGGCTACTGAGTGAGGTTGCCCAGCTTTCCATTGCACCGGATGTTGGCCCTGAAGTTTTATCGGGTTCAACTCGCATGAAAAGTGGTACGGCACAAAAAATGATCCTAGGCATGTTGAGCACCTGTGTTATGGGGCGTTTAGGCCGTATTCATACCAATTTAATGATAGATGTGGTTGCGAGTAATATTAAATTAAGACGCCGAGCAGAACGTATTGTCAGTGAAGTTTGCGGTATTGATACGCAAATAGCAGCGGAATTATTGGCGCAAGTGGATTATCACCCACGACGCGCAATTTTAATGTATGAATTACAAATAAACGCACAGCAAGCGACGGACATGGTTCAACAGCATCCAAATACCACACTGGATAGTATGTTAGACACACACCGTTAATAAATGGGGATTGCGTGAAGGAGAGCTAGCAAATAGCTTAACCAACACCGGGGGAATAATATGGCTAATAAGATAGAACATCTGGAAGTACTCGCCAGAGAAATAGAAAAATACGCGGGCGGTTTTGAGAATGTAGCAACATTAACTCACTGTATGACTCGTATTCGCTTAGTTTTAAAAGATAACAGTAAATTCGATGCCGATGCCTTGAAACAAATTGAGGGGGTAAAAGGCGTAGTATTTAATGGTGAACAACAGCAAGTCATTGTGGGGATGGGCACTGCGGCAAAAGTGTTTTCAGTCATGAATAAACGCATGCAAGGTAGCGCATCTGCAACAACAGAAACGAGCGAGCCCGCAGCGAAAAAAGGCTTCTCTATCCGCCGTACGTTGAATACCTTAGCGGCTATATTTGTTCCTACTATTCCTGCACTGATTGGTTGCGGTCTTATTATGGGGCTGATCAATATTGTTCGCTTGGTTGCACAGGGTGTTGTCGACCAATTCCCTGAGTTATTCAAATTATTAAAGCTAATCGGTAGCGCTGTCTTTGCCTACCTCTCCATTATGATTGGGGTGAATACAGCTAAAGAGTTAGGCGCATCGACATCAATTGGTGCCGTAATGGCAGGGCTACTTTCGATGCCGGGGCTTGCGGATATCACCTTATTTGGCGAAAAGTTGCAGCCAAATAGTGGCGGGATCTTTGCCGTCTTGATGGTGGTCGTCTTTTCTTCAAAATTCGAAGTGTGGTTTAGAAGCATCATTAAAGAAAGTTTGGATTTGATCGTAACGCCCTTTGTGACCATTTTAGTGTCTGCCATGGTCGCGATCATCGTATTCCAACCTGCGGGGTATTACTTAAACCAAATTTTGGCGCAAGGGGTTTCTGTTGCACTGTTAAATAGTGGTGGCGGTGCCGTGGCTACTGGTGGGATCTTAGGGGGTAGCTTCTTATTCTTACTCTTAACAGGTTTGCACCAAGGTTTGATCCCCATTCATGCGGAAATCTTACAAACTTTTGGCCTGAATTATTTATTTCCAATCTTAGCGATGGGCGGAATGGGGCAGGTAGGTTCTTGTTTCTGGGTCTATTTAAAAACCAAAAATCCACGTTTGAAAAAGACATTAGTAGGTGCATTGCCTGTGGGGATCTTTGGTGTGGGTGAGCCATTGCTATTCGGTGTGTCATTACCATTAGGTAAACCATTCATCGCAGGTTGTATTGGTGGTGCTGCGGGTGGCGCATTAATGGCCTTCTTCCATGTTGGGATTATTATTCCATTCGGAACAGCAGGCTTATCATTAATTCCATTGGTCGGTGATGGCCAAATATTGGATTTTCTGATTGCGGTTGCAGGCGCATGGATTGTCGGATTCATTGCCAGTATGATAATAGGCTTCACTGATCCAGAAAAATAATTAGAAGGAATAGCCATGTCGACACTGACGGTAAAACTGGAAAGCTTACAGACTAGAGGTAAAGGCACCGAACAGCGTATTGCAACGTTTTTGCTGGATAATCGTGAGAGTTTGATTGCAATGAATGCAGCAGAATTAGCGCAAGCCGCAGGGGTAAGTAGTGCATCGGTCATCCGCTTTTCACGCCAAATGGGTTACCGTGGCTATCCTGAATTTAAAGTTGATTATTTATCCGATGAGAAACAGCATAAAGCAGAAAGCTTATATGGCAATTTGAGTCGCAATGATGAAACGGCTCAAATTATTGCCAAAACGGGGCAGATGTTTATCTCAACCATTGAAAAATCGCTAGACTTGCTAGACCCACTCGTGGTGGATGATGTTGCACAGAAAATGAAGAATGCAAAGCGCATTGTTTTATTTGGGATCGGCTCTTCAGCCATTGTTGCCAGTGATATTTTTCATAAATTAATTCGTATTAATAAACATACATTGTTCAGTTATGATTTACATGTGCAACTGAGTTATTCAGCTAATCTGAGTCCTGATGATTTAGCCATTGCGGTAACGGCTCGTGGTAATACCCAAGAGATCAACAATATGTTGCGAGCAGCGAAGGAGTCAGGCTGCACAACGGTTACGTTAACGCGTTTTGGACAAGATGAGGCGGCTAAATTAGCTGACCTGACTTTGCCTTATTTTTATGACGAACAGCATACTCAATTAGGGGTTATTACTCCCCAAGTATTGCAGATGATTATTTTTGATACGTTGTTTTTTAAATACCTGACGTTAGCAGATAGCGATGCAGATACTGCATTGCAAAAAGGGCGGCGAGCACTGATACAAGGCAAGAGATAATGATTGTAACGGAGTTAGCAATAGGGGCACTCATTGGGCTGATTATCAGCACAACAGGCGTCGGTGGGGGGGTTATTGTTTTACCCATCTTAACCTATTTTTTTGGGCTTAATGCATTAGCGGCAGTGGCTACCGCCAATTTTCTGTCTATGTTGATGAAAGTATCCTCTTCATATATGCATTTTCGATTAGGCAATATTCCATTTAAAGGCGCCATGATAGTCCTTGCTATTATGTTACCCAGTACCTTTTTATCGAGTTTGTTGGTGACGTGGCTGGGAGGGCTTCCTAGATATGAAAAGCAAGTGGAATGGGGGATTAACCTTCTTGTTGCAGCTGCAATTATTTTCTCGCTCTATTTATTTATTCAAAGAATGTTTTTTGCTAACAAAATAAAAAGTGGGCAAGTGAAAACAAACCAACTAAAAGCGATGGCTATTCCTGCAATTTTAGCAGGCGTTGTATTAGGCGCGACGGGAGTTGGTGGCGGTGTAGTTGTCTTACCGATGTTACTGCGTTATATGGAGCTTAATATAAAACAGGCAATTGGTACCTCAATTTTTGTCACTACGGTGTTATCAGGGTCATCGGCTCTAGCCTATGCACAAGACGGTTATACCGATTTAAAATTAGCTTTAATACTGTGTGTGGGAGCATTAATAGTGATGCCGATTGCTAAATATTTATTAGTGCATTTATCTGAGCGAACCTTTCAATATATCACTTTGCTATTAATTAGCTGTAGTGCCGTCATGATGACTCTAAATCTATTTCCATAATTCTAATGCGTTGCTTCCTGATATTTGTACTGTGAATAACAGGAAGCGATTAAAACTACTCAAGATCCCATTTTTTTAAATGACTGAGTTCTTTTTCCATTTCTTGATAAATAAACTGGCGTTCAAACTTGAGGTTTTCGTCTTCGGATGACGAAAATTGATACATTGTAAATACGAGAACGGCAGTAGCAATTAGTGTGATGAATAAACTGGAAAGGTGTTTTAGGCGCGCAGTTGATTGTGGTGCAAGGACAAATGCGCCACTGATTATTGCACCTAAAATCGCACCACCAATATGTGCTGCATTATCAATACCTGACTGTAAACCATTGACTAACGTTAAGGCAATCATCCCAATAATATTATACAAAGGACGTTTTAGTTGATTACGTTCTTCAATGGATAGGTTAGGGTTATTGATAGCTTTTAAGAGGTCAATAACGCAAGCGGCTGCTAACCCCATAATGGCGCCTGAAGCACCAATACTGACCGTAATATAAACCGTATTATCTTGGAGATACAAACTACCCCATGAACTCATTGACGCTCGATTAGCGGCTTCCTTGATACTTTCATTATACTGCCAATACGCACTAAAAAAGGCAGCCCCGATACCTGAAAATAGGTAGATAACCAAATATCTGAACTTGCCATAATTGCGTTCACACTCAATACCAATTACAAATAAAGCTAAGGTATTCAAGGCGAGATGAATACCTCCTGAATGTAACACCATACTCATAGGATAGCGCCACCAATCCCCTGTTAAAGACAATTGATAGACATTGGCGCCAAATAACAACAAATTATTTTCTTGGGAATCAAGGGGGGCGGCATAGGTTAATTGGTAAAAATATACGGTAATATTGATAGCAATGATAAAAAGAGTTAAAGCCATTGCCCAAAGAGAAAATTTAGGTGTTTTTGCTATTTCAGCCGTCATTTTAACATCCTATAAAGGGATAATGGTTATTATATTAATTAAGTTTATGTGTTGGTGCAATTTACCATTATCTAATTAACACCATTTACGCTATTTTCAAACTAACGCTTAAATAAAAAAGGCACCGAAGTGCCCTTTATTTACTTAAATATTCAGTGATTAGAATGAAGTACGTTTATAGGTACGGTACTCAGGCTTCCAGAAATTACGCTCAATGGCTTCATCGAGAGCGCTGTCTGAAGTGACTGTTGCCACCCCTTGAACTTGCGCTTCTTTGGCAACTTGCTTAGCAATAATACGGGAAACATCTTGAATATCGGAAAGCAGAGGCAATAGAGCACCTTCACCATTTTTCGCCAGAGGCGAGCAGCTGGCTAATGCACGGCTTGCTGCCATCAACATGCCGTCAGTGACACGTTTAGCCCCTGATGCAATCACACCAAGTCCAATACCTGGGAAGATATAGGAGTTATTACACTGGGCAATTGGGAAAACTTGGTCTTTGTAAGACACAGGGCTGAACGGGCTGCCTGTTGCTACTAATGCTTTACCATCGGTCCAATTAATAATATCTTCAGGACGCGCTTCAACTCGTGAGGTTGGGTTAGACAATGGCATCACGATAGGACGTTCACAGTGTTTGTGCATTTCTTTAATGATTTCTTCTGTGAATAGACCTGCTTGACCCGATACCCCAATCAAAATGGTTGGTTTGGCATTACGCACCACATCTAACAGGGAGATTGAATCACTGTTAACATCCCAATTAGTTAAATTCCCACTGTTTTGGGTCAGTTTAGCTTGGAAGTCGAGTAAATTAGGCAGTTTATCAGTTAACAAACCAAAGCGGTCAACCATATAAATGCGCGAACGAGCTTCTTCGTCGCTTAACCCCTCAGACTTCATTTGTGCGATAATTTGTTCAGCGATGCCACAACCTGCGGAGCCTGCACCTAAGAACGTGACGCGTTGGTCGCTTAGTTTGCTCCCCGCAGCATGGCTTGCGGCAATTAAACTTCCTAATGCAACAGATGCAGTCCCTTGAATATCATCATTAAAGCAGCACAGCTCATCGCGGTAACGGTTTAACAATGGCATGGCATTCTTCTGAGCGAAATCTTCAAACTGCAACAGAACATTTGGCCAACGGCGTTTTACCGCTTGAACAAATTCATCTAGGAATTGGTTATATTCATCACCAGTGATGCGTGGGTGGCGCCAGCCCATATACAGAGGGTCATTCAGGCGCTGAGGGTTATTCGTTCCCACATCAATAACAATAGGCAAAGTATAGGCAGGGCTGATCCCCCCACAAGCGGTATATAAAGAAAGCTTACCGATAGGAATACCCATCCCCCCGATACCTTGGTCACCAAGGCCTAAGATACGCTCACCGTCAGTGACAACAATCACCTTAACATTCTGCTTGGTTGCGTTTTGTAGCATGTCATCGATGTATTCACGGTTTGGATAAGAAATAAATAAACCCCGCGCACGACGATAAATATCAGAGAAATGCTCGCAAGCTTCTCCAACTGTTGGTGTATAGATGATTGGCATGACTTCTGTCAGGTGGGCATCTATAAGGCGATAGAATAAGGTTTCGTTGGTATCTTGAATATTTCTTAAATAGATATGCTTATCAATATCTGTTTTAAAATCAATTAATTGGCGATAAGCGCGCTCAACTTGTTCTTCAATAGTTTCAACTTGTTCAGGCAATAACCCATGTAAGTTAAAATTCGCACGTTCTTCTTCGGTGAACGCGCTTCCTTTATTCAGTAAAGGAAATTCAAGCAAAATTGGGCCAGCATAGGGGATATAGAGAGGGCGTTTTGTTTCGTATTCATGTTCCATGAAATATCACTCTTCGGACGATTAATCAACAAAGTCAGGGTAGATCCTAAGCTAAATAGCAAATATGTACAGCAAATAATGATAAAAAAGCGTTAAAAAATTTACTGAAAAATATTGTGCATATGATAAGGAGTTTAAGAGGGAAAGGGAATGAAAGCCGTCAGCGGTGTGCTCATTACGGAGGATAGATCACGATTCGCTCAATGATGACCGGTTTTGTTCTATTCGCAGCAAACGAAGTTGGATGGATAGCTATTAATTATTAATTAATTTAATGAATTATTATTGTGGCTATTTAGAAACTTTGACGAATAAATAGCAATAATTAAAATTATATTTTTAAATATCATATGTTGCTGCAAGTTTTTTATTTATATAAATTTAAATTTTATTTTTGTATCTTAATTTTTATTGAGGATTTTCTATGAGGATAGTGAACGTTTTTTCAAGTATAAGACTGTTTCCTTTATTTTTTATTATGTTTTTTGGGGTTTTTAGTTCATCAAAAGCAGGTTTGAATGCAATAGAAACACTCAGAGAAGTTGACGGTTATTTTTATGAAAAAAAATATGGTTCATCAATTTTTGGGCGGGTAGTAACCGATTATTTTTATTTGGTGATGAATGAGAAAGGAAAAACTATCAATAAAGAATTGATGGAAAAAATACATTATGACCATGCATTAGAAATGCTTGGGGTTTTAAACCGAAAAATTAGTAAACAAAGTGCAGGTGAAAATGTATCGCGTGATATGACTTATAAGGAAGCAGATGAATTACATTATCTAGTTATGTTACGTAATAAAATACCGGAAGAAGCTTGGGTTTTAGGTGTTGTATTTTCTGTATTAGATGAAAAAGAAAAAGAATTTTATTGGCGAAAAATCATGGAGGCATCAGGAGATAGAGGTCATGAATTATCTGTAATATACATTTTGATGAAAGTCATGCTAGAAAAGGAAAAAAAGGTAACTAAGAAGCAAAAAATGATTATTAATACATGGTATGAGAGAATGAATAAGGTGTTATCTGCAGCTAAATAATATTTAATTAATATAGCTCTAATGATTAAATATTGTATAAAAACTAAGGTACTGGTTACGATGAGATATTATTTTAGTTTGATTTTACCATTGTTATTATTTTCTTGTATGGCCAATGGGGAAAACCGCCCTGGTTTTGTCTGTGGAAAGTTTAATGGCAATGTTATTGAAGTTCCTGCTAATTATGTTTTCCCATTTGCTGAATATGAGGGGTATAGTTATTTTGACCCAAGGTTTATTAAAAATAAAAAGGGGTGTGAGGCTAACTTTAGAGAATTAACACTAACCACGACTTGGCCTTATATGAAAATTGTTGATTTAAAAAATAAATTCCATTTTGAAATAGATGAAAAAACGATAAGAATTATATTGAGGCCAATTATAGATAAGGATTATTCATTAACACAAAAAATGAATAATTATCTAAATTCATCATATCTAGGAAAGAGGGGGCAAGTTTTTTATGACGATGAACATGAACTTCAATATGTTGAATACTTTGATGATTATAACGTAACAGAAAAGTTGTATAGTAGGGAAGAGCCTAAAAAGAAAAGAGCTTTTTTTTGGTTCGAAAGTGAAAATGAAGTTATTACTATCTTAGAATGCTTATGGTTACCATTGGAAAATAAATATTTAAGTTGCAATATGAGTTTTTCAATATTGGAAGTAGGAATACTAGCCGAGGTTAAGTTTAGTTTTGATAAGTACAATCAATGGAGGAATATAATGAGTGAAGTTAAGGGTTTTGTATTCAAATTTATTAAGGGGGGAGGTTATGAGTAATGGGATTAGTGGTTTTTTAATTAACTATAATGATATCACAAGATTGAAGTCTATTTTAAATGAAAGGGATTTAGAGGAATTCTATAGATATCTTTCGGATAAGGGGGACATGTATTCATTAACAGCGCCTGGGAGTAATAATGAGCATAGTTTTTTGAGTCGACTATGCTTCAGATATGATTTAGATGTATATAGTTATGAGTTAGATTATATGGACTTAAGATATGAATTATATAAGGTTCAGTATGATTTAGCTAAAGAGTATATGTTTTTTTTAGAACGTGAATTAAAAAACAACAATGGTGAAGAAGTCATTATAAATATATTTAGTGAGGAACTCTATAATCATTATGTTAATGTCTTCAAAAGAAGTGATATGTTCATTAGATATTGGGATACTAATATCGCAATGTTATTTTTCAGTTCAGAAGGAAGAGAGGTTTTTTGGGAAAGTAAATTAAGTTATAGTGATTCTTTCAAAGGCCAAGTGATGCATTATTTTAAAACTATAAATTACCTGTTGGATAGTTATGAAAGTTATACGGATAAAAAAAATTCTTTTATAGCTAAGTATTTGGAAAATAATTATAATTTATTTATGTATGAAAGGGGGCGTGAGCTAATTGAAGAGCAAAAAGATATAATTTTAAAAGATAAAGAGATTTGTGATTTAATATATACTGTACATATGAAGTATGCTAAGTACAAAGATGAAATAAATATTAAAATAGGGAATGTGTATGATTTGATAGATTTCCAAGAAAATAAAGTGTTGCACTCTGATAAGATTAGTTTAAAAAATGAAATTATGTTAAAAAATTCGGAGGTAGATGTTGAAAATAGGAGAAAAAAAGGTCAGTTGATAATTATACTGATGAGTTTGTTGCAAAGAAAGATGATGCTATTAGAATACATGAGGAGTTTAAAAAAATAAAAAAACCTGAATTTATTTATGATTATTTGGAAAGTGCAGGTTCTCATTATGCTATTATTGCAAACGGATTAGTTAAAGATAAATCTTTATCTGGAAGGGTTGCAAATAATTTTATAGCTAAAGAGTTAAGTGAAATAGGAATAAATAAAAGTGAAATTATTTTGGATAAATTAAAACTTGATTTAGCAGATGAAACTATGACAACATTGATATCAAGAAGTGATAGTGATGGTGTTATACGAGGAGATTTAACATCACAAGAAGTACAAAGTATTCATTATAATGCTTTTAAACGTAATGGTATATCAAGGTATGGGTGGACATTAACAATCCCTTACCAGATTTTGCCAGAAAATAAACATGAAGAAATTCACCTTCAAATGTTAAAATCTGCGGGTAATGATCAGGCTGAATTGGAATTCTCTATTTACTTAAATGATGAAATATTTCTTGAAATAATTAAAAATCCAAAGATGGAATCGATAAAGACCTACGTTAATTGGGGGGAGACATTATTAACAATTGATAATATAAAAGAAATAGGGGCTGTTTTTGGTGAACACCTTGCTGGAAGAGGAATAACACTCAAAGAACATATAGCAGCTTACGTAGATGAGTTAAAAAAGGTTCTCCCTAAAGGCGATTTAGATATTTATGGTGTTGATAGCACAACATCACCAAGTATAACGCAGTCTATAAACAGGGAAGTGCTATCCACTCCACCAATCAAACACTCTCACAATATGGTAGATAAATCGATATTAGATCATAATTATCCAAAAATTGAACCGCATAGAGAGCTAGCCCCATTAACAACACATCTATTTGATACGTTGAAAACTGAGAATACGGAAGAACCTAAAAATCATTATCTAGAGAGACCTAGTGTTGTATTACCAGAAACACATGGATTTAAAGACTTCCCTGAAGATACCTTTCAACATAACCGTCATTTTGAAAATATGATTGGTCAGTTAAGAGACAATATGTCATCAATGAATAATTCAATGAGCTCATTTGATGACAGATACTCAATGCCTTCAATGCCGAGTATACCTGAGTTTAGCTATAGTGGCTATTCTTCCGGAAACTCATTTGGTTTTAATTAAAATTAAATAGCGATAATAATAAAGAACAAGTATTTATCATGGCACATAATAATAAACGGTTATTGCTGTCTGTGCATACAACTCACAATAACCGTTATGCTTAAATCAATATAAAATTAATCGAGATAAACCAATTCCACTTGGCGGCAGCCGAGTGTATTTAAAGTATTTTCAGTGGTACACCATTGTTTCACTATCGCATCTTGCTTTTCAACTAACTTAGCTTGCTCAATAGCGTGAATATCTTTACCTGCAAGGTTAATCATAATTAAAGCGGCCTGCAGTGGTGGCAAACTTGGGTTGAATGCGGCATTTTCTGCGTAACGGCCTGTAAATAAAGATCCATCTTTCAGCTGTAATGCAATACCGGAATGGGACTCACTATAAGGGGCGTGAGATTGGTTTGCCGCTTCAATAGCAGCATTGAGCAACCTATCGCGACTTTGGTTTTTATACCCGTTGTCAGTAGGGTCTAATAATAAAGTCGTAATGTTTAAATCCGCAGGGCCAAATGAATCAGGTAGGTAATGATGTAATACCGCAGGCTCGCGACCCGGCAAGTTCACCATTATTTTTCCGCCTTCACGGAGTTCATTCATAAATTGACGGCAGTGGCCACAAGGTGTGTAGTTTACTGTAATAGAGGTGACTTGAGTTTCACCTTTCATCCATGCATGGGTGATAGCACATTGCTCAGCGTGGATCACTTGCCCCATAGAGACATGGCTAAACTCCATATTGGCGCCGAAGTATAAATTACCACTCGCACCGCAAGCGATTGCACCAACGTGGAAATGGGAGATTGGCGTGATAGCATAAGCAGCGGCAAAAGGTAATAACGCAAAGGCCAATTCAGAGGTGCTAACACCACTTTCTGCTTTTATATGGTTAACTTGTTCCGCAGTTAACATACCCGGAAAATCAGATTTATCAATGATAGGTCTAAGTATCAACTGTAGTTTTTCTGGAAGCTCGGCCAAAGCGGTCTTAAATCTTGAATGCATGAGTTACCCTCCCTATTTAATTGTTTTTATTCTATTCAATAATGCCTACAATAATATGTGACATAAATCACTTTTATAATGAAATTAGTGAAACGAATTTGTTAATTGAGAGATGTGTCTCATGTTTTTGCTGTGTGATGATGAGTAAAAAATAGTTTATTTCTTTTACTCATCATACTAAATGGTATTTATTAATAAGCTTAGCCAAAAAGATGCAGAATGACAGGAAATATAAAAGGTGCAATCAATGAGGTTATCACGCCGCAGGTCATTAGTGCCAGAGAGCTGTATGCGCCTTCAATATAATTGACTTCAGCGCAGCGTGCGGTTCCTAGTGCGTGAGAGGCTGTCCCCATAGCAAGTCCACGAGAAGCATGAGTACGAACGCGCAAAACATCAAATAAACTGTGCCCAAACATGGCCCCTAAAATACCCACAAATAAGACGCAAGCGGCGCTAATTGCAGGTATTCCCCCAATGGAATCTGCAACAGCCATTGCGATAGGCGTGGTAACCGATTTAGGTAAAATTGATGCCGCAATGTCAGGGGTTGCGCCAAGCCAGAGTGCTATAGCTGCACCGCTAAACATAGCAACTAAGCTACCTGCAAAACAAATACTAAATAATGACTTCCATTGTGCACGAATTTGGTGCATTTGCTCGTAGAGAGGAAAGGCGAGTGCGACAACGGCGGGTTGCAGTAAGTCATTGAGTATTTTGCTCCCTGCAAAGTAATGGTCATAAGATGTGTTGGTCAGCACTAATAGCGCGATAAGTACCGCTATCGTGATCAGTAGCGGGTTTAAAATAGGTAATTTAAATTTTACAGATAGCTGGCGTGCTAAATAAAATACGACAATGGTTAGCGGTAAAGACCACCAAATATGCTCTAACATTATTCATTCCCCTTAGTTTTATCATCATTAATCACTGAAGAAATTGCGTCTTCAGGGGGAAGGGGGACTTCATCGGGTGTTGCCCCAACAACGGGGCGTTCTTTATGGATATAGTTAGAGCTGATCGCGACAACGACCATAACGACTAACGTGCTCACCACACAAGAAACGATAATTGGGAGCATCTGTTGGCTAAGTAGCTCATAGTAATTCATGATGCCAACACCGATAGGCACAAAAAGGATAGTCATATTTTTCAATAAAATACTGCAACCTGGTTGCGCCCAATGGGCTGGAATGATTTGCAATGCAAGCAATATAAATAAAATTAACATGCCGACAATACTGCCGGGAATGGCAAAAGGAAGTAGGGTAGAAATAAGGTTTCCGATAATGAGACAAAGGTAAAGTATTGCGAAAGCACGCAAGTATTGCCATCCAGTTATCAGTACCTGTTTAAATGACATGGGAGTTGTCCTGTTACGTAATATCTATTCATCATACAATTAACTTTATTATTGTGCTACCGATCACAATAAAAAGGCAATAAAAAAGTGGGAAGTATTTAGCTTCCCACCTGAAATTAAACCCCATTAAAACGAGTATGGCTTATTTAACTTGCATACCCGGTTGTGCACCGCTATCAGGGCTCAGTAAGAAGATATCTTTACCGCCAGGGCCGGCAGCCATTACCATGCCTTCTGATATACCAAAACGCATTTTGCGTGGCGCGAGATTGGCTACCATAACCGTTAAGCGACCTTCTAGTGCTTTTGGGTCTGGGTATGCAGAGCGAATGCCAGAAAATACTTGGCGAGTCTCACCACCAATATCTAATTGCAATTTTAGAAGTTTATCTGACCCATCAACAAAATCAGCTTGCTTGATTAAGGCAATACGCAAATCGATTTTCGCAAAATCATCAAAAGAGATGGTTTCTTGAATAGGATCATCCGCCAGCGGTCCCGTAACTTGCTGAACAGGTTTGATACTTTCTTTTGAGGCTTCAACCATCGCATCCACTTTTGCCATTTCTATGCGGTTAAACAACGCTTTGAATGGAGCAACGTTATGATTAAGCAATGGCGTGTTGATTGCATCCCATGAAAGCTCAGTATTTAAAAATGCTTCTGCACGTTTTGTTAGGCCTGGTAAAACCGGTTTTAGGTAAGTCATCAGAACACGGAATAAATTAATACCCATTGAGCAAATATCTTGCAGTTCTTGATCTTTCCCTTCTTGTTTGGCGACAACCCAAGGTGCTTTTTCATCAACATAGCGGTTTGCAATATCAGCTAATGCCATGATTTCACGGATAGCTTTGTTGTATTCACGGTTGCTGAAATCTTCACCGATAACTTTAGCGGCATCAACAAATTGTTGGTATAACTCTGGCTCAGCTAAATGAGCGGATAATTTGCCATCGAAGCGTTTAGCAAGAAAACCCGCATTACGTGAGGCAAGGTTAACCACTTTATTGACGATATCGCTGTTTACGCGCTGTACGAAATCCTCTAAGTTAAAATCGATATCATCGATACGAGAAGACAGTTTTGCTGCGTAATAATAGCGCAAGCAGTCAGCATCTAAATGATCTAAATACGAACGTGCGGTGATAAATGTGCCGCGAGATTTAGACATTTTTGCGCCATTAACTGTGACATAACCATGCACGAATAGATTCGTTGGTTTACGGAATTGGCTGCCCTCTAACATCGCAGGCCAGAACAAGCTATGGAAATACACGATATCTTTACCGATAAAGTGGTAAAGATCCGTTTTCGAGTCTTTATTCCAGAATTCATCAAAATCAAGATCACCGCGTTTATCACACAGGTTTTTAAATGACCCCATATAGCCTATCGGTGCATCTAACCATACATAGAAATATTTACCCGGTGCATTTGGAATTTCAAAACCAAAATAAGGTGCATCACGGGTAATATCCCATTGTTGCAAGCCAGACTCGAACCACTCTTGCATTTTATTGGCCACTTGTTCTTGCAGTGCGCCTGAGCGAGTCCATGCTTGTAGCATGTCGCTAAATGCAGGAAGGTCAAAGAAAAAGTGTTCTGAATCACGCATGACAGGTGTGGCACCGGAAATCACCGAACGTGGATTAATTAATTCAGTCGGGCTGTAGGTTGCACTACACACTTCACAGTTATCACCGTACTGATCTTCTGCTTTACATTTTGGGCAAGTGCCTTTAACGAAGCGATCAGGTAAGAACATGCCTTTTTCTGGGTCGAAAAGCTGTGAAATAGTCCGATTTTTAATGAAACCGTTGTTTTTCAGCTTTCCATAAATAAGTTCTGATAACACTTTGTTTTCTTCGCTGTGCGTAGAGTGATAGTTATCATAACTAATGGCAAAATCAGCAAAATCGTTCTGATGCTCTTGATTCACCGCTGCAATCATTTCTTCTGGCGAAATGCCAAGCTGCTGTGCTTTAAGCATGATTGGTGTTCCGTGCGCGTCATCGGCACAGATAAAGTGAACCTCTTTGCCGCGCATTCGCTGATAACGGACCCAAATATCAGCCTGAATGTGTTCCAGGATATGACCGAGATGGATTGAACCGTTAGCATAGGGTAACGCACAGGTTACCAGTAATTTATTCGCGACTTGAGACATAGTAACTTTCTTACTTCCATTATTTGAAAAGGGTCTTTGATGTTAACCGATCAAAACCATCGCTGCTAGGGGTATAAAAGATTAATTGGAAATTTGTTTGAAAAAGAAATTTTTATCTTTCATGGCTTTTCCTATGCTTTGCAATCACTATTTTTTGTGTTCTCTGTTATGATTAATCCCAGTCAATGTATATAGATGAAATTTTATGTAACTTGTCTAGAATATACAGTTCAAAAAGATGGCGTTCAAAAATATAAATAAAGGAGCCGGGATGAACGATAAATCCCCCGAGCAGAACAAACCAGAATTGCTGACTGAACAAGTCTCCCAAGTTTTGGCTTCATTTACACACCCAACATTGCAGCGTAATTTGGTCTCTATCAAGGCATTACATCACTGCGCAATGTTGGATAATGTGCTGCATGTCGAGTTAGTAATGCCTTTCGTCTGGAAAGGGCCATTCCAAGTATTGATTAGCGAAAAAACGGCAGAACTGAAGAAATTAACTGGTGCTCATGCGGTTGAGTGGAAGCTTCGTCACGATATTACGACGTTAAAACGTGCTAATGATTTGCCAGGCATTAATGGCGTACGTAATATTTTAGCTGTGAGTTCAGGTAAAGGTGGTGTTGGTAAATCAAGCACTTCTGTCAACTTAGCGTTAGCATTGGCACAAGAAGGGGCAAAAGTCGGCATTTTGGATGCGGATATTTATGGTCCATCGATTCCAAACATGCTAGGTACTACGTTAGAGCGCCCAACCTCTCCGGATGGTCAGCATATGGCACCTATTATGGCGTATGGCTTGGCGACAAATTCAATCGGCTACTTAGTGACCGATGATAACGCAATGGTTTGGCGTGGCCCAATGGCGAGCAAAGCATTAATGCAAATGCTACAAGATACGTTATGGCCAGATTTGGATTATTTGGTCATCGATATGCCACCAGGAACAGGCGACATCCAACTGACGCTTTCTCAAAATATCCCTGTAACCGGTGCTGTTGTGGTAACAACTCCACAAGATATCGCCTTGGTTGATGCAATGAAAGGCATCGTGATGTTTAAGAAAGTAAACGTTCCTGTACTGGGTGTGGTTGAAAACATGAGTGCCCACATTTGCAGTAATTGTGGCCATGTTGAACCTATTTTCGGTACGGGCGGCGCAGAAAAACTCGCTGAAAAATACCATACTAAATTGCTAGGCCAAGTTCCTCTTCATATCTCTTTGCGTGAAGACCTTGACCGTGGACAGCCAACGGTAATGCGCGATCCTGAAGGTGAATTTGCGGATATCTACCGTGAAATTGCGTCAGGTATTTCAGCTCTGATGTATTGGGAAGGGGATAAAATCCCAACGGAAATTTCTTTCCGTGCTGTTTAATTAACAGTTATTCTTAACAAGGCTATTTATGCTTAACTGCTAAGTAGCCTTGTTTATTTTTAAACTTCCATTACTTCAGTTCTATTCTCAATTTTCTCTTTTTCTGATTTATTGACTGAGCATTTCTTTATTGCTTTATATTCGCGTAGAATAGGGGAATATTATATTTAATCAGTTTTCTTCCTGTCGGGTAAACCCTAAAAGGTGATTATGAAATTTTTAATTTTTATTGTCGTATTAGTGCTAATTGTCATTTATTTTTATAACCGTATCGTTGCGCTACGTGAGGCCGTAGTTTCCAGCGAAACAGAAATTTCAGTGCAATTAGATCGCCGTGGAAAAGTATTCGACAGCTTATTAGCGACGGTTAAGAAATATTTAAGCCATGAAACTGAAGTTTTCAGCAAAATCACTGAGTTGCGTACTCAAGCACGTAATGCAACTGGGAATGAAGCCCGTGAAGCAGAGGATGCTTTGTCTAAGATGGTTTCTAGTGGCGCAATTAACGTTGCGGTTGAAGCGTACCCGGAACTGAAATCTGACGCGATCATGGCTAACTTACAAGAAGAGATTGTTTCTTCAGAAAATAAACTTTCTTTTGCTAAACGTGGTTATAACCGTTCATTAGAAACCTATAATGCCTATATAGCATCCATGCCTGCCGCACTTATTGTTGGCATTATTCCTAGCTTGAAAATTACTAAGGAATACTGGCGTCTTGATGAAGAAACGATTAAGACTGAAGAGTCTCGCCGTATTAACTTTGATTAAATGTTTTTTAATTCATAATGTTAAAAATTATTGGTGTGCTAAGGAATTAATTTCCTCATAGCACTCCAATATTTTAGGTGTTGTTATAGAGAGCAGGTCATTTTATGGATTTTAGAAACGTCATTCGCAAAAATAATATTCGTACTCGCTTAGTTGTGATGAGTTATATATTTTTAATGTTAGTCATTGGGTTATTAGCGGATATTGCTACTCATCCAAATGAGCAATTAGATTTATTTGATAATGCGATGGCGTTTTTGACGTTAAAAGAATTGCCAGTAGCAACTTTGATTGTGTTAGGTCTGACATTCCTTGGGTTGATTTATATTCATTTTAGAGGTCATAAAATGATGTTAGCAGGAATGAATGCAAGGGAAATTACCCAAGAAAATGCGACAAGCTCTGAAGAAAAACAACTTTTTAATATTATTGAAGAACTCAGTTTAAGCGCAAGTTTGGGCTATATTCCTCGTTTGTATATTTTAGAGACTGACGAACCGAATGCTTTTGCTGCGGGATGGAATAAACGTAACGCACTTGTGGGCGTGACTCGTGGTTTACTTCAAAGCCTTAATCGCCAAGAGGTTCAAGCTGTTTTGGCTCATGAAGTTGGGCATATTATTCATGGCGATTCAAAATTAACTTTGTATGTTGGCATTCTAGCGAATGTGATTTTAACGGTAACTAACATATTTAGTCAGATTTTTATTCGTACGGCAGGAAGAAGTCGCAACAATGCCGCAAATAAAGCCCAAGTCATTTTATTAGTGTTGAATTTTGTATTACCGTGGATCACTCAAATTTTGTATTTTTATTTGTCGCGCACCCGTGAATATATGGCTGATGCGGCGGCGGTAGATTTGACCTCTGATAACCAAGCGATGATCAGTGCATTAAAAAAAATATCAGGGAAACATGAAACACATGATTACGATGAAACAAGCACTGGCCAAGCTTATCGAAAAGCGGCGTATATTTTTAATAAGGGCGATTCGGTATTCTCTACTCATCCCTCTATCGAAAACCGCATTGCGGTTTTAGAAGGAAAAAAACAGTTTTAATAGGAAAAAATAATTACGCAACGTATTCTTTGACGGTTTTTCATCGCCTATTGGCGTTTTTTTTAGCGAACTTTATCTAGGGACGCTGGAACAACACGTCATTACCTCCTATAATTCCGCCAACGTAACATTTAGATGTTATGTATTTTCACTTCTAAAATATTTAACCAGGTTATCATTTTATGACTGACATAGCGCATCACTGTACCATTGTGGGTATATCGGGAGCCTCTGCATCTGGCAAAAGCTTAATTGCCAGTACTCTATATCGAGAACTCAGAGAACAGGTCGGTGATCATAATATCGGTGTTATTCCAGAGGACTGTTATTATAAAGATCAAGCAGATATCCCAATGGAAGAACGGCTTAAAGTGAACTATGATCATCCTAACTCTATGGATCATAGCTTACTTTATGAACATCTTAAATCACTGAAAAGTGGTCAAGCAGTAGAAATTCCACAATACGACTATGTCGCCCACACACGTAAACAAAAAACCATCACGTTTAGGCCGAAAAAAGTGATTATCATTGAAGGTATTTTGCTACTGACAGATAAACGCTTACGTGGAGAAATGGATTTTTCTATTTTTGTTGATACTCCGCTCGATATTTGCTTGATGCGGCGCATTAAACGTGATGTAAATGAAAGGGGGAGAACATTAGATTCAGTCATTGATCAATACAATAAAACGGTTCGCCCAATGTTCTTGCAATTTATTGAGCCGTCTAAGCAATATGCAGATATTATTGTTCCTCGCGGAGGAAAAAACCGTGTTGCTATAGATATCTTAAAAGCGAAAATCGGTGAGTTCTGTCAAGATTAGTTAATTGCGCAGAAATTATAATAATGAAGGGGGAAACAACCATGCGTCTTTGTGACCGCGATATTATTCAATGGATGGATGATGGTAAGTTAGTTATTAGTCCGCGCCCTCCAATTGAACGGATCAATGGTGCAACAGCTGATGTTCGTTTAGGGAATCAATTCCGTGTTTTTCGTGGGCATACAGCCGCATTTATTGACCTTAGTGGCCCGAAAGATGAGGTTAATGCTGCGTTAGACCGCGTGATGAGCGATGAAATTGTTCTCGATGAAGATGAGCCATTCTTCCTACACCCTGGAGAGTTAGCACTTGCAGTGACGCTTGAGTCTGTTACGCTCCCTGATAACCTTGTCGGTTGGTTAGATGGCCGTTCTTCATTAGCGAGACTCGGTTTGATGGTGCATGTTACAGCCCACCGAATTGATCCGGGTTGGCATGGACAAATCGTGCTAGAATTCTATAATTCAGGCAAATTACCTTTGGCGTTGCGCCCAGGTATGGTAATTGGCGCGCTGAGTTTTGAACCGCTATCTGGCTGTGCTGATCGCCCTTATAACAGCCGCCAAGATGCGAAATACAAAAACCAGCAGGGCGCTGTTGGTAGCCGAATTAGCGAAGATTAATTTTAGGTAAGCTTGCGG
The DNA here is from genome assembly GCF_050487165.1 of Providencia sp. Me31A. Taxonomy (NCBI): domain Bacteria; kingdom Pseudomonadati; phylum Pseudomonadota; class Gammaproteobacteria; order Enterobacterales; family Morganellaceae; genus Providencia; species Providencia sp. Me31A. The sequence goes on from NZ_JBKQGZ010000011.1 coordinate 155,785, forward strand.
AAATTGTTATTCTTTAATGGAGCTAAGAAGCAGTTTCCGCCTACTTTAAGGGATAATAATGGTGTTGTGTTCATTTTATTAATGGGCACAGTTTGGGGTTAGGGGAGGGAAACATGAAACGTTTTTTGACGACACTGATTATTTTACTTGTAGTGATTGTGGCGGGGCTAACAACATTAGTCATGTTAGTGAACCCAAACGATTTTCGTCACTACATTGTTGAACAAGTAGAGAAAAAAAGTGGTTATCAGCTTGAATTTAATGGTGATATGCGGTGGCATGTTTGGCCGACATTAAGCATCATTACCGGACCATTCTCACTCACAGCACCCAATGCGGCAAAACCTGTTCTCAGTGCTGAAAATATGCGTTTAGATGTTGAGTTATGGCCGCTTATTTCCCATAAACTGTCTGTCGAACAAATCGTTATTGATGGTGCAGTGATCCGAAAAACCCCTGAAAGTGATCCACAGGTTCACCATAGCGCCCCCGTTGCCCCTGAAGGAACTATCACATCAACACCCTCAGCAAATAAAAGTAATTGGTTGCTAGATATTGAAAAAATCAATATCTCTAATAGTTTAGTTATTTGGCAAACAGCCAAAGATGAGTTTAACTTGCGAAATATTAATGTCTCTTTGAAAAAAAGTGATGAAAAGCAGGTTGCTGTTAAATTCAGTGGAAATTTGAACAAAAACCAACAGGAGCTTGTGTTTGATTCCCGAGCCGATGTCGACCTATCTAATATTAATCAACAAATTAGGGGGCAACTGACCCAGTTTGACTATAAATTAAGTGGTGTTGATTTGCCTGAAAGTGGTATTGATGGTCAAATTACGACCGATTTTTTATATTCGAAAGGGAAAGAAGAAAATGTCAGTTTGAGTAATTTGCAGATTAAAGCGAATGAAAGTACGTTATCTGGTCGTTTAACAATGCAATTGACTGACACGCCACAGTTGTCTATCGAATTAGTATCAGAGAAACTCGATTTAGATAATTTACTGGGAATGGCACCATCGAAGCATAATTCGGAAACTGACACTAACAATAATCGTGTTGGTGTAAAACCTGTAATTTCTGGCTCAAATGCTCAGCAATATGATTTATCTGGATTACGTGCATTTACAGCTAATGTTCATTTAACGATTAACCAGCTTATTTACCGTGGCATGCAGATTAATGAGGTGATATTTGAAGCACAAAATAAGGCACCACGTTTAACTGTTGCTAAATTACAAGGTAAAGCGTTTGGAGGTGATTTCTCACTTCCTGTGACCTTAAATTACAGTTCAACACCCGCTTATGTTTCTGCAAAACCTAATTTTAAAAATATCGACTTAACGCCATTATTAAAAGCATTTGATATGCCACAAAAATTAAGTGGGGTTATTTCACTTAATGCGGCATTATCCGGTGTTGGGTATGATGGCTATGCTGTGAAAAACCAATGGCAGGGGCCTGTTAATTTTGAATTGAGAAATGCAAAATTACAGGGCTTGAATATTCCACAGCTAATTCAGCAGTCAGTGTCTCGGGTTACCAATAAAATTAATGCTCCAGTGAATACGGGTAATTTTACTGAAGTGGATTTATTTACCGTCGTAGGGAATTTAAATAAAGGTAATTTGAATATTTCTACTCTACGGGCCACGTCTTCACTGGTTAATATTAGTGGTCAAGGGCGCTTAAATGTCCCTAATGAAACCATCGATGTGAATTTAGGTGTGAATATTGCGAATGGCTGGGGCGGTGATTCCCGTTTAGTTAAACAGCTGCAAGCGATGACTATCCCGCTACGTATTTATGGTAGTTGGAATAGTTTGCAATATCAGCTAGATGTAGAAAAATTATTACGCAATGAGCTACGAACTCAAGCTAAAGAGGCCCTTGGTAATTTCTTAAAGAAAGAAGAAAATAAAGGGCTCAATGATTTATTGAATGCATTATAAAAAACGCTGTTATATCATTGAATTAGCCCCCTATCATGGGATGACAACTTTAGGGGGCTAAATAAATCTTAGAAAAATTATCTATTATTTAGACTATTTTCGTAATCGGTTCTTTTAATAGCTCTCTCGTTTAATTCTTGCGTACGTTTGTTCTTTTCTATTTCAGGTTGTTTTGTTAGCTGATTATTTTTAATATTACTTTGAGTGACTTTTGTTGTTATATCCTCGATTTTATTTGTTGCATTGTATAGTGCTTTTATTTTATTAGTATTATGTTCGTAAGTGCTTATAGAAAATACAGTGGTTTTATAGTCAATCATTTGTTCCTTCAGGAGGTTTAAATTTTCCTGCATATTCATAGATTCTTCTTGAGAGGGTCTTATGCTTGCGTTATTGTCGTCAGATTTAGCTAGAAATATCTTAGTATCTTTAATTACGCTATCTATTTGTTTTAATATCGCTTTTAAATCTTTATAGATGATTGTTTTTGTGGTTATTTTATTATTATTATCTATTTTGGGTAGGTTATCGGATAAAAATTTAATATTCTTAATGGCTTGTGTCATAGGACTTTTATCATTATGACTGTTTATGTATTTCACTATTCTTTGATTTAAGGTTATGTTTTGGATTGTTTTCATGGTTATATTTCATCTGTAATTTAATTATCTTTTGTTATTTAAATTATGTATGAATGAAAGTATTATTTCTTTAATAAATCGATACTCTATTTATCATTAATGACCTAGTTATTTTTAGGTTGCTTTATAAAAATATGAATGAGTTTAGTTTTATTTGGATAAAAAAATACCGACCCAATGGGCCGGTATTAATAGCAAAGTGATAGAATCTATCGGCTAGTCATCTTCATTATCATAGCCATCACTTTTAGGCGCGGAAGGTGTGATTAATACTTTATTGACTCGGTGGCTGTTCACCTCAAGAGGTTGGAAGATGCAACCATTGATAGTGACTTGCTCACCCACTTCAGGAACCCTTTGTAAGTTTTCCATTAATAGACCTGCTATAGTTTCATATTCACGTTTATCATCTAACTCCATAGGAATAAACATGATCAGATCTTCAAGTGGCATAAAGCCGTTGGCAATCCAAGTGCCATCATCCAATTTTTGAATGTCGTGGCGTGAGTCATTTTCTTCATCGCCAACCGGCAGGTTGCCCGCGATGGTTTCCATCACGTCAGTCAATGTGACGATACCTTCGATAGAACCAAATTCATCTACCACGAAAGCAAAGTGTGTATGTGCTTTACGGAATTGCTCAAGTGCTTTCAACAGTGATAGCCCTTCAGGGAAAATCAATGGTTGAGTAATTAGCGCTCGTAAATTCAGTGGTTGGCCACTTAACTGTTGCTTAACTAAATCCATGACGTGGACAACACCGACCGGCTCATCACTGATGGTTTCATCAATGACAACTAAACGTGAGTGTGGGTTCTTCTCCATTAGTTGCAGTAAATCTGAAGAAGATTTATTAATGTCGAGGTAATCCACATCATGACGTGAAGTCATAATACTTTCGACGTTACGTTGCGCCATACCTAACACTCGAGCAATCATCAAACGCTCTTGAGGGTCAAAAACAGATTGATTATCAGCGATAAGATCAGAGGTATGCGGGTCTAACTCTCCACGCTCGTTATTACCGCTAAGAATACGTAATACCGCTTCTGCTGTACGTTCACGTAGTGGGCGAGAGCCTTTAAGGAATTTACGACGGTTAAATTGGGCAAATTGGTTTAGGACTTCAATCATGATAGAGAAGCCAATTGCAGCGTATAAGTAACCTTTCGGTATGGCATAGCCAAACCCTTCGGCAACTAAGCTGAAACCAATCATTAGTAAGAAGCTCAAACAGAGTATGACAATGGTTGGGTGTTGGTTAACAAAGCTAGTTAACGGTTTACTTGCCCAAATCATTAATGCCATTGCAATGGTCACAGCAGCAATCATTACACCGATATGATCAACCATACCGACCGCAGTGATCACCGAGTCCAACGAGAATACCGCATCAAGCACAATAATTTGCGCAACAACGGCCCAGAAGCTTGATGTCTTTCTTTGGGTATTTGCGTGTTCGTCCTTCCCCTCCAACCGTTCGTTCAATTCCATCGTGGCTTTGAACAAGAGGAAAAGCCCCCCGACCAACATGATTAAGTCTCTGGCACTAAATGGGTGCTCAAAAAGCGTTAATATTGGCTTTGTTAGGGTGATAAGCCATGACAGGCTGAATAGAAGCACGACACGCATAACTAAGGCTAATAAAAGTCCAGTTACACGGGCTCTATCACGCAGCTTTGGCGGGAGCTTATCTGCCAGAATGGCGATGAAGACGAGGTTATCTATACCAAGAACGATTTCTAGAACGATAAGGGTAGCGAGGCCCGCCCAAATCGAAGGATCTGCGATCCATTCCATACAGTTTGTTTTACCTTCTGATATGACGGCTTATGCCGACTGGTGAATAATGCGGTTTGTTGAACGAAATATCAATAAAAATTCACTTTAGTTGGATAATTCTTAACAAAAAAAGGGGGAATACGTCATCGATTGCATCAATAACTACCATGCTGCACAATCCTAGGTTAATATGTGATCCCGTTAACAGAATGTCAGCACGGTCGAGGCTGACTTGGTCCTAATCAGACAGGAGTTGTTCATGTCAAAGCAGCAGATTGGTGTTGTCGGTATGGCTGTCATGGGGCGTAATCTTGCGCTTAATATTGAAAGCCGTGGCTATTCAGTGTCTATTTTTAACCGTTCTAAAGATAAAACAGACGAAGTGATTGCTGAAAATCCAGGAAAAAAATTAGTTCCTAACTATACAATTGAAGAGTTTGTTGACTCTCTGGAAAAGCCGCGTCGTATCTTGTTGATGGTTAAAGCGGGCGAAGCAACGGACAAAACCATTGCCTCGCTGACGCCTCATTTGGACAAAGGTGATATTTTAATCGACGGTGGTAACACGCTATTTACTGACACTATTCGTCGTAATCGCGAATTATCAGCGCAAGGTTTTAACTTCATCGGAACAGGTGTTTCTGGTGGTGAAGAAGGTGCACTGAAAGGCCCTTCAATTATGCCTGGTGGCCAAAAAGAAGCTTATGAACTGGTTGCGCCAATTTTAAAAGAGATTGCAGCGAAAGCAGAAGGTGAGCCGTGTGTTACCTATATTGGTGCAGATGGCGCAGGCCACTATGTGAAAATGGTTCACAATGGTATTGAATACGGCGACATGCAGTTAATTGCAGAAGCTTACTCACTGCTAAAAGGCTCACTAAACCTGAGCAATGAAGAATTAGCTGGCATTTTTGCTGAGTGGAATAAAGGTGAACTGAGCAGTTATTTGATTGAAATTACAGCCGATATCTTCAAGAAGAAAGACGAAGATGGTAAATATCTGGTTGATGTGATTTTGGATGAAGCAGCAAACAAAGGCACAGGTAAATGGACTAGCCAGAGCGCTCTGGACTTAGGCATTCCTTTGACTTTAATTACCGAGTCAGTATTTGCACGTTATATTTCTTTCTTAAAAGATCAACGTGTTGCAGCTTCAAAAGTATTAACGGGCCCAGTATTGAAAGCGGTTGAAGGCGATAAAAAAGACTTTATCGAAAAAATTCGCCGTGCTCTGTATTTAGGTAAAATTGTTTCTTATGCGCAAGGCTTCCAGCAGTTGAAAGCAGCGTCAGATGAATACAATTGGGACCTGAACTACGGTGAAATTGCGAAAATTTTCCGAGCGGGTTGTATCATTCGTGCACAGTTTTTGCAAAAAATTACTGATGCTTATAACCAAGATGCGAAAATCGCCAACCTGTTATTAGCGCCATATTTCAAGCAAATTGCTGACGAATACCAGCAAGCGCTGCGTGATGTTGTCTGCTATGGTGTACAAAATGGTATTCCAACACCAACATTCTCTGCGGCTATTTCTTACTATGATAGCTACCGTTCGGCGGTATTGCCTGCAAATTTAATCCAAGCGCAGCGTGACTACTTTGGTGCTCACACTTATAAACGTACGGATAAAGAAGGCGTTTTCCATACTGAATGGATGGAATGAGACATAAAAACAACTAGTTATTAAGACTAGGGGTGCTATAGGGGTGCTGAAAATCAGCACCTTTTTATTATCTGGTTCTATTGAATTCAATAATAGCATCGTTGCGTTGCTTATCTATGTATGTCGCCAAGTCGTTGATGTGGATTATACGAGGTGACTTTTGGCTATCATTTAATCGGTATGTCGGTATTGGTAACTCCCCAGCATTAGCCTTTCTTTCTGCTGTCGTAGGGTTCATTTTTAAATATCTCTCAGCTATATCAGCTAAAGGTATTTGAGACGTTTCAAATTCAGCTAATAATAAAAACATTGTATTCATAATTATCTCCACATCTGCCGCATACAGATTTACAAATTAGATATCGTCGTTAACTGGTTTAATTAAATGCTGGTGGATAATAGACACATACTTAGCTTGATGGATTGCATCAGCTAATGCGTTGTGTTGTTCTCCTTCAAATTCGAGTGTACGCTTAGGATCAATACCAGCACTGCGACCAAGTTCTACAATCGTTCTAACGCAGCGATTATTCCAATGTTTCCAGAATGGATCTAAACCGACCGCGCCATATGCGTTATGCAAAATAACATTGTCAAAATCAACGCCATTACCCCACACCTGAACATCATTAGTTAATGTATCTTCAGCAAAGCAGTTAAGATCATGTAATGCTCTACGTAAATTAACCCCATCAGCAACGATACCAGCTCTAGCTTCACTACCTTGCTTCATCCACCACAGCACTGTATCGGCATCAATATGCAGTCCGAGCTTTTCGCAACTAACCAGATCAACCGTTAGGTAAAACTCAGGACCTAATTCACCCGTTGAGGGTTCAAAAGCAACTGCACCAATAGAAACAATAGCGGCATTACCTTTATTGCTCATAGTTTCTAGGTCTACCATTAAGTGTTTATATTTCATTGTTAGTCCTTATTTATCTAATTTATAAAGTGGTGTGACTTTAAGTGGCGAACCATGAGATTGAAAATGGATATCAATATTTTCAGATGCAATCGCATCAGTTGTGAATTGCATTTTCTCATCATGAAAAACAGGATACATCCAAGCTACAGGCTGCAATTTATTAATACGCTCTAATTCTTGTTTCATTTCAGAGCACTTATCCGCTAACTTAACTACTAAACGGATTAGTTTTGAGTTTTCTTGCTCCACTGTATCAAGTAACTTGTGCCACTCCGCATCATCAGCACAGAAGGCTTCTATCAATTTAGTGCTATCTTCGTTTGCTTGAGATATTTTCTCAACATGCTCACACAGATTAATTAACTGGTCACTCCATACAGAGCATTTTGCAATTTGATATCTGCGGGTTAATAACGCATCTGCTTTCAATTCTTTGGCTAATTCAAGCATTTCATTATTCATAATCACACTCGCTTAAACTCAATAACCCACACCCACGGATTACTTTCAAAATTACAGTCAGGTTTACTAACTGAATCCCATAAGTGACGAAACCAACAAAACGCATCAGTACTACCACCAGTTAATTCTCTCTCCAGCGGATAGCCTTCAGCTTTAAAATCATCGTCGCTAGCTTCTTGTAGGCGCTCCACTCGAACATCAGTAATTTCTAGTGTGATACGTGAAGCCCAGCGAGGCATATTGCTTGATGGTCTCCAGCCTTGCCGAAAATTATCATCACTGTCAATAAATTCAGGTGTCGCCACACCGTCAGCCTTGTAAACGCAATTATCTGATTTCTCGAATATATGATGCCCCTTGAACGGTGGCTCATCATCTGTGTAATTAATCAATGGCCCTTGCCATGTTTCACGAACCCAAAGGCGATCACCAATTTCACCAAACGGGCAATGCAATCTAATAGAGTTTCCACGCATGGACAGGGTGTTATTAGACCAGCAGGCCCCACCTTCATCCTTTGAGTGTATGCTTGATGTTACCCAACCATGAAAGATATGATTGCTTGTCGCGCCTTTAACTACGCTACGAGTTTGAGTTTTGCGGCCATCAATGATGGCGCGTACCATTTCAGCATTAAAAATAATTCCGCGCTCTTTCATATCAGCCACCTAAACAATAATTCTGTAAACTGAATTAACTGTTTGTATATAGCCATCGGTTAAATAAGTATCGATATTGATAACTCGTGATGTTTGAATAGGGTCACCATCTTGAAAGCGTTTTTTCTTATCTGAATAAATGTCTCCCCAAGCGCATTCACCACGGATTGTGCTTAATCTTATATCTGCATCGAATTCAGGCATGGTTCCTGTTAACTGGTTGTAGCGATAAATAAACATTGCTCGCGCTTGTATAGGGGATAGTGGGCTAACTGTAATTAAATCAGTTGCTGGAACACCTTCTAAAATAGGCCAGAAATTATCACCATCAACTTCCAGATCGCGCCTTTCAGTTGCAAGTAAAACCAAATCGGTATAATGAACAACTTCACTAATTAACTCAGGGAAATCCCATTTATGACGAATTACCGCATCAATCCGTTTTTCAATAGTTTTATATTCAGGAAGCAATGATTTCAAAGGTGATGGGATATCTTTGCAATAAGCTTCTGTAGCATCGTGCAGTAATGCTTCTAGCGCATATTCAGGCGGTACAATTTGACTCACATAAACAGAATGTTGAGCAACAGAATAGAATTGGCTAATTTGCCCGGCAAAGCGACATTCATTAGATAAACCCTGAGCAATATCATTAATATCGATATCATCCGCACTGATATTGATAAAATCAAAACGCCTGCCCGTAAAGGTTGAAATATAAGACATAATTAATACTCCACACAAAATTTAGATAATAAGATTCCGTCTCTTAATAAAGAGAATTAAATTCCTTGGTGTTGACTAAATAGTTACTCTGATTTTTCTTTGTATTTTAATAATTCAATTAGCAAGCTGATAGTATTTGTAATATGAAACATGAAAATAGCATTCATATGTCTATAGCGATAAACGCTATCACCGTCACACTCAATGTCATGAATTGGTTTTATGCTTTTAAATTGGAAATTTTCATTTAACTTGAATTTAATATCGCGAGTGTATAACTCCATTAAACTCACTTTAAAATTATTTGATAACGTCTCGGTCAATTCTTCTTTAATATAATCTAGCTCAGCATCGTACTTTATAGACTCTGGCTTTTTCTCAACTTTACGCTGAAGGAGATAAAAGTTACCGGGGAACAAGTGGTACCCAAAGCACTCATCTGGTGAACGGTCATTAATGTAATTGTTTAGTCGGGTTGTGACTCCATTTTTTACATCATCAACATGAATGGTTTCTGTTTTTACTGAACCACAGGCTTTAATAAGGCCTCCAACGAGCGCTTGGCTATCCGCTTTATTTGTTGTGGACACAATAAGAAAGCCTTTTTGCACATGATAAAGTGCAGTAATTACTTTTGTTTTTGTTAATGCAATTTTTAACAGTTCAGCAATTACGCCATGTTTGATATCCATCACTGAATATTCTTCAATATCTTGCTCTTGCAGTTTAGCTATGCGCTTATTTACTTCAAAAGCAACGGCAGCAGCAGGTAATATTTTTTCATCAATACGAAACTGTATGATAAAACCACCCTCAATCGGTGTAACTAATTCGCCCGTGACCTTATTTGGAGTAAAACCATTACTAAAGTAATGCGACTCTAAAATATCAACAAAAGGTAATTCTTTTAAATGCTCTTCTAAAACTTCAGCGCTGGGTAATTCAGCCTTAAAAATAACACAGCTAGTAATTGGAAAACGCTTCATCTGTTAATCTCCGCATAATTATCAATACTCCACACAATAAATAAGACCACTGACAATATATAAAGACATATTACCTAGTATGGACTGACATAAAATCAGCGGCCTTATGTATTATGAAAAGGGCGGCACTACACCGCCAAAAACTACAAAGGTCATTCACTAGCAGTGGCATTATTTCTTTCAGCTAAAACACGCTGGTATATTTCTTCACGATGTACTGATACATCTTCAGGAGCAGCGACACCAATCCGCACTTGGTTTCCTTTGACCCCTAAGATTTTAATTTTAATATCATCGCCGATCATGACTTCTTCACTGACTCGGCGAGTTAAAATAAGCATTCCCATACTAAGCACTCCACACGATTGAATTCAGTTAAGCACTAACAGTAACTGCACACATATCCAAGTACTCTGCGATTTCTTCGTCGAGTTTTTCGAGTTCAGCTTGCTTGGTATCGCGGTCAGCCTGTAATTGCTTAAGGCGATTAATCAATTTAGCCTTTATAGTATCCATTCGCGCACATCATCCTGCGACATTGGCACACTAAAAGTAACGATTGGTTCATTTGAATTGGTTTGCATAATTCACCCTTAAGTTGTGAAAGTTGTATTTAGTGGCTTTTCCCTAAACATCCTTAAGTTGTAATTTAGTTGTATAAAACACCTTTGTCAACAACTTTATGTTGTTTGATTTAAGTTAAAGAAAATTAAAGGATATAGGTAAATAGGAGAGACTATGAAAATTAACCCAGCTTTTAACTATAAACAGAATAGAGATAAGTTATTCGCAAACCTAATTTCCATCATTGATGGTGTCTTGTCTGATAATGAGCTATCAGACTCTGAGATTCTTTACATAACCACATGGCTTTCAGATTCAGAACAAATTTCAGACAATCCATTTGTGGTTCTTTTGCAAGAGAGGATTGCTAGAGTACTGGAGGATGGTGTGATTACTGCTGATGAAAGAGCAGAACTGAAAAGCACTTTACTAGAAGTTCAGCGATCAATAATGGATATGCCAAATATTGATCTGTATTCAAAAGAGTCGGACATTAATCTACTTAATGGCCTATGTAAGGGAATTATTGCAGATAGGCAGCTAGGTTTAGATGAGATTAATTATCTTGATTGGTGGCTCACTCAAAATGGAATGCTAAAAAGAAATTATCCTGGCAAACAATTGTATGAACTAATCAAGGCCATTAAAGAGGATGGCAGTATAGATAAAAATGAAAGTGAAATGCTTTATAAGGCATTGGTCGATTTTTCTGGTACAGATTTAGATAGCGGCGTAGTTGATGGATTGTCATGTCACTTACCATGCGATGATATTGATACCTTTGATGTGTCTGGGGTTACTGTTTGTTTGACTGGTAATTTTTTAACGGGAAAAAGGTCATTAGTTTCAAAAATGATAGAGGATGCTGGTGGAAAAGTTATAGATAGAGTAACTCAATCGGCTGACTACCTTGTTATTGGAGCTTTATCCTCCCGTGATTGGAGATACTCCAGCCACGGAAGAAAAATAGAGAAGGCGATTGAAGACAGAGATAGTGGTAAGTCTAGTATTAAAATAACTACAGAAGATATTTTAATGAAATTTTTACCAGCTTCTTGATGACCAAAAGACTCGGCCAATTACATGAACCCTGGTGACTGCTTCACTTCTTGGTAGTTGCTCATCAGGGTATTCATCCCTATTAAAACTGCGTATTATCAGCCCGCCATCAGGTCTATAAATCAAGATCTTAACTCGCAGTAAAACGCCATCTCTTATTGCGTAAAGGTCGCCATCCTTTATTTTTTTATTGCTAATATCAATTGCAACCAGATCTCCTCCATTCAATACTGGGAATAAACTATTGCCAACTATTTTAACAATTCTGGCATTACTTGCATTGACGCCATATTTGCGTAATTCATCTCTGCGAAATGGGTATGTATATTCTTCAGCCTCAACAACTTCAGCATTTGCGCCACAACCAGCGGCTAATTCAATATCAAGCACGGGAATATCCACAAAGTCAGTATCACTATAAGTTGGGATCTCTTCCCATTCCTTTACTTCATAATCTGTTTTTTTGCCATTTTCGTCCCTAGCCCCAAATTGCAACCAATGGGCCGAAACATTAACTGCTTTTGCTATATCTGCAATTCTTCTTGGGGCATTTGTTTGTCCAGCTTCAATTTTTTGAATAGATTGCTGGCTGACACCAACTTTCTCTGCAAGATCCGCTTGGCTCATTCCTGCTTTAATTCTTGCTTCTAACAACCGTTTAGCTATCGACATAAGTTCCCCTCCCTAGAAATTGTATTTTACAACTTTAAGTGTTGATATTTCCAACATCTAAAAGTTGTCAAAGTTGTTGTATTGAATTAAGATAAAGTTGTTATTTACAACTTTGGGGGAGTTATGGGGCATGTAACCAATGAATCAGTTTTAGGCTTGCAAACAGCAATCGATGCGGCTGGCGGGCAAACGCAGTTAGCAAAACGCATTAGCGAACTTCTAAATAAGCCAGTTAAGCAGCAACAAGTATGGAATTGGCTAAATAGAAATAAAAGAGTTCCAGCGGACAAAGTCCTAGTTGTTGAGCAAGCATCTGGGGTTTCTAGAAGCAAATTACGTCCTGATTTATACCCATAACAATTAAAAGTTGTTATGAAATTTATCAGAGGAAAGTAGCTGCGTTAACTACCAACAAAACAACGGAATTGTAGATATGTGCAAACAAACATTAAAAGAAGTCGTGAAAGAGATGTGTAAAGCATTCCCTGGTGGGCGTTCAGCGATGGCGGGTGCTTTGGGTATTTCTGAAACTACTTTCAATAACAAGCTATATGAGAAAAACGGCTGTCGATTTTTTGAACATGATGAGTTGGAAGCTATGGAAGAGTTATCAGGGACTCAATTGCTGGTGGCCTATCACATGGAACGACACTCAATTGTACCGGCAACAAAAATAGAGCCTGAGAATTTAGATACAGTCGAACTTTTTGAAATACGCATGAATCTTGGTGCTATGCAAGGGGCGTTATCTGTACTGATTCAAAACAGCATTTCTGATGGCGTTCTTACTGACGAGGAAATTAAGGCAATAGATCGCAAGTTAGCAAAGGTGTTTGGGTACGCTGCAGGGTTTATTGAGTCATTAAAAACGGTTTATGGGATTAAATCATGATGAGCATCGTTAGAAAGGGTGACGCTCAGGATATGCGGTCCCGAGCGTCGGTTGCTAATAACAACTTGTGTGGAGTAACTAGCATGAGCAGTGTAACGAATTTACGGGGTAGAACGCAAGTACGTGCATCTATCCGTGATAACCGTTTCGTCTATGAGATTAAATTACCAGACGGTTACCAAGAAACCAACTACCCATTTATGCAGTGGTTGGTAGATGAATTTAATGCTAATTGCGGGAGAGAGGATCATGTCCAATGAAAAACATAAGAACCTCAATCGTTACTTCCGAGATAGGCGCGGACGTGTTGTCCATGTTGTTGAATGGGATAAACAGAAACAGCGGGTTATTTTCATGCTCGATGACTATGAGCACCCCTGTTTTGAGCCCCTCGAACAATTCAAAAAATATTACACAGAAGTTAAGTAGGTAGCAGCATGAGCGTAAAACTATCAAGTTATGTATGGGATGGCTGCGCAAGTGCAGGTTTAAAAATAACCGCTGTTGCGATTATGGCCCGTCTCGCTGACTTTTCAAATGATGATGGTGTTTGTTGGCCATCGGTACCGACTATTGCCCGCCAAATTGGGGCAGGGGAAAGTACTGTGCGCACGGCAATTAAAAACTTAGAAAAAGCAGGGTGGTTATCAAGTGAAAAACGCCGTAAAGGTAACCGCAATGCGAGCAATATCTATCAATTAAATGTTGATAAATTAGCTTCAGCGGCAATGGCTGCACTTTCTCAACCGCCAGTTTCTGATACGTCAAATCCTGACGCATCAAATTCTGTCCCGTCAGAATCGAGCAAAAATAACCGTTTTGACCCGCCAGAATCTGGGGGCGATCCGTCAGTAACTTCAAAACAAGATCCATCAGTAACTAACTCTTCGTCGCAGAATTCTAGCGAATCCAGCGACCAGTCAAAAATTGATTTTTTAAATCGTTACCCAGAAGCAGTGATTTACAGCACTAACTTTCAGAAATGGGGCTCAGCTAATGACCTCAAGTGTGCCGAATGGTTATTTGACCGCAAGTGCGAGGTATTCAAAGACTTAGGGCTCAAAGCACCTAAGGAGCCTAATTACACTGACTGGGCTAACGAAGTTCGCCTGATGGTCACTGTTGACGGGCATAGCCACAAAGAAATTTGCCAATTCTACAAGCGTGTTACCCAAGACGAGTTCTGGAAGAAAAACGTTCAGTGTCCAAGAACACTACGTAGCCAGTGGGATGACCTCACATTGCGCCTTGCTGGTGAGCAAAAGGTGAAAGTCGACGCTGTTGAGCGTGATGAGGCATTTACTCGGATCATCGGTTCCCGTTCAAAACCTCAAAATCGCATTGAGGAAATTGCAAGCGAACTAGCGGGTAAATCGGGCGTTCGTCGCATGACGGACTTTGTAGGCCGCAAGGCATGGGCTGGTATTTGGCAACAGGCGGCAGAACAAGCAGCGCGTGAGGTGACAGCATGATGCGTAGTGAAGCTAAAACAATTTATGGCGTTGACGTGCTAAGCATGATTGCCATGTTCAAACAGCTACGAAAATGGCGCACTATCCGCAAGCTTCGTAACAGATGGAATCAATCCCGTCGTGACTTAGTGACCTGCAGGAAGTTTCGCCACTTAAACCATTATGTTGACCATTTTCAAGTTCAGCAGCGTTATAAGCATATGCGCGAGTATGTTAAATCCCACCAGCAGCGAGGTGCTATCTGATGAAATTAACATACGGATCGGTGTGCTCTGGTATTGAGGCGGCAAGCGTTGCGTGGGAACCATTAAACATGAAACCTGAGTGGTTTAGTGAAATAGAGCCATTCCCTTGCGCGGTATTAAATCACCACTGGCCAGACGTTAAAAACCTAGGCGACATGACCACCATTGCTGAAAAATTGAAAGCTAGTGAAGTAACCGCGCCAGACGTGTTGGTGGGTGGTACTCCATGCCAAGCGTTCAGCGTAGCGGGTTTACGTGGTGGTCTAAGTGATGAGCGTGGGCAATTAACTTTATCATTTGTTGAATTAGCGGATTGTATTGATGAAATCAGAAAAAACGAAGGCAAAGAGTCGTCAGTCATCGTCTGGGAAAATGTCCCTGGCGTCCTCAGCAGTAAAGACAATGCCTTTGGATGCTTTCTTGCTGGACTTGCCGGAGAAAGTGAAGAACTTAAGCCGCCAGGGGCAAAATGGTCAAACGCTGGTGTTGTGTCTGGACCACAAAGAACTATCGCTTGGAGAATCCTCGACGCTCAATATTTCGGAGTACCCCAACGCCGTCGTCGTGTCTTCGTTGTCGCAACTGCTAGAAAAGACATCAGTGTCGCCGAAATTCTATTTGAGCAAGCAGGCATGCGAGGGGATATTGAGACGAGCAGAACGCAGGAAGAAACAATTACCAGCGATGCTGGAGAATGCCTTGCTAGTGGCAATCAAACAACAGGAACAATCTTAGCAAATTGCGGTGCTAAACACTGGCTAGGCAACCAAGAAGCATTCACGGGTGATTTCCATATCATTGATACATTCCGTTTACAGTCATTTGGTCAATATACCCAAGACGATTCCGCATCAACGTTAAGAAGCCGTGACGATAAAAGCGCGACTGATTTAATTGTTTTTAACCCACAAGCTGGTGGAAAAACTTCATCAACACTTGGTGCTAGCTCAGAAACTGTAGGTTGTTTACAGGCCTCTCAGCAACCTGCTATCGCATTAGCTGGTAATACAATTGGTCGCAAGCCTGAAAATGGCGGTAATGGAAATGGCTATAACGAAAGCGATATCTTATACACATTAACGAAAGTAGGTCGTCATGGCGTTAGTATTAATAACATCGTACGCAGATTAACCCCCATTGAATGCGAACGCCTACAGGGCTTTCCTGACAATCACACTAAAGTGCCTTTCAACAATAAATCTATTGATGATTGCCCGGATGGTCACCGTTATCGCGCTCTAGGAAATTCAATGGCTGTACCGGTTATGCGTTGGATTGGTGAGCGTATTTGCAATGCTGTAGCGCAGGCCATTCCGCAAAGTGATTACGTTAAAAAGCTTAATACTCTGAAACTGCAATCAGCTCACGAACTTAAAGAGGTTGGGGATCAGTGGAGAACACCCGAGGAATTATTTTGGGGTATTAACTCTATCTATGGACCGTTTACGCTCGATCTATTCACTGATGGACAGAATAGCAAGTGCCCTCATTTCTATACAGCCGAAGATAATGCATTAACACAAGATTGGTCAGAAAAGCTGAAAGAGATCGATGGCGCAGCTTATGGAAACCCTCCATATTCACGTAGTACTTATCATGAAAAACAAGCCATTACAGGTGTAGGACACATCATGAATCATGCGTTTTCAATGCGTGAAAAAGGTGGCAGATACGTCTTTTTATTAAAGGCAGCGATGAGCGAAGCGTGGTGGCCAGAAAATGCAGATCATGTTTGCTTTATTCGGGGTCGTCTTGGGTTTGAACTCCCTGAATGGTTTAACCCCGCCGATGAAACTCAAGTTCCATCTGGTGCACGTTTCTCCGGGGCAATTGTTGTATTCGATAAAACATGGAATGGAAAAGCATTTGATTACATCAGCAGAGAAGAACTGGAACAGCGCGGTAAGGCATTTATAGAGCAAGCGCAATGGTTAGCTAAAAAAATGGGGGTGGTAGCGTGACCCCATTATATCTACGAATAGCGAGCGAATTTAAAGCGGGTAACGAAATAACAACTAAGAAAATCAGAAGCATATATGCATCATCTGATAACCATACAAAGCATACGATAGATTTTTTGCTTAGAGCTAAAGCGATAAAGAAAACAGAAAGAAAAGAAGGGGCTTTTAGTATTTATGTGCTTCAGCAAGATGCTTACGAGAAAGCAGTCGAACTAGACAACAAAAGCAAGAGATATAGAGCAAAAACAAATCGACATGTTAAGTGTGATGTTAAAGAGTTAATGAAAACGCATAACCCATTGATATTAAAATTCAATGCATTACTGGCGGAGGTTAGGTAGTGAAAAACAAAATGCCAGAAATTCATCAATGTAAATGTGGAAGTGAAGATCTGCACATTCAGACCCTTGAATATCGCACTTGGTTTTATGTTTATTGCCATAGCTGCGGAAAAAAAAGTCCCGCAGTAAACGATAGAACCGAGGCTGTGAAATTATGGAATGAGGTTGTGACAAATGGCTAGCAATAAATGCATGTTCTGTGGTGGTAAAGCAACCTTACTGTGTGATTTTGTTCTTGGGTTTGATGCCGATGAGGATGAAAACGGCAACATGATAACTCTAAGAAAGAATCATACCTGCGATGCCCCAATGTGTCGTGAGTGTGCAACATGGCAGAGCAATATCTTTTTTTCTGGCCCTGCTGGGTTTATGGACACAGTAGATTACTGCCCCATTTGCCAAGAACTGTATAGCAAGGGTTTTATGGTTCGTCGGCATAACGGTGGATTGCGCGAAGCCAGCTTTACCGTAGAGCAAGCAAAAATAATTCGCAAAGCTCATTGGAATAAGTATTTGAATGCTAATGGTAGAGAATTTTCTATCGTTGCTGGTGGAGGTCAAATATGTCTGGATCTTTAAGCCTTATCCTACCTTTTCCACCAAGCGTTAATGCGTGCTGGCGGAATATAAACGGTAAAACGTTAATTAGTGCAAAAGGGCGTGCGTTCCGAGCAAATGCAGCCGCTGCCATCTATGAACAATTGCGCAAAAGACCGAAAGCAATTACTGAGCATGTATCTGTCATTGTGAAGATGTACCCACCATCAAAGCGCCGAATGGATATCGATAATTACTTGAAAGCCCCTTTCGATGCATTAACGCATGCTGGTGTTTGGAGTGATGACGTTCAGGTGAAGCATGTAGATATCACTTGGTGTGAGGTAGTAAAGGGCGGTCGATTTGAAATTGAGATAAATCCCCTTAATGCAGATTTGGAGAAAATATCATGAATCACCAATGGATATTAACTCCGATCATCGTTCCTGAAATTAACGCTGTGATATTTAAACCAGGAGCAAACTTAAATGCATTCGCCGGCAGAATGTTGCTCATGACATTACCAGAGGAGCTGAAAAATAAGCCCTCTGGACTAATCTCTCTTTCTGACCAATACCTCAGCGATTTGGTTGATGATGAACGGGTATCAAAACCTGTATTAAATTTAACCATCGATCCAGAGCCACCAGCTAGCTTGATGTTAAAGCCAAAGTTTAAACGCTGGACAAGCGACGAATACCTTAAGTGGGTAAAATCACAACCATGTTGTGTCTGTAACTCTATCGCGCATGACGCACATCACCTAATCGGACATGGTCAGGGCGGAATGGGTACTAAGGCCCATGATTTGTTCACTATCCCATTATGTCGCATTCACCATAGCGAGTTGCATAAAGATCCAAATGGGTGGGAGCGCGAGCATGGAAGCCAGTTGGTTTTGTTATTTCGATTCCTAGACCGTTCAGCGGCACTGGGTGTTTTTGGTTAATGCGTTGTGCGGAACGCAGTGGAGGGTTTTATATGCCAATTTATGCGCATGACTTGGAATATTTAAGCGATATGGCATGGGTAGCTACATCAAATTTAAGAGTCGCAACTAAGGGGCAGCTTGCAGCATTTGAAGATTTTGGGCTAACAGATACTAGGACAACCCCAAGAATTAGAAAAAGGGACTTGGAATTAAATGGTCGCCTTGTTTGCCGTGATACAGATCCAGTTTATGTATTGGAAACTCGATGTTGTCGAACTCCAAAGCCGATGATAGATCATGAAGATTTTTTACTGTGTTCATGGCGTAGGGCTATCAATGCGTTAAGTGAAGAGCAACATTCATGGATAAAGTATTGTTATGGGCATAGTTTGAAATTTGACCATCAGGTCAATATTAGCGTTCACATATGGTCTGAGTTTGAAAAACAGCATAAAGGTAAGAAAATAACCAAAAAGGTCAAAGAGAGATTGAGGTCATTGGTTTGGTTATCAGTTCAGGTTTGTACTGGCCGTGATTACTTACAAACTGACCTAGCGCGGCTGGTGGGTGTTGAGCGTGACAATTGGAGTAAAAATTATCAAGCGTATTGGGATGACATGCTTCAAATATGTTATGAACTAGATAAATGTGCACTGCTTTCTATGGGGCGTATGCGATTTAAACAAATCAATAAAAATAGGTACCATAACTTGCAAAAGTCAACAAAATAGGCCATATTTAAGGCTAATTTGGTATGTTGCCGAAATTGTATATAACCTCGCGATGCGGGGTTTTTTGCTTTCTGGGGATTAATAATGCAAATACCTACAGAATTAGTATTCAGACCAGCCAGCGAATTACCAACCGAAGATTTAGACGGCAAAGAGGTCATTGTACTTAATCCGTGCGATGGCTGGCACATCGGCTATATTCAGGTCGATAAAGATGAGGATGATTGTTTTATCGGAATTTACCATGCCCCCGGTGAGATGATGAGTCCTCATAGTTTTTATGTTGCGTGGGCACTTTTACCAGATGGTATAGCTTTGAGCGATAAATTTGAGGGCGAGCAATACATGAATCGCCATTGTTGCGTATGTGAGCGGCGCGACCATTCTACAGCTGAGCATAAAAGTTAACTTGTAACATAACTATCTGAAAACGTTATCGTACGTAAATTTTTAAGTCAAATTTTAAGGGCTGCGCATTGCGTGGTCTTTTTCGTATATGGCCACAGCAAATCACTATCAACATGTTTAATTACTGAAATGACCTTGCTGGTGGCTACCTATTAACCTAAGAGAACAAATAATTTATGAGCACATCAATAGGGATAACCCTCGGTGCTGCTGGCGGTGGCGCGATGGGCGGTTTCCTTATTGGTGCCGACTATGGTGTTGTGCTAGGGGCAGTAATTGGCGCTTCAGTTTCCGTCATTGCATCTAAAGATAATAACCGACGAAAGATATTCCATTTTATTTTGGCGCTAGGTGCGGGGATCCTCATTGCCAAAGAGGCTTCTGAATTTATCGCTCAAGTCTGGTCATGGGAAATTAGCCCTAAAATTACAGCCATTATTATTTCGGCCTTATTAATCCCCGTACTGGTGCTTGCTGCAAACAAAGACAACCTTAGAAAGTTGTTTAGTCGTATTGCAGCATCAATAGACCGAAACTTCAGCAGTATCGTACAGGCCATTAAAGATTGGCGAAATAAAGGGGGTAACTGATGGAAACCTTCTTAACTATCTTCACGGATTTAACCCGATGGGTGGAGGTTCACCCGTTGGATGCTGCTGATATTTCGTTCATGCTTGTTTCAGCCGCGACTGTATTTCTTTGTCGTTATGAGAAGCGAAGAGATTCTGTGGTAGGCACTATTTTAATTATTTGTTGGGTTTACCAGATATGGGAAACATTAGGTGGTGAACGAGTGTCAGCACCATCTGATGTTGTTTTTGATGGTGTCTTTTTCCTCGTTATCTTTTCCGCTGGTGGCAACATCATGTCAATTGTTGTCATTAGTAAGTTAATGTCCCGAATCAAATCAATCTGGCTGCTAATTAAGCGGCCTTTTACTTTTATGGTGAAGAAATGACAGAACCTAAGTGGCTAATCGAAGCCAGAAAAGAAATTGGAGTTACTCGATTCCCCAGCCCGAACAGCAATCCTAAAATTGTTCAGTATTGGAAAGATATGAAATGGTCAGGTATCAAGGAGGACAAAACCTCTTGGTGCGCGGGCTATGTTGGTGCAATGCTTGAACGGGCTGGAATTATCGGTAGTCGCTCGGTCAGCAAGGTTCCTGAAGCGGCAAAATCATATTTAGATTGGGGTATTGCATTAAAAGAGCCTCACTATGGTTGCGTGGTAATTTTTGATAGAGCTGGCGGTGGGCACGTTGGTTTTTGTGTAGGGAAAACCGCGGACGGTAAGTTGCTTATTTTAGGAGGTAATCAATCGGATGCGGTTAATATTAAATCATTCCCGCTGGCCAGAGTTGTTGGCTATAGATGGCCTAAAGGTGTGGAAGTTGATAATCGACCTCTGCCAATCGGTGACGCCGCATTGTCAGTGAAAGAGTCGTGATATGGGTTCGCTAACTAAAGCATTAATGGCCGCTTGTGCCATTTTGCTATTTTGGCTCTGGTGGGTTGCTGATGACTTTGACAAGTTACAGGTTAAATATGAAAAAAAGTCTAGCGAGTTATCAACAAGCCAACTACTTAACAAAGTAACCCAATCTGCTATCACTCTTCACTATCAAGTATCACTCGACAACATCAAAGCAAAGCAATTAGAGGACTCAGAGCATGTCAAAATTAAGACTGTTATCAAAACAGTGCTCAAAGACAATGAGTGCGCTAATACTGCTGTGCCCGATGATGTTGTTAGTGAGTTGCGGAACTACAAAAGAGGTATTGATTCCCGTTCAGTCTCCACCAATACCAGCACAACTAACCGTTGATTGTCCCCAGCCTGATATTCCTGAGAAAGTAGATTGGGGTGACTTTCCTCAATTATTAGCTGACGCTATGAACTCAATAGTAAAGTGCAATCTAGATAAGAAAGCAATACGGGAAATTGAACAACAGCGACAGGTGAATAATGAATAAAAGCATTTTCATCAAGCGACTTTATTTGAGCATCGGAATAGATAAAGAGCTTTGGTACACGACTAGGAAAAATGATTCTAGGTTGTATGCATTATTTCACCTTGCGTACTGCCCTGATTTTAGCCCGACAGTTGGGTTAAGGTTATCAGTGTTCAACTTAACAATTCCTTTTGTGATATTCCGCATTGGCTGGATTACCAAACGAAAACAACGAGCCTCGCAATAGCGGGGTTTTTTAATGTCTACAGGAGCATCAAATGCAACCACATCAGCAACGAGTAGTAGATGAGAAGGCAGAGTTAGACGACAAAATCACAAAGCTAACAGCTTTCATTAATGGCGATACCTGCAAAACATTAGAACATCGCGACCAAGAGTTATTGAGCAAGCAGTTAGGTCACATGCGTAGTTACTCTGAAACTTTATCTCAGCGCATTGAGCGTTTTTAAGAGGTAACGAACCTCCAATTAGGGGGTTTTTTCATACCAACAGAAACAGGAAAAAAATATGTTTACTTTAAAAACCATTGTTAACGGTGATGTCAGTCTAAGAAGTGAAAGTAGCCTATCGATAATTAAACTGGGCAGCCCTCGCTTCATTGAGTTGTTAGATAAGTTCAAGAATTGGTCAAACCCTGATTACGCTATAGAAAACCCAGCGATCTATGAAGATGCAGAATGCACAAAAGCGTTACAGGAAGAAGAACTCATTGTTAGTGAAAAGAGCATTGATCATGTCGATGTGCAAAAAGACTGTATAGCAATCATCGTTACTGAATGTGAGTCAATCACACATCCAAACATGAAAGAATTTAACGGTCAGATGTATGAGTTCATATACAAAGGCGAATCAGCTTATATCACTGATGCAAACGGGCACACCGTTGAAGTGGTGAGATAAATAAAGCAATCAGTATGAGCGTGGCGTTGTCGCTGTCTCATGTGTTAGCTGTGACCAACCTCTCACTTGATAGCGCACACTGAGAATCAAAAACAACGAATCCAAGTTTGGGTAGACTCATTAGGTTGAAACGTCAGCAACCGGAGAAGAAGCGGCGTGACTTATGGAGAGACATAATTTGCTTTATTACCTTAAAATCAGGAGACATTTCAATGTTTAAACATGAATTAGGTCAGGTTGTACAAGTAACCATCAGTGGTGAAGAAGGCCATGTTAAAGGTCGTGCCGAGTATCAGAATGATGCCAATCAGTATTATGTCCATTACTTATCTGCTGATGGTCGTGCTGTGAATGCATGGTTCGAAGAAGGTGAGCTTTCACCAGCTGAACCGAATTGATTTTATTTAATTCTACAAATGCTATTCATTGAGTAGCATTGATAGAGTTTTATATAAGTATTGGTTACTACTAGTCTCGGAATTTACGAGACCTATATAAATTCATCTAGAATGATATTCCAAATA